>CAZACF010000200.1:1515-4034 GCA_964483565.1 uncultured Syntrophomonas sp. | reverse complement strand
AGGCAAATTCGGCGCTGCCTTGCAGCAGCTGATAATCAAAACTGATGTCATAATCAGGCACCTGCGTCAAAAGATTTCCCTGGCGATCCTTAAGGCTTGCTATGATGGTCTGCTCACCGCTGTTATTGTCAAATGTCTGGGGGCTGGCATCGACTTCGACATAGACGCTCTGGTCAATGCCGGAAGGAAAATTCAGATCGGATGATTCCGTTCCCATCAGTGCAGTCCCCTGTGGATAAATTTTAATTCCTTCCGTCGCAATCTGCTGATGCAAGGCAGACAGGGTTTGCTGATGGGCTTCATCCAGGGTTACATCATTGAAATAGGTATGCTTGATGCGTTGAATTTCATATTCAATGGCAATCATGGTTTTAAGGTCACGCAAGGTGAGTGAAGTCCCATCTACTGTGGCGATCTCATCGAGATCGATATCCGGGCTATTGATCAGCTTCCAGACCTCATCCAAGGTCATGGCTTGACCACGCCAATGGATTACTGCTGACTCCTTGGAGAGGTCACTGTCATCCCACAAATCCAACCTTTCCAGCGCCTTGCGGGCAGATTCGGGGGTTGTTTCTTCTCCTTGTACTGCCTGCAACGATTGCAGAATATTTTGATTGATATCCGGCGCATTCTCCTTGGTTATTTTTAAGTCTGCCATGGCCGGCAAAGAAAACATATTGATCAGCAACATTGTCATGACCAGCCAAGCAGCCAACTTCATGCTAATTTTGCCGCTTTTTTTGAAAAACGCAATAAACATTTACCTCCCCTTTCTTCCTCTCATTACAACAAATTTATCCTTACTGATTTCTTGTTAATTTTTATAATTCCTCTTTTTATTACTTGATGGAAACTTTTCCACAACTATCCGTCACCAACCAGATCGAGTAAGTATGCTTCAGGATAGGGCAGCTTTACAATTAAAATTATGACAAAAATAGCGAGGCAAACCCCGCTATTTTATGAAATCCCTATTATTTATTCCCCAATATTGCTCGCATTGTCGCCCATTCTTCACCGCTTATCAGACCTAAGCGCCAGAGGGCAATTCCATTCAGGTGATAGCGACTGGCGATGGCAATTTTGTCAGCAATGCTGGCTTCCGACTCATTTACAACCGAAATACCCAGCATCAGTTTTTCGGGGGCAACGCTGGCACTGGCAAGCTGCACTGCCTCTTCCACCTGATTCAGAGGTTCCGGCTTGGTTCCGTAATCATAGGCCATGATAATGATTCGATCAGCCTGCTGACCCAGCGTTTGATAATCATAGCCGGGATACTCACTGTTTAGGGGATGCAAGCAAAGAGTCAGCTGCTTGCCTTTGGCATGCAGGGAAACAGCCAGATCAGTAACAAATGCGTTAAAATCTGCCCGCACCTTGCTCAGTTCTTCCGGTGTATCATGCCAGCCAAGTCCTTCATAGTCCAGATTTACTCCGTCATATTGGGCTGCTTCATTGACAATTTCTTGCATACCCAACGTCCTGGCTGCCGGATCGTTCATCATGTTGCGAATTCTGGCATTCTGATCGGTCATTTGTACACACATCTGAGTCTTCAACTGACAGGATGCAGCCGCCTGCAGGATATCTTCCCACCCATCAGGCCGCTGCCAGCCACTGTTGCTTTGGGTTAATATCTGTCCCTGCTGGTTCATGGTATACCAGCCGAAGGCCAGCTCATTAACAATGTCAGTATTGCCTTGGCCCCTTTCCGGGTAGACCGTGCCAAAAAGGTCTGTCCAACTGCTGGTCTGGGTATCACCAAGGGCATAGAACCCCACCACTTCCATCGGGGATGGCTGTGAATAAATGCTTACTCTTCTGCCTTCTGCATTCCAAAGTACCCGACAGCCGCAGGATTCACTGATGAAACGAATCGGGACCATGGTTCGTCCGGAGATAATCAGGGGCGCAACATCTAACCTGACAATTTCTCCGTTTTTTTTAGCTGCCTCCACCCCGATCTGCATGTTAAGTGTGAGCTCCGGCCCCTCGACCAAAACTTCCTGCGTTTCTGCCTGCCAGATGACCTGCAAGTCGAGTGCTTCCGCTATGGTACGGAAAGGCACCAGTGTTCTTCCCTTATGTATAACCGGCGGCACATCCGTCAGAAGCGCTTGTCCATCCATTTCAATGGCGATTTCAGCAGGTATCTCTGTTGCCTGAGCCGGAGACGAAAACGCCAGGAAAAGCATCCCCATAATCATCACTCGAACGATCCATTTCATCATTAAACCCCCCATCCAATTGCCATTTTGCTGCAAATGTTGCATCGCACCATACCATAGAGGTTGCCGTGGCAAAGCACAATACAATTATAGTACGATACATTTTAAAATAGGTTACGTAAGCTTTTTAATCCTAGTTCCGCCCTTTTCAATGCTTCAATATAAAAAGGATCATTTATCGTTTATGTGTTTTTGCGCTGTATTAAGTAAAATCATTTATTGTAATATAATATCTAAATTAGTTATAAGAATAATGTATAATTTAATAAAAAGTAATAATATTTT
>CAZACF010000200.1:0-1415 GCA_964483565.1 uncultured Syntrophomonas sp. | reverse complement strand
GCCATCATGAGCAATACCCGTCCGGAGTGGGTCTGGTGTGATTACGGTATCCTCTGTGCAGCTGGGATCACCGTCTGTATCTATCCCACCCTCAGTGCCAACGAGATGACCTACATCATGAACGATTCCGGTTCCAAAATCCTTTTTATTGAAAAGCAGGCCGATCTGGAAAAATGCCTGGCGGCCTCTGCGAATATCCCCTCCCTGGAAAAGCTTATAATCATGGACCGTGACGCCGACTTTATCAGCGATCAGGCCATGAGTCTGAATAAATTACGAGAGATGGGCAATGTTCTGTTGCTGCAGGATCGTTTTGCTTTTGAAAAAAGATGGCGCACCGTCAAACTGCATGATCGCATGACCATCGTCTATACCTCTGGTACCACCGGCAATCCAAAAGGTGCCGTCCATACCCATTTCAGCATCAATGCCGCTGTGTTGCGTGATCTGACCTTCTCTCCCTTTATCGAAGATGATTACTTACTGCTCTCTTTCCTGCCCATCTCTCATACTTATGAACGGGAATGCGGGCATGCGCTGGCGATGCAGACGGCCATCGCCGTAGCCTACTCCTCACCCCAGACACTAGTGGCCGATTTTGCTACTTTCCGACCGCATGTGTTCATGTCCGTTCCCCGCATCTACGAAAGAATCTATATGGCCCTGCGGGCTTCCACCTCCCAGTCAGCGGTTAAAAAGACCATCTTTAACAAGGCCATTGATACCGGCCTGCAAGTGGTGCAAACCATCACCGATGAAAACGGCTTTATCGATGTCTACCCCCATATGGACATCACCCGCAACGCCAGCTTCTTTCTTAAATTAAAATATCGTTTATACAACAAGCTGGTGTTCAATAAAGTAAAAGAAATGATGGGGGGCCGGTTTGTCTTCGCTTGTTCTGCCGCCGGCAGCCTGTCGGCTGACTTATGCAAGCTGTTCCTGGCCATGGGCCTGCCCATCTATGAAGGCTACGGTTCCACCGAAACCTGCAACACCATCAACATGAACCGGGTGCATCGTGTACTGCCAGGTTCGGTCGGCGCACTCTGCCCGGGTGTAGAGGGTTATATGGCCGAAGACGGCGAATGGTGCGTCCGCGGCAACAATATTTTCCTGGAGTATTGGAACAACCCCGAAGCCACCCGCAATGCGTTTACCGAGGACGGGTATTACATGACCGGCGATATTGTGGAGATGTTGCCGGAAGGCTTTATTAAAATCGTGGATCGCAAAAAAGGCTTGATTGTGCTGGATACCGGTAAGAATATCGCCTCCTCCAAGGTAGAACAGGCCTTTTCCACCAGTACGTATGTTGATCTGGCTTTTGCGGTGGGTGACAGCCAGAAATATATTGGGGCCTTGATTGTTCCCAATTTTGAAGAATTCATGGCTTTATTTGAGAAAAACGGGGT
>CAZACF010000199.1:0-4093 GCA_964483565.1 uncultured Syntrophomonas sp. | reverse complement strand
TGGTTGCAGTGAAGCAAGCATTAGAAAAATGGTAAGAGAATCCATAATCCCTCATTATCGGATTTATTCAAAGATTCTTTTTGATAAGCAGAAAATTGATTCTTGGCTAAATGAAAAGACAATACTAAAAAGGAAGGAAAATTAAATATGTCTATAAATAGAATTGACCACAAAGAAAATTTTGTGGTAGTTGATAAAGAATACTTGAATGATAAGATCGCGAAATACAAGATTCCTGAGTTCGTTGAGTTCATGACCGAAATTCCAAGGAATCCGTCGGGTAAGATCATTAAACACGAATTGAAAAAACTATTTCCCTAAAGGATATCCAAGCTTATTGTACGGCATAACAAATTTAAAGGATGGTGACGTAATGACTAAACATGAACATCCCCCAACCAAAGTTTTAGTGGTAATGGGCATTATTGTGGTATTTTGGCTATCAGTATCTCTAATTCTCCTAAGTGTTGTGGGCATCAAGGATGGATGGCCGGCATTCCTGGCACTACCGCTGTTTTTCCTGGTTGGGGGTACCGATGTAAAAGAATTAATCAACATTTTCGTCGGTGCTATAACCGGGTTAATAATGGCCGCAGTAATCGTGCCAATCGTTACCTTCCTGGTAAAAGGTGGCGGCTTACCTCAAGATCCATCTATTCCTTTTCCAAAACGAATGGGCAATCCGTCTGAGTTTGCTTCTCTGGTATGTCAGATTATCGAAAATGCATATCTGAATGGAGAAAACATTCGTCTCGATGGAGCCATTCGTATGGGCATAAAATAATCATTTTATTGGCAAAACCGGTCAGGTCTTCTTTACCTGACCGGTTTTCCTATTTGTGTGCCGGATATCGGGCAATTAACTTCATCTTACCTGTACGTCACCATAAATAGCAAATTTGGTGGTGGCGGTCAGTTCTCTTAAGCCCATCGGTCCCCGGGCATGCAGTTTTTGCGTACTTATGCCCATTTCTGCTCCGAATCCAAATACATTGCCGTCGGTAAAACGGGTCGAAGCATTGGCGTAAACTGCTACCGTGTCCACCCTGGCCGTAAATGTCCGCACTGCTGTATAGTGATTGGCTTTTGGCCTGGCTCTGGCTTGGTTGCTTTCCTTTATTTCCGCTCAAATAATAAACTTAAACGAACCTATTTCTTTTCATCATCATAAGCTTCTTTATCGATCATTTCGAGGTTGCCTTCAAAATGCTGGCGCCAGTCTTCTAAATATTCTTCGATCAGTTTTCTTACTAATCGTGATTTGGTTACTGCCTGATCCGCACATGCAAACCGTAGTTCACGATCAATTTCTTCCGGGACGACTACCGAAATGTACTTTAACATAAGCTCTGCCTCCTTTCAATAGTTTGATTACGTCCAATTCTGTAATACTATTGTAGCTGAAAAAAGCTGTTATATTCAATTACCTGGCTGTATTATGCAGTTTTAGAAGGTCATTTCGCATTGATAAAGGTGTGGTAAATCTTATTTGTACTAGTTATCACAAGTGCAATCACGAGCAAGTCACTTTTGATATGCTGTGAACCTTACAGAATAGGGGGGTAAGAAGATAACACCATGTTTTTATTTATTCTCTTATTACAGAGAAAAAAAGCATACGACAGAACAAACGCATAAATCGCACTAATATACTAAATAAATGTCCAATAAAGAAATATATAATAACGTATCATGATAACATCATAATACGCCATATTGGGCCTGGTGCTTATTATAACACAAGTATCATAATAACTCATGCGCGATGAGTGGCTAAACCTTTCCACTATTTAGAATTAATAAAAAATCCTTTTTTGCTTTAATTGATTATACAATAATATTAAATGAACATCTTTACAACTTGCTCATTTAGTTTGATAATTGATTATGTTTAAGTATAATTGGGAAAAAAATTAGATTTTATGTTGAACGGTGATTGATGTAATCAGATCAAACGTTTTAAATCTTTTGGCTGGTGTTATAGTCCCCGGGTACGCTCTAAAGTGTTCATAACCAAGCGAGTCATATCGTTGTCTTGCCTTGGTAATTTATAACGGAAAGGGGTGTTCTCCATGACCTGCTCCTGTCAGGCAGAAGATAGAATGGAGAAACAATTTGTTCAGGCCGACGTCGACATGCATTTAATGGATGATATTCTGAAAATGTATGGTCAGGAAGCCGGCAATCTTATCACTGTGCTGCAAAAAGCGCAGGATATCTACGGATACCTGCCGCTTTCAGTCTTGCAGCATATTGCGGACGGACTTGGCATAAAACGAGCCCAGGTATACGGTGTGGCTACGTTCTATACCCAATTCCGCCTTACGGCAATGGGCAAGTATATTATTTTGCTGTGTGAAGGGACTGCCTGTCACGTCAACGGATCGGAACGAATTGCTACTGCGTTGGAAGAGGAATTGAAAGTATCCATGGGCGAGACCACCGATGACGGATTATTTACTTTGTCCGATGCCGCCTGCCTGGGCTGTTGCAGCCTGGCGCCGGTCATGATGATCAATGGACGTGCTTACGGGCCATTGACTCCGGATAAAGCCTGTGCCATCATACGTGATATCTATAAGGAAGAGAAAACAAATGCTGAGGGAGGTGCCACAGCATGATTATAAAGATCGGGATAGGCAGCTGCGGGATCGCTGCCGGAGCTTCGCCGGTTTGGGAAGTGGTACAGGAAGAAATCACCGCCCAGGGACGTGACATAAAACTTGAACAGACTGGCTGTATTGGCATGTGCCATCATGAACCCCTATTGGAAATGATTTATGATGACGGACGAGCCTATATGTTTGGACATGTTACCCCGGAAATCGCCCGGGAGATCATGCAGTCCGAACACCCCGAAAGCTTGGAAAAATATTTGGTCTCCACCCCCGAGCAGAATAACGATTTCCTGGCCCAACAAGTACGCATTGCGTTGCGCAATTGTGGTCATATCGACCCCGAATCGATCGATGACTATATAAAAGCGGGCGGATATCAAGCGCTGGAAAACGTTGTAAAAAGCAATGATCCGCAAGGGGTCATAGAACAGATCAAGATTTCCGGGCTGCGCGGCAGAGGCGGGGCAGGATTCCCGACCTGGTTCAAATGGAACGCCACCCGAGCAGAAAAAAATCCAGAGAAATATGTCGTGTGCAATGCCGACGAAGGAGACCCCGGAGCCTTTATGGATCGCAGCGTGCTGGAAGGAGATCCGCACACCCTACTCGAAGGGATGGCCATCGCAGGCTTTGCAATTGGAGCCAGTCAAGGAATCATTTATGCCCGGGCAGAGTATCCGCTGGCCGTCAAACGAGTTGAAATCGCCATCCAACAAGCCCGGGAAAAAAATATTCTGGGTAAAAATATTTTCGGCAGCCATTATTCCTATGACATCATCATCAAACAAGGTGCCGGAGCCTTTGTCTGCGGCGAAGAAACAGCCTTGATCGCCTCCCTGGAAGGAGAACGCGGCATGCCCAGACTAAAGCCCCCCTTCCCATCCCAGCGGGGTTACTGGCAAAAGCCCACCAATATTAACAACGTAGAGACCCTGGCCAATGTAGCCTGGATCATAAAAGAAGGCGGCGCAGCCTTTGCCGCCATGGGAACCGAAGACAGCAAAGGAACCAAAGTATTTGCCCTGGCCGGAAAAATCAAACGCGGCGGGCTGGTCGAAGTTCCCATGGGAATCAGCCTGCGGGAAGTCATTTATGATCTCGGCGGAGGCATCAAAGATGACCGCAAGTTTAAAGCCGTACAGCTGGGAGGCCCTTCCGGAGGATGCATTCCGGAGAGCCTGCTGGATACCCCGGTTGACTATAAATCCATCAGCAGCACCGGAGCCATTATGGGCTCGGGCGGTATGGTGGTCATGGACGAGGCGACCTGTATGGTCGATCTGGCCAGATTTTTCCTCAATTTCACCCAGAAAGAATCCTGCGGCAAATGCGTACAATGCCGTATCGGCACCAAGCGTATGCTGGAAGTATTGAACCGCATCTGTAAAGGTGAAGGAAAAGCAGGAGACATCGAACTGCTGGAAAATCTGGGCCAGCAAATTATTGCCGGTTCACTCTGCGGACTGGGGCAGAGC
>CAZACF010000198.1:266-4107 GCA_964483565.1 uncultured Syntrophomonas sp. | reverse complement strand
GAGATCGAAAACACCCGGATATACTGGAGCAGCCTCACGGAAGGCAAATATCCCCAAGGGGTTCCGCTTGCCGCTGAGATGACCAGCTTTGGTGATTCCCAGTTGCAATTGGCGGGCGATGAGAATTTTGCCGCTGCGGCGTGGGTCGCCCAGAGCCAAACCATTCCCCGGGAAGCAGGTCAAGAAATCAGCAACGCCGACATCGCTTTGTTGAGTAACGGCACCGAAGTAGTGGCAGCAGTTTATGACAACCGCCAATGGGTGACGACCCGGCTCAGTCAGAACAGTACCCCGGATATGGCACCGGCGGTAGCGGTAAATGACAGCCAGGTGCTGGTTGCCTGGCGCAGTGTTTATGCGGCAGATGCCAACCAGCCCTTGGAATTCAACGGTGTCGACAACATTCTTTACCGGATATATGACCGGGGGAATAAAGCATGGAGTGAGACCAAAATTCTGTACAACGGCAGCAATGGAGCGGTCAAAGCCCTCCAAGCTGCCATGCTGGAGGACGGTACGGCAGCGATTACTTATTCCTTGGATACGTCGGCAGATGCCGAAGGCAGTGACCATCTACTTACAGTTTCTGATGACGGTAATAAAGTAAGCAGCGGTATGGAAATCGTTTATGCGGTCATTAACCCGGAAGGAACGTTATTGAAAAACGTACGAGTGACCAACGATACCTTTTTGGATGAAAATCCCCAACTGACCAGCGTTGTTTTTAATGACGAGGGAGAACGTTTTGTGCTCGGTTGGTACAGCATCCATGATGCTGATGGAGTCAGCCGCAATGATATCCGCTTGTGTGCCTTTGACCGCAACGGATCGATATATAGCGATTTTATTGACAGCATTAGCAGCATCAACAACCATGCCAATGTAAATATTAATTCCAATTTTATTTTCAGTAAAAATGCCCGGCAGATTGATCAATTGTCTATTCTGTGGAAAGAGCCGGCGGATACTGCAACTACCGAAGGGGATACCGTCAAGGCAGACAAAGATCTGCTGAAGGCGGTCAAGTTCATTAATGAAAACGGAAAAATTTATATTACTTCGGCATTGGATGTAGCAACCATGAGTGATTTTACTCTGATCGATCATTTTGATGCCTGGTGCGCGGATCAAGATACCGTCAAGGCAGTTATTCTGGGCACCAATTACGATAATGGTTACCGGGAAAACAAGATCCCTCTGGTAGTAGACGGAGAGAGCACGGAGCAAATTATTTATACTCCGATAGCCCGCTCTGATCTATATACGGCCACCGCAACCTATGAGAACAAAATGACAGTCCATTCTGTGGCAGTAGATTATCGCACCATCCAACCAGGTTTACGGATACCGGTTCAGTTTACTTTATTCAATGCCGGCGTACAGCCAATTGATAATATAACCATACAAATCGGGGATAATATCACCGAGTTCAACCAGGGTTTGTTTTTATTGCCCAATGACAGCATCACCCTGACCGCCGCTTATGATATCCCAGCCGGTCAGATCATTAATCCGGACTGCATTATCACCGCCCGCTTCAGCAGTACAATGCCGACCCTGGGCAAGCAATATACGCTTACCGATACTTTGTATTTGGATGTACCAGATGTTGGCATAACCAATACGGAGATTGTAAGAGAAGAAGATGGCCGGCGGGTTGTCCAGGTAACGCTATACAACAATGGGGCTGCCTTAGCAGGAAGTTCGCGCCATGTCAAAATTGGACTGTTCAGCGATTCGGAGTGCACTCAGCTGCTGGAGATGGTAAACGGTCAGGAAGAGGGCGTTCCCTTCAGTGTAGACCCAGGCGATTTTGGCTTGATTGATGCCGGCGCTTATACCCGCCAATTTGTCTTTGATATTGCCGGACACGTGATGTTGGGCAATGAGATTCCGGAAAATGGCGTGCAGATCTTTGTTAAAGCCTGGGTGGAAGAAACGCTTCTTACCGGTGATACAGAGGCTAATCTGGAACTGATCGAATATTATCGCCATAACAATATTTCTTCGCTGCTTTTCGAAAGCCTGCTGGTTCGCAATGATTATCAACCCGTGACCCTGACCACCCAAATGCACTGTGAAGGAGGTTCATCCACGGTACTGGTCGATTTGAAAAACAATGCCCTGGCCAACCGCCATAGCGGCAACCTGATCGTCAGCCTGCTGGATAAAAACGGCCGCATCATTGACACCAAACGCAGCTATAACCGTTTCCTGTTGGGATCCGGTCTCCTCAATCTGGCCGGAGTCTTTACCTTTGACCGTGAAGGGGCAGCGGTGATAGTTACCTACGCCGATGTAAACGAAGAGGAGGAGGATAATACCGGCTTATCATCCCATTTCATGCGGGGTATACCGCTGCAGTTGGTGCCTGGCCAGCAGGAGTATTATTATGAAACGGAAAATCTGACTTCCACGTTCATCAATATTGCCGCCCAAGACCCGGATGCTTCCATTAAGGTCAATGGACAGCCGGCAGATTTTGGCAGTGCGGTGGTTGATTTGTATCCCGGCATAAATAAAATTATCATAACAGTAACTTCAGCAAACGGAACCAATACCGATACTTATACCGTAACCGTCAACAACAGCATGATGCAACAACCCAATCAGGGCGGCAGTCAATCCGGCTCGGCGGCAACCATTGATGCCCGGAAAGGATTCAGCGTGACTTCACAAGTAAAACAAGGAGTCCGGCTATTCAGTATCAAAACTGATAATACAGCGTTGTCAGCCGCCGGCGGAAGAATCAACGCCCTGGTTCCGGCTGAAAACGCCGGCCCGGATACGGTGGCGATCAGGGTTTATCCCGACGGCCGCGAAGAAATTATCCCGTTGGCCTTGCTTGACAAGGGACAGATGATCATTCCCGTCAGCGAAGCGATGATCATAAAATTGCAGGACAATCGGCCCGCCTTTCATGACCTACAGAACCACTGGGGCCAGGAAGAAATCCTCTTTGTGGGGGCCAGAAAACTATTTACTGGTATTGATGATCTCAACTTTGGCCCGGACATGACCATGACCAGGGGGATGCTGGTGACGGTTCTGGGAAGGTTAAGCAATGTTCAACCCGACCTATACAAAGGGTGTGGTTTTCAAGATGTAAATCCGGATAGCTATTATGCTCCATATATTGATTGGGCGCTACAATCAGGTATAGTAAAGGGCACCGGCGATAATCGGTTTGCTCCGGATGAAGAGATTACGCGGGAACAGATGGCGGTCATGATGAGCAATTATGCGTCTTATGCCCGGCTTTCTCTGAAAAAGGTAATGGAACCCGATCTATTTGCAGACGATGAAAAAATCAGCAATTATGCCCGGGATGCCATAGCAAGCATGCATCAGGCCGGGATTATGAACGGGCGCAACGATCACCGCATTGATCCGCAAAGTACCGCCACCCGAGCGGAAGTCGCCACCATGCTGGCCAGACTGATCAGAAATGTTATGCAATAAACGATTATGGTTGTGCCGTATGGCGCAACCATAAATTTATCAGGAGGTACCTGGTGAGTATAGGATATGCTTGTCTGACCGTGGGGGTGCGAAATACGGACCTTAAAAGCTGTATGCTAAAAAACGTCAATGAGAGCAAACTGATGGAACTGATCAGCCACAATCTGCAGTCGCTGGACAGAATAATCGATTATAACCTGGCCAACCGCATCCGGCTTTTCAGAATCAGCTCCGATCTGATCCCGTTCGGCTCCAGCCCGGCCAACACCCTGGCCTGGCAAGAGGTGTTTGCTGAACAGTCGCAGACCATAGGAACAAAAATAAGAGACAGCGGTATGCGGGTTTCCATGCATCCGGGACAGTATACGGTATTGAATTC
>CAZACF010000198.1:0-256 GCA_964483565.1 uncultured Syntrophomonas sp. | reverse complement strand
AGCTCGGGCGATAGAAGATTTGGCTTATCACGGGCAGGTGCTGGATGGTTTGGGGACTGGTGCGGAACATAAAATAGTCCTGCATATCGGCGGCGTTTATAACGACAAAAAACAGGCGATAAACCGGTTTGTTGCTCACTACCGTCAGTTGGATACGACGGTCAAACGCAGACTGGTGCTGGAGAATGATGAACGCTCCTATAATATCGAAGAAGTGTTGGAGATCGGCACGAAACTGGGAGCGCCGGTCATTTTT
>CAZACF010000197.1:0-4148 GCA_964483565.1 uncultured Syntrophomonas sp. | reverse complement strand
AGGATTTTAAGCATTTATCGCGAAGTTGTAATAGTTAACTAATTGGGTTTACAATCTAACCAAAATTTAAAGGAGGATAATATTTAATGAAAGATGTATTTGTCGTAGAAGCTGCACGTACGGCGGTTGCCCGTGCAGGAAAACAATCCTGGTTTACCAATGTCCGCGCTGATGAATTGTCAGCTATCGTATTTAAAGAGCTGAGAAAAAGAATCGGCTGCGAAGACAAAGCCAAACAGGCTGAATTAATTGACGACGTTGTATGGGCTGCCACCGCCAATGCTTTTATGGAACAGGGTCTCAACCAGGGCCGTATCGCTTGGTTGCTGTCTGATGGTTCCTATGATGTTCCCGGATGTACGGTTGACCGTTTCTGCGCATCAGGTCTGAACTCCATTTCCTTTGCAGCATCAGCAATGATGTCAGGCTGGGGCGGAGAAGTTCAAATTGCCGGTGGTGCCCAGCACATGAGCCACATCCCGATGGGTGCCGGCGCTGATGTCCATCCTGATTTGGGCAAATACATGGATCTGAGATCCATCAACATGGGACATACCGCTGAAGTTGTAGCTCGTCGCTATGGCGTAACCCGTGAAATGCAGGATGAATTGGCCTGTGCTTCCCATGCCAAATGTGCTGCCGCTCAAGCTGCCAATGGCGGACTCGGCAAAGCCAAAGATGCGATTATCCCGATCATTGCCAAAGTTCCGGCCAAAGGTGCCAAGGGTGAAGTCAAACGTGATGGTGCTTATGTAGCTAGTGATTATCTGGCCAAAGCTGCGGCTGAAAAAGGTGAAGAACTGGTGGAATTCTGTGTCGCCCGCGACCAGGGTGTTCGTCCCGAAACCACCATGGAATCTCTGGCCGCCATGGCTCCAGTTTTCGCCCAAGATGACAAAGCAACGGTTACTGCAGGTAATGCATCCCAGATCAATGATGCGGCAGCCGGTTTGGTACTGGCAACTGCTGACGGTGCCAAAGCATTGGGCAAAAAACCGGTTATGAGAATGAAGAGCTGGGCTGTAATCGGTTGCGACCCAGATGTAATGGGAATCGGACCTGCCCTGGCTATCCCGAAAGTATTGAAAAGAGCTGGTATGACCATGGATCAGATCGGTCTATGGGAAGTCAACGAAGCTTTCGCTTCCCAAGCTCACTATTGCTGCAATATGGTTCTGAATCTGCCCAAAGACCGCACCAACGTTTGGGGCTCTGGCATTTCCATCGGCCATCCGCTGGCCTGCACCGGCGCCAGAATCGCCTGCGACATATTCTATATGTTCCAGGATCCCGACTTTGCTGATGTTGACTACATTGTTGAGTCCATGTGTATCGGCCATGGCCACGGCGCTGCAGCCATCTGGGAAAGAGTAAAATAAATAGACCCTAAATGAAAACAAGACGGCGGATGATTTCGATTCATCCGCCGTTTTTTACAGCCAACTAGATGAAATTTGTTTCAACCAGACAATTCCTCTGCATCATTGTTGTAAAAAATGTCCACACTCCAATTTTTAAGCAAGTTCAATGATTTTCACGATGGCTTCCAACCGGTTTATTTTTTCATAAAACTCGATTTCCCCAGCATCCATCAGCTTGTTAATCTGATTATCCCAAGGTATTTCGCCCAAATAAGCAATGCCCATGTCATCACTCACCTTATCCCCGGAGGAATTACCGAAAAGTTCGATCCTTTTACCACAATCAGGGCACTCTACATAGCTCATGTTCTGAATCAAGCCTAAAATCTTAATTTCCATTTTCTGTACCATTTTAATGGCCTTCCTGACCACCATCAGGGACAGATCCTGCGGTGAGGAAACAATGACCACCCCGCTGATAGGAATGCTCTGCAAAACTGTCAACGCTGCATCGCCGGTTCCAGGAGGCAGGTCAACCACCAAATAATCCAGATGCCCCCAGTTGGTCTCTTCCCAGAATTGTTTGACCGCCCCGGCAATCAAAGGACCTCTCCAGATCACCGGATCATCCTCGTTTTCGAGCAATAAGTTGATCGACAGCGTTTTGATGCCTCCTTTGCTGAGCGGAGGGTTCAAGCCATATTCGGAAACGGTACAACTTCCTGCCTTTACGCCAAAGGCCTTGGCAATACTCGGTCCGGTTATGTCGGCATCAAGAATGCCTACCTGGTATCCATCTTGTGCCAAAGACGCGGCCAGGATGGAGGAAACGGATGATTTGCCGACGCCTCCTTTCCCGCTCATGACGGCGATCACCTTGTTGATCTTGTTCAGACTGCCAACCAGCATGGGACCTTCTTCGATGCGCATCCCCTGCCCATTACCGGAATTTTTTTTGTTTTGACTCATTAATCTTGGTCTCCTTTCGTCGTCTGATCGTCGAGTATGAAAATCTTGTTCATCTAATCCCCTGCCGTAACCGGATGATAAAAACAACCCCGGCATCAGCATTATTGAGCATATGCCCATATTCATATTTAGAATACTCGCATCCCCCCGGGATGTCAATTGCCAGGAGTTATAATGCGTAAAAAACCACCTCACTTGACGTTTCGCTGTAAATATAGATAGAATCAACTTAGTGAATCTGGTCAAAATGAAACAAGACAAGCGAGGTACACTACGTTGGCGAGAGAATCAAAATGCAGAAGAGTCGCTTTTTTGCCCCCGGTAAAAGCATATCATCCCCTCGGCGTACCATTGGCGGATATGGAAGAGGTTGTCTTTAAAGTCGAGGAAGTTGAAGCCATTCGACTGAAAAACCACCTGAATCTCGAACAGGAAGACTGCGCGCGCATGATGGAGGTTTCCCGTCCCACTTTCCAGCGTATTTTAACCGAAGCTTATGCCAAGGTTGCTGATGCTTTTACCAACGGCAAGGCCATCCGCATCGAAGGCGGGAGTTACTGTTTGGGACAGGGTCACTGCCGAAGGCGTGAACGTCAGTTGGATTACATGGAAGGCTGTCGTTTCTATGATAGTGGACTGGAATGGAGTGCAACAGAGAATCATCCCGGCTATCAGACGAAGGTCGCGGTTTGTGCCGAAAGCACAGACCTTTCCACTCCGGTGCGGGAACGTTTCGGCAAATGTCAGTGTTTTTGGATTTGGGACGAGACCAGTCAGGCGTTTTCGTTGCTCGACGTCAAAGCAGCAAACGCTGAGCAGGGCCAAGGAACCAACGGCGCCAAAGCCCTGGTTCAAGCCGGCGTGAAAGCAGTCATTGTCAATCGGATCGGCCCCAAGGCGTTTCTTATCCTGCAAAGAGCCGGTATAGAGGTTTTCACAGGAGCGAACGGAAAAAGTATCACCGAAGCGGTGCAGATGCTGCAGCATCAACAGTTGAACAAAGCTGATTCCCCCAATGGCTGACAGCCGTCCGGACTTACGGTTCGGATCGGCTGGGGAGCGTTTTTTCCGCGATTTCAACCTCCAGATAGGCAGCGATGTTACGGCCCAGTACGATGCGGGCTTGACCTACCTGAAACAAAAGCGGTCCCTTAAACGGGTGCTTCTCCAGTAATTCTATTTCCGTTCCCGGCATAATGCCCATCTCGAAGAGTCTTCTTTCCATCCCTCTGCCTCTCCCGAAGGAACAAACCATGGCCTTTTGCCCTTTTTTCATCTCGGTTGCCAACATTTTTTTCTCCTCCTAGAACGGCAAAATCAGATTGAGTGAAATCCCCACAAGCGCTGAAGTGATAAAGCCCATCAGCAGAATTTTGGTTAAACTGCTGAAACCCATCTCTCGCACCGTCACTACCATGACCGGCAAACAAGGCAGAGAAAGCGCAATCATGGAAAGCGCAATGGTTGCTTCCCGGGCGGAAAGATCCAGATTGAGCAATACCAGAGGCGCCAGATATCTTTGAAAGATGGTAATCAATACGGCCACAAAAGCTTCGGCCGGAATCCCGAAGATCACTTTGGTCAGCGCATCCATGCCGTTGAAAATCTCCAGCAGATGAGATTCGATTAATGCTCGAATGGCGATGCTCATCACCAGCAACAGGGGTAATACTTCGGTAAAAAAGCCGGCAAAACGAAGCTTGATTTTGCTCCAGACGTTTTTTCTCCGGGGGACTCGCAAGGGCGGCAGTTCATAGATAAAAGCTTCCTCCCGCGGACTCAGACGGCTCAACAACAAGCCCAGGAAAGTCATCACTA
>CAZACF010000196.1:0-4178 GCA_964483565.1 uncultured Syntrophomonas sp. | reverse complement strand
GTGATACATTATTGTTTCGTATTGTCTCCGCGAGCCAAGCAGCCAAAGTATCCTGTCAGAAGTGAGAGAAACGTTTTCGGTTTAAATAAAGGAGGCGCTGACGGTGTTGCAAACGCAGAAGGAAGACTGGGTCAAGGTAGGAGATGATTTATCCGAGCTCGGAAGAAGGCTGAACATAAAAACTTCATTAAAAGTGAAAGATTTTATGCGGGAGGAGCTTACGATTCTGAGCGTGTCTGACAGTGTTGAGTCAGCCATGCAGACCATGGTCAAGGATAATATCGATGCGGTGCCCATCGTGGATGAGTCAATGAATCTGGTGGGGTTGATCACCAAGACGCTGGTTCTGCGCAAAACGTTGGACGGTATGGAGCTGGCTCAGCCGATCAGCGAAATTATGATCAAGGATGTTGCATCTATCGAGCCGGATGAAGATGTGGCCAAACTGATCTCGATCAATGTGGGCAATCTTCCGGTTGTAAAAAACCATCAGCTTCTGGGCATGGTTACCCTTTCCGACACCATAAGGGCTTATTTCAGTTCCCTGATTACGCTGCATGCGGAACTCAATACCATCATTGACTGTACTCATAATGGGATCATGACCGTAAATGATGAGGGAGAGATCATACTTATCAACCGGGCCGCCCAAGTGGCCTTGCACCTCAACCGGGAGGAAGTGGTGGGCCGTAAGGTCAGCGAAGTCTTGCCCCAAAACCGATTGACCGAAGCATTGGTGAAAGGGGAGGCCAGTTTCGGACAAAAATTTATCCTCGGCAAGAAGGGATATATCTGCAACATCACCCCGGTACATGGCAACGGGAAGTTTATTGGCACGGTAGGTGTTTTTCAGGATATTTCCGAACTGGAACTCATTTCCGAGGAACTGAGCTACACCAAGGAAATCAAGGAAGAATTAATTGCTTTAATAGAGTCTTCTTTTGACGGTATTCATGTGACCGACAATGAGGGCAAAACCTTGCGGGCTAATCGTGCCTTTTGTCGTATTACGGGCTGGAAAACCGGCGACCTGATCGGCAAGACCATGCAGGAATTGATTAACGAAGGGGTTTATTCCCAGGATATCGCCGCCATGGTGGTCATGCGCCGTGAATCGGTTACCATTTCTCAGAAATCAAAGCCCGGTAACATTGTTTTGATCACCGCCAACCCGGTTTTTGACGAACGGGGTGTGTTGTTCCGGATTGTAATTAATGTTCGGGATATTTCCGAGTTGAATGTACTCCGCCAGCAACTCGAACAAGCCCAGACCTTGAGTCAGCACTATCAGGAAAAACTGAATAAATACAATCTGGCTGACCAGTTTGTAATCCGCTCCAAGGAGTCCAGAGATCTGGCTGATCTGTGTGTACGGCTGGGACAGGTTGATGCGACCGTGCTGATCAAAGGGGAATCCGGGGTGGGCAAGGAATTTGCCGCCCAGTTGATTCATTCCAACAGCAATCGCCGCCACAAACCGATGATCACGGTCAATTGTGCCGCCATCCCCGAGAGTTTGTTTGAATCGGAACTGTTTGGATATGAACCGGGTGCCTTTACCGGGGCCAGCAAACAAGGAAAACGAGGGCTGTTTGAAGCAGCCGATGGAGGCACCCTATTTTTGGATGAGATTGGAGAAACACCGCTTAATACCCAGGCTAAGCTGTTGCGTTCCATTCAGGAGAAAATCATCACCCGGGTGGGAGGAACCCTACCCACCAATGTGGATGTCCGCATTATTGCCGCCACCAACCGTAACCTGCAGGAAATGGTGCAGCGCAAGGAATTCCGCAGCGATCTTTATTTCCGTTTAAATGTGATCCCGGTAGTGGTGCCGCCGTTGCGAGAGAGAAAAGTGGAGATACCGTTTTTAGTGGATCATTTTCTGCATAAATTTAATGACAAATACCATCTGCAAAAAAGGATCGATGAGCGTGAGATCAAGGTGTTGATGAATTATGACTGGCCGGGCAATATCCGGGAATTGGAAAACCTGATTGAGCGCCTGGTGGTGACCTATCCGGGCGAGGTAATTCGGCATATTAACTTAAATGATATTGAAACCACGATAACGGAAGGAATTAAATATGAATCATTTAATGGATTTAAGCTGCAGACAGCCGTTGAACAGCTGGAACGACAGATGATCAAGAATTCATTGGAGACGCTGGGATCTACCCGCAAAGCGGCAATGGAATTGGGGGTTAGCCAGCCTACCGTTGTGCGCAAGGCGGCCAAGTATAACATCCCGCTGCGGGAAAAGTAGCAGATTGAAATGAAAAGGCGATAGCCGTAAAACGGTTATCGCCTTTTAAAATTTCAGAACAAATATTTTCGGTTGCTTATTTATTGATGTATGTGGGTTTTCTCTTTTCCAGGAATGCTTTCATCCCTTCGGCTCTGTCTGAACCGGAGAAGAGGAATGCCCAAGCTTTTTGCTCGTAGGCCAGTGCGGAAGGCATATCGGTGGCTGCGCTCATGGCGATGCATTTTTTGGCGCTGCGGATGCCCATGGGGCTCTTTCTGGCAAAGCCTTTGGCCACTTTCTTGGCGGTTTCTAATAGTTCTTCAGCAGGAACAACTTTGGTTACCAAGCCGATTTTGAAAGCGGTTTTGGCATCAATCATGTCGCCGGTGAGAATGAGATGTCTGGCCCAGCCTTCGCCAACTACACGAGGTAAACGCTGTGTTCCGCCAGCGCCGGGGATGATACCGATGTTGATTTCCGGCAGTCCGAAAATCGCATTTTCGGCTGCGATTCTGATATCGCAGGCCAGTGCCATTTCACAACCGCCACCCAGTGCCAAACCACCGATTGCTGCGATATAGGGCTTGGCCGAGGCGCCCATTCTGTCATGGACAGCATGGCATTTGGCGATGAAGGCTTCCATTTCCAGATGTCCGGCTTCGGAGAAGTACTTGATGTCGCCGCCCGCTGCGAAAACTTTATCCCCACCTGTCATAATGACAGCCAGGATATTGTCGTCTGCTTCAATGTCATTAATCGCTGCGGTCAGATCCGCAATGGACTGCTGATTAGAAGCGTTCATAGCTTTGGGACGATTGAACATGATGGTGGCTAACCAATCCTCTTTTGTAACTATTAGGGTTTCGTACTCCATTCTTACATCCTCCTTCAGTAATAATTCCCGATAGTGATCAGGGCTTTATGTTAATGATAGCCGGTTCTTTCCAATCTGTATAGTCCTTTTGTAAACAAAAAAATTCACAACGCTCCCGGATGAGTGCATAAAAACCGCTTATTTTCGGTCAATCGAGGCGATATCTTTAAACACTTTTATTTCCGGTTCGCCTTCCAAATAGGGGGCAATTTTTCCAAATAGAGCTTTGAAGTGAGGGGTCGAACTGTGATATTCGAGGGCAGCTTTATCTTTGTACATTTCATAAAACATGAATAGTCCCGGATCAGCCTTTGATTTATGCACGGTATACATCAGGGTTCCTTCTTCTTGCTGGACATCGGGAACGACGCTGACCAGACCTTCTTCCAGTTCCGTTTCCATGCCAGTTTTGGCTTTAAATGTAGCAACAATAACGATCATTTCCATACCTCCCGTATATATTTGCCACAGCCGTAACATTTTCATTTCTATCAGCTGTACATATTCATTATCGTATTCTTTGCCAGGAATTGCAAATAACCGGACACCATATGTAACATTATTCACAAGTTATTTAAAAAATTATGCTCAATGGATATAATCAGTATGATAATGGGAATGTTAACACAGGCCGGGACCAAGCCTATGGTCTGTCATTATGAATGCGGGTGGTTTTTGATGAATGTAATTGTCATTGGGGCTGGAAAAGTAGGTTTCAGCATGGCCCAGTTACTTTCAGATGAGGGAAATGATGTACGGCGAGAGTTTTCTAGAAACCTTGCTTATTCCTATAAGATATTTCTTCCAAGGGCAAGATAATAATCCCCGGTTTTTCGACGGCGTATTAAATCCGATTTTAATCATTTTTCTCCCCTTCGCGTTCTTGAGCAAATCCTTCTACCGTGATAAATTGTTTTTTATAGGCTTTGCCATTTTCTTTATTCTTACCGCCACTTTTCTTGATCAAACAAGAATACGCTATATACTGCCTGCCGTGCCGATTTTATCAATACTAACGGTTATGGGCTTAATATATATCTTGAACTGGACAAGGGG
>CAZACF010000195.1:0-4214 GCA_964483565.1 uncultured Syntrophomonas sp. | reverse complement strand
AGCAGGGTGCGTACGCTGATCAGCATGGCATATTCCTGCTTGCGGGTCAGCAAGGCCGGTTCCATCATGCGCAGTTCTTTGGCGGCAGCTTCCAGACTCTTGCCGCTGAAGGCCAGTTGTACCCCATAACCGGGCAGTTTATAAGTAGGGTAGGCACCGCCTCCGACCATGTCCTCCAGGGGAATGACTTCCATTTTACTGACATGGGGATTACCGGCCAGGGTTTGCGTTAGTCTTTCCTGAAGTTCTTCCGCTTTTTCCCGCAGTTGTTCAGGCACCATGGTCAGCATTCTGATGACGGGCACATGCTGGCGGGGATCTCCGCTCAAATACTCCAGCAGGGTCCCTTCCAGGGCGGCGATGGTAAGTTTGTCCACTCTCAAGGCGCGGGTCAGCTGATTTTTTTTCATCTGCTCGATATATTTTTTCTTGCCGACGATGATCCCCGCCTGGGGACCGCCCAACAATTTATCTCCACTGAAGGTGATGATGTCTGCTCCGGATTTGATGCTGGCAGGGACGGTTGGTTCGTCCTGCAGGCCCCAGTCTCCCAAATCGACCAGGATGCCGCTGCCCAGATCGTGCATCACCGGCAGATTTTTGGCCTGGCCCAGTGCGGCCAGTTCATCCAGTCCCGCTTCTGCGGTGAAGCCCATAATCTTGTAATTAGAGGTATGGGCGGAAAACAACAAGGCCGTATCCTCGGTGATGGCTGCTTCATAATCATTCAGGTAGGTGCGGTTGGTGGTACCGACTTCGACCAATTTGGCTCCACTGGCTTTCATTACCTCAGGGATGCGAAAGGCTCCGCCAATCTCGATCAACTGCCCCCGGGAAACGATTACTTCCCGGCTCTGGGCCATGGTCGACAGCCCCAGCAAAACCGCGGCTGCGTTGTTGTTGACCACCAGGGCGGCCTCTGCGCCGGTCAATCGCACCAGCAGTTCCTCCACATGCTTGTAGCGTGAACCCCGGCTGCCTTCGGCCAGGTCAAACTCGAGATCGTTGTATGCCCGGGCGGTGGCCTGCATATATTGAAAGGCCCGGTCGGAGAGAGGGGCCCGTCCCAAATTGGTATGCAATACTACGCCGGTCCCGTTTATAACCCGGTTGAGGCTGCCACTGACGGCCTTTTTCAAACTTTCCTGGGCTTTATGCAAAATCAAGGCGATGAGCTTTTCTTTGTCAAAGGATTGTTTGGATTTACGCAGCTCTTCGCGCAGATCATCGACGGCCTGCCGCAGCAGATCCACAATAAATTCGCGCCGGTACACCGCCAGCATGCTCTGGATTTCCGATTGGGCCAGCAGGTCGTCAATCGATGGAATGTTTCTCAAATTTGTCATCAGAGACTTCCTCCCACGAAAATTTCTACAGTTCTTTAAAGTTTATCACGGTAAAAGTCAATTGTATATTCTCTGCCCAGAATCCTGTCCATAACATGCCCGCTTCTGGCATATTTATTTCATTGCCCGGATCATATGCTGCGCCTGCCTGGCAGCCAGCTCCTGATAAAATTATATACCAGGCCGGCCAGGATTAGGATTCCCAACAAGCCAAAGATGGGATAAATACGATTGACCAGACTGGAAAAACTCTGGGTGGCGATCGGCAGGGCCAGGGTCATGCAAACGATCAGACAAACCGCATAATCGATGCCGGTAAATCGGGCAAAACGCTGAGCGAATCCATATGCATTGGCAATTGCCGTAGTCAAAATGCCGATCCATAAAACCAGGGTATAGACGTATTTGGCCAGCGGCGATACCTGACCGGCAATAAAGAGCATGGGTACCTGATAATGGATTACTGCGGGCAGATATTTGGACAGTGCCAGATAGTTGAGCAACACCAGCATACCCAGCACCAGTCCGCCGAAAACCGCCCCGCCAATCCCCTCCCGATGGTTGCTGACGCTTTGATACTCGGTCAGCACCACCATGGCCAGGGAAAAGTTGTAGGCGACATAAAGCAGGCTGGACAGCAACCAGGCGTTCTCTCCGCTCGCGCGGATATAAGTGGTGCTGAAGGTACTCTGTATTTCCCCCGTAAACAAAGCAATGTAACCGGATATGATCAACAGCAGCACGATTTTAACCGGTACCAGCAGGTTGAAGGAAAAAATCAGACTCTTTTTGCCCGCGGCCAGGGCGATGACAACGGCGATATAGGCCAGCATAATGCCGCCATACTTGGGCAGATACAAATGCTCATAGAATACTGCCCCGCTGGCGGACAACATGGTGCTTAAGCCTAAAAACAAGAAAATGGCCAATAGGAAATCGACCATTTTACCCAGCTTTTGGCCGAACAAATAGCTCAACATGGTTTGATAATTGCTGATCTTGTGCTGGTGCGCTATGCTCAGCAGCATTCCCCCGCAAGCGGCAAACAGGACCGCGGCCAGCACCGCCCCCTTTGCCCCAACCTCACCATAGCTGACAAAGAACTGCACAATTTCCTGGCCGGAAGCGAAACCGGCTCCGATCACCGCTCCCAAATATCCCATGGTGATTACCAGCTGTTTTTTAATGCAGGTCACCTGCCCTTGTTTTTTTATTCCTTATTTTGCTGCGCCGGCATAAAATGGCCGCGAAATGGCAAAAGTAGTTATAAATGATTTATTGGGGGTTGTAATGAATATTTTCGCATCTGATCTGCCCGGCCCGTTCTCCTGTCACTTTGAGGATCCGAGCTGTTTTGGCAATTTGAAAAACATGGTTTACACCCATCTAATTAATATGAATCCCGGTTTCGAAAAAGACATTATATATATCTGTATCGGCACTGACCGGGCTACCGGCGACTGCTTGGGTCCCATGGTCGGCACCCGGCTGCAGTCTACTTCCCTGCACCCGCATGTATACGGAACTCTGGAGCGACCTGTCCACGCCACCAATCTGGCGCAGTTCACCGAGCAAATCGCCTTCCGCTATGACAATCCCCTGGTCGTGGCCATTGATGCCAGCCTGGGCAATTCCAGCCGGATTGGCTTTATTAATGTAAAAAAGGGCGGTCTCAAGCCGGGGACGGCCTTGCACAAGGATCTGCCGGAAGTGGGAGATTTTCATATCTCCGGGGTGGTAAATGTGGGCGGTTATTTGGAGCAGATGGTATTGCAAAATACCCGTCTTTTTTTGGTCTATCGCATGGCCGAGATCATTGCCCGCAGTATTCTGGTGGCCCATCTTAATTTTGAAAATGATAAAAAGGAACAGCTGCTGTATGCAAATCAAGCCAACCGATTATGAACCGCTTCCTTTGCCTCCCTTATCTGAAGAGCCCTCATCTACCCCGCCAGACCAAGTGGTGTTGCATGTAAAGTCTGCTGGCCTATATGCCGCCTTAATGGGTATAATTAAAATGAAAAAAGACGAGACAGCAGCCCGCTAAGCTGCCGTCTTACATGAGCGGGGGCAGGAGAGCTGGCCATGAATTTTATTTATTTGGATTGTTTTTCCGGGATTTCCGGCGATATGTTGGTCGGAGCACTGTTGGATGGGGGCGCTTCCTTTCCGTTTTTGCAGGAAGGCATTGATTCTTTAAATCTGGGAGCCCGGCTCATTACTCGTAAACAAGTCCGGCAAGGGATAAGCTGTACCGCTTTTCAGGTGGAATGCCCTGATTCACCGCCCCTGCGACATCTGGAGCAAATCGAGGCGATCATTCAGTCCAGTCTTTTACCGGTTCAAATTAAAACTGACTCTCTGGCTGTCTTTCAAAAACTGGCCCAGGCCGAGGCCCAGGTGCACGGCATAGATATTTCCCGGGTACACTTTCATGAGATCGGGGCGGTTGATACCATTGTCGATGTAGTGGGCACCTTTTTATGCCTGGCCGACCTGGGGGTGGAGCAGGTGTATGCATCTCCCCTGCCTTGGGCATGGGGCATGCTGGATATGAGTCATGGCCGCTATCCTTTACCCGCACCAGCCGTCGTCCGCTTGCTGCAAGGTTATCCCTGTGTCACCAGTTCGGCTGAAATGGAACTGGTCACTCCCACCGGAGCTGCTTTGCTGACCTATTTGGTCAAAAACCATGAAGCCCCGGCGGCTTTCATACCACAGGCAGTTGGCTACGGGGCCGGCACCAAGGTGCGTGATGACCAGATCCCCAATCTGCTGCGCATGATTCGCGCTCAGGCGGAGGATGGATTCTGTCAACCGGAAACCATTGCGATCCTGGAAACCGAAGTGGATGATCTTAATCCTGAG
>CAZACF010000194.1:0-4245 GCA_964483565.1 uncultured Syntrophomonas sp. | reverse complement strand
CGGAAACTGTATGAAGAGGCGAAAAAAGAAAGCTTCTGAGGCTCCGAACCAAGCGACGCTATGCACCAGCCGACGGGAAACTCGGTCTGGCGGGACTGCTCTGATGAAGCAGCCCGCGTCCGACCTTTTCCCCTAGCGACTATGCTGTGGGGTGCGGGAATGATTCTTTTTCCGAGGGGGATTGGTGCTGCGGCGATAGCCGCTATTGCTCTCTTTTGGGGTTCGGACACTCTTAAGATGAATCGGGGGCGCCTCGGTTAAAACCGGCAAGGGTTTCTCTTCCGGTTCACGGGTCATGATCTTAAGGGCCGCGGCCAACAAGGTCTCAGAATCATATTCATCCAGCAAGCCCTTGGCCAAAGCACGGTAGGTATGAATCTCTGCCTGGCCGGCCACTTCCAGCAGATTGCTCACCACCGCCTGTTGTAACCCTGCCAGCGCATCATTGGGGGTAGGCATGGGCTGACGGCTGATCTTGTGTTTGATGGACTCTTCAATGTATTTCAAGTGACCCATTTCCCGGGACGTTACAAAGGTAATGGCCAAGCCGGTTTCGCCCGCCCGACCGGTCCTGCCGATGCGGTGAACATACCACTCTGCATCTTGCGGTATATCAAAGTTATAGATATGCGTGACCCCGCTGATATCAAGTCCTCGGGCAGCTACATCAGTGGCCACCAGAATATCGATCGTTCCTGTCCTGAATTTCCGCATCAGGATTCTGCATATCCAGCAGGCGGCACAGGACATCCAGTTTCTTGGGCTCCGGCACTTCCATATACTGCTGCTCGGTATTAATGACGGTCACTGCCCGGGGATTGATATGGATTATTTCCGGATTTTGCATGAACTCACGGCTGAGGTTGCGCATATGCAAGGGCATGGTGGCGGAAAACAACAGGTTCTGCCGTTCCTGCGGGGCATGCCGGAGGATCGCTTCGATATCCTCTTTGAAGCCCATATTAAGCATTTCGTCCGCTTCATCCAAGACCAGCAGGCTGATCTGATCCAGCCGAATCGTACGCCGGCGCAGATGATCCATCAATCGGCCCGGCGTTCCGACGATGATCTGGGGACGGTTTTTCAGCGCACGGATCTGGCGTTCCATCTCCTGTCCGCCATAAATTGGCAGGGAACGGATTTTTTTCTGGCTGCCGATCTTGTTGAGTTCTTCTGCCACCTGCATCGCCAACTCGCGGGTGGGAACGATCACCAACCCCTGCACCTGCTCTATTTCAGCCGAGCACTTATCCACCAGAGGTATTCCATAGGCAGCGGTTTTTCCGGTTCCGGTTTGGGCCAGCCCAATCAGGTCGCGCCCCATCATCGCCAATGGAATGGTCATCTCCTGAATCGGCGTGGGTTCTTCAAAACCCATGTTACTTAGTGCAGCGATAATGGTCGGGTCGATTTTAAGTTCGTGGAATTTTAACATATGTTAATGATTCTCCTAAATTATTTTTTGTTTAGTATGAATAAACCTTGGGCAAATTAATCGGCTCACAAAAAATCCCTGGAGCCGCGAACGATTCCAGGGATTCCATCAATCAAATTCTACCAGCTATTTCTTCTTGGCTGCGGTGTAAAACAGTCTTTGCAGTATACTGGTCTGTCACCGCTGGGCTTGAAGGGTACCATCGCGGTTTTGCCGCAAGTCGCACAAGTCGCTTCGTACATCTGACGGTCTGACTGGTAGCCGCCGCGGTTGCCTCCCCTTGATTCGGCCTTGCGCGCAGCGCGGCATTCGGGGCAGCGACCGGGTTCATTGGTAAATCCTTTTTCCGCATAGAATTCCTGCTCGGAAGCGGTGAACGCAAATTCGTTTCCACAATCTCTACACGAAAGCATTTTGTCTGAAAACATAAAAATAACCTCCTAAATATTTCTGCTGATATCAAAGGTAGTACCTATCGCAACTCCCGTTCATTCAGAAAGTATTCAGAAGGTCTATTCATCCTTAATTTATCGAGCTTGATGGATTATAACAGATAAGTACGCAAAAAGCAAATGTATTGATCGAATCCATGGTATGCTACACACCTGCTACGCAACCAACCCGGTTCTATTCAGCCAAATATTCAAGTAAACCATGCACCAGGAGGAATACAAAATCGCCTACTATGTCAGATTTGAATTAAGTACCGCTTTTTTCTCTAAGTCCTTCGATCGCAGCCTCAACCGTCATCGCTTTCTTGGGTAGAGCCTTTGTGTTGTCATGCATCAAAGACATCTGCTCCACATACTAAAGTATATGGAGCAATCAATACAATCATTATCTCATGCTGTTTTTCAATACCAGTACGATTTCATCATGGGTTAAGACCTTGTATCCGCCTTTCAAGATAAAAGAACCACGTGTAATGCCTTCCAGCATATCCTCGCTGACACCCAAATCCTTGATGCTCATCACCAAGCCAATCTCATTCATATAAGCTTCCATTTGGTCAAGCCCCTCAATGGCAATCTGTTGGTCTGTTTTTCCTGCGGGGTTTACATTCCAGACGTTGATTGCATAGCGTTTGAACTTTTGCAGTCCGTACGGCAAGATAAAACGGTAATAGGCCATGGATACGGCAGAAAGTGTCATACCATGGGTAGCATCGGTATGAGCACCGATGGATTGCCCAATCATATGAACCATCCAGTCGGTCGATTTGCCTTTCGCAATCAGGGTATTGAGCGCCCAGGTGGAGATCCACATAATGTTGCTCCTGGCTTCATAGTCGCGGGGGTTCTTTACTGCAATCCTGGTACTATGAATCAAAGATTTCAATAGCCCCTCCATAATATAGTCAGAGGTGTTATCATCCTCATTGGAGAAATATTGCTCCAGAATGTGCGACATGATATCATAGAAGCCGGCAACCATCTGATACTGCGGGACGGTATAGGTAAATACAGGGTTTAAAATGGAGAATTTGGGGAAGACATTCGCGCCAAATACATGACCAATTTTCAGCTTAGTGGTATGGTTGGTAATCACAGTACCCCCGTTCATTTCGGAACCGGTACCCACCATCGTCAGAACGCAGCCTACGGGAATAATTCTGTTGTCTACATCCTTCATCCGCAGAAAGTATTTATCCCATGGATCTTCTTCACAATAGGTTGAAACCGATACCGCTTTGGCATAATCGCAGACCGAGCCGCCGCCTACCGCTAAAATTAAATCAACCTGGTTGTCCCTGGCTTTTTGGCAGCCCTCATAAAGCTTTTCAACCGTGGGGTTGGGCATCACCCCTGCATCCTCAAAGACTTCTTTGCCGTTGTCTTTGAGAATTTTGACAATCTCGTCATATAGGCCGGTTCTCCGGATGGAACCTCCACCGTAAACAAGCAATACGTTCTTACCGTATTTAGGTAGTTCCTTGTTTAGATTATTTAACGATTTCTCTCCGAAATATAATTTGGTGGGGTTTGAATAGCTAAAATTTCCTAACATTATTCTTCCTCCTTGCTGCGTTTAAAAGGCTGTTTTTTCTCTGCAATATTTTCTTGGATCCAGTTATTGCCTTCAGCATTATCCCCCAAAGGCCAACATTTAAGCTCTTTTTCATAATAGCATTTTATTTTAAAAAGTTATGTTTACCAAACCATCATAACAGGCACTTTAATCTGTGGCAAATTTCTGAATTTTTCAATTCAATTTCTTGATTCATTAGCCGATACTGCTAATATACTTATCAAATTTGACTAGAATCATCCGTCATATCTGAGCGAGATGAGGTGTCGATATAATTACTTGGCCGATTCTGATATCCTTAATATTTTTACCTGCTTTTCAATCTATTTGTTTATGGGTATTTACATCTATGTCAATAACAGACAATCTTTAAAAAACATTCTTATGTGTGTGATGGGGTACAGGGATACTATTTTTATAAACCAATGCCCGCGGCCGAAATCGAGGCAATCCTTTTAAAACCATACACGCTAAAATAATGCGGAAAAACTATCTCTTTGAAATCGCAGATTGTAAAGCTCTATAATCGCAAATGAGCGCAAATGATCATTGTATGAATGTAGTGGTTTGCTGACAGCGGATGTTGTTCATGATGCTTTGGTGGCATCTCCGCCCCTTGTGACAGGGGGCGGAGATATTCTTATTGGAAGCCAAATAGGAAATAAAATAAACAATGCCGCCTTCACCAGGCTCAGCTTAATCTTAGTCGTGACAATGGAGTTTTCTTATCGATTTCAGCAGTTTATAGGTGTATGGTTTTTGTGGCAATGTTATCACAAAAA
>CAZACF010000193.1:0-4255 GCA_964483565.1 uncultured Syntrophomonas sp. | reverse complement strand
CTTTCTTGGCAGGCTTTTTTATATACTATTCGTAAACCAAACTGCCGGTGCCCGCGGGAGATTTTGTCGGCTATTGTTTTTCTGCCTTGGAATTACATTTTTTTCTTGGCGGCAAGGGGGAATCTTGACTGGTTACGTAGAAAACAACCTATATTAATAATAATTAATGAGACCAAGGGGAAGAGGGGAAACACTTGGCAAAGGAGAAAAGGCGTTCCAACTGGCGGCCGGTTTGGTTACTGGTGATTGCCAGTCTACTGGTACTGGGGTTGATGATTTGGAATGTAATCATAGTGCAAAACAGAATCCTGCAGGGTGTGAAAAATGATTATATTCAGGATCAAACCGAAAACATATCGTCCACTTTTGTCCGCGCGGGTCAGGAGAATGAAAAACTGGCTCTGAAAATAGCTGCTGATGAAAAAATAATGGCCGCTTGCCAGGCAGAAGACGATGCCCGGCTGGACAAAATGCTGCAGCCGCTGTTCCGGCAATGGAAGCAGATTGGCGGTGTGGCGGAGCTCAGCCTGATTTCCGCGGAGGGCAAGGCGCTCTGGAGTTCGCGGGCAGGGGTCGGCTCCGGGGATGACCTGAGCTATCAGCGTATCACTGGCAAATCGTTGCAGCAAAGAAAATCGCTATCCGCGGTGGAGGCTGGTGAAAAGGAAACCATGCTGATCACCACCTGGCCGCTCTTTGATGAAAATGAGTATTGGGGATTATGCAGGATAGGCCTTTCCCTGCCTTATCTGGGCAGCCAGTTACAAAAGCAGCAGACCGGGCGCTTGGCCTTGTTTCGTCTCAATGGGATCGACAATGAGCTGCTGTGGCAGAACCAAAAGACGCCGTCGGGACTCAACACCAATGATATCAAGAAGCTGCACGACGGAGAAATCATATCCCGGCCGCTGGGCTACAGTGCCAGGTTGCTGATGGTGCCGTTGCAGGACATCGACGGCATTACCGTGGCTTATATCCAGAATCACTTGCCCTTGCAGCAATACGTCTGGGCTGAGGCCCTCAATTATCTGATGCTGTTACTGGCGCTGGGGTTTATGGTGCTGGCCAATTATGCCCTGGGGAAGAATTGGTTTGATGATGAAGATGACCGGACTCATCTCGCCGGGATGTCCAAAATCAACAGTGTGGCCTTCAAGGTTGGTGCCGACCGGACGTCAAAACACGCGCAGGAGGAATGATTTGCCGGGGACAACTAGGGATAATAGAAGAAATTTATATATTTTTAGAGGCTATAGTGCTACGATATAATCAGTCGTTATCATAAAATTTTGAATTCCCAATCATTTCAAAATTCTTTATAATAATCGTTGACAGCTATTTATTCTGCCTGAGATACTTTTAAAAAGTTGCCAGTCACCATCACGGGAATTATTAAAATATTTTGGGGGAAGTAAAAATGTCTTATCTGCCGCTGAATGACCCCTGTCCATGCGGAAGCGGAAAAGAATATGGACAATGCTGTGCTTCGGATGCCGTTTGTCAGGTCATTCATTTTCCCCGGGGAAAAAGAAATAATTTTCGGGTGGTCATAGACGAGGCTCTGGAGGATCTGATTCTCTATGCCCGTCGTTATTTTCCCAACTGGGATAATGTAGCCCAGAATAAATTCTTGTCCTACTCACAAGGGGGCGAGATCAATCAGAAATTTGCCCACATCTTTTGGCAATGGTATGTTTTGAATTACCGTTTTTATAGTGACGTATCGCCTCTCATCGATTTTTATCTGGTGGAGATGGAGGATATCCTGTCGGAGAAAATGAAAACGGTCTACGCCGCCCTCCAACATTCCTACCTCAGTATCTATATGGTCAGCTGGATCAGAAACAATACCGTCGCAGTCAGCGATATTTTTTGCGACGAAGAACATATTATTGAACGTGATTTCGGCTCGGTGACCCAGTTTATTGAGAAGGGTTCGCTGCTGTATGGACGTATTATCAAATTGGAAAACGCCTCTCTGGTCATTGGACGCCCGCTCATCGTCAACGCTGAGCAAAAATCCCACCTTTTAGACGAAGTCAACGCAGTATACCTGTCTGAGAACAGCCACAACCGCGAAGACATCCGGGTATTTCTGCGGGAATGTGCCGAAGTAACCGCCGGGCTGGTCATGGATGTTGTTCAGGGAATCAAGAAAAACCGGGTTAAATCCAAGACTCTTCCCCTGGAAGGCCGGGCCCGCAAGGCCTTGCTTTACAAATTGAACAACAGCAAACAATTTGACATGCTGGAAAAGCACAACCATTGGCTCAAATATACCTGGCAGGAAGGCCAGGGGATCTTTAAAAGGCTCTATGTTGGCGAAGAGGCACTGCTGGTCTCGGCCGATGAGAGTTCTGATATTTTGTTTGCCGCCCGGGCACTGGAAGAAATGCTGGCCTATGAGCAAACGGAGTTTGTTTGGCAGGATGGGATTGTAGTCGCTGACGAAGAGCAGGAAGAAGATATCCAAACCGAATTGATGGTTGACAAGCATCTGGAAGACTGGCTCAACCTGCCCCATCCTGAGCTGGGTGACCTCACTCCGCTGGAGGCTATGAAGGATATTAAAGGGCGGGTGCTGCTGGAAAATCTGCTCACCGATATGGAAATGCTGGAACTGATCGCTCGCAGCCGGGGGGAATACAATTATCCTACCGCCGTGATCAGAAGGACCCTGGGCCTGGATAAAAATGCGACCAGCCGGGCATTGTCCAATCCCCAAGCGATCGCTATCAAAGTAGAAAAGCTGCGTAATCGTCAAATGCTTAGTTCCTATGTGACCGCCTACAACTGGCTGAGCAGCGAATATGCCCAGGTGGCGGCGGCTGTTTTTGATATTTATACCAAAGGTCAACTGGACCAGAGAAGGCTGGCCTGGCTGCTGTATTTATGGTGTGAATTTACCACCGTCTACCGGCCGCGCGTATCCCGAGTCCAGAACTGGATTGCTGCACTGGAATTTTCGCTGTCCAATATTTTGGGAGAAGACATCAGCTACACCAAACTATCCAGGGTATTTGGCATTTCTACTGCTATGGTCAGCCGCAGTGCCTACATCGTCAACCGGCATTTTGAAAAATATCCGCCCAATTTCAAGATTGACCTGATTCATTACCCTTCCTGGGGGGATCTGGACCATTATGAAATGGTTCAATCCTATGAAGAGGTTTATCATCACCTCAGTATCTATTCCTATACCATCGATAACCGGGAACCCAAAATCAAAGCAACGGTGCAGGATGCTTATTATGAACCGGTCAATACCGAGGCACGTTTTTGGGATGAACTGAATAAAAAAATCTATGCTGATTTTTTTGCGCATCATTATCTGCTTGATCAGGTGTATGTCGACGGATCTACTATTATGAACCGTTTTTGGGATAATCAGGCCAACCGTTTTCCGCCTTATTTACGCGAAGCTGCCTTCTGCCTTATGATGAGTTATGTCGGCGCTTACCGCATCAGTCCGGTCGGCAAAAGCAGCTTGGTTTTTGAAGATCTGTTCAGCGGAGAAAAATTCGAGGTATACGGTCGTTTTGGTGATAATGTGCACGAAAATATCGTTCCCGGCATGATCGGCATCTGCCGTCTGCTGCCCCTGGAGCAATTACGCTGGGTGAGCGATCCGATGTTTATTGTACTACAGGATATGCAGGACATATTTGAACGCCATTTTAATGTGATTACGGAAGAATTAGCCGGTTATGATGCCAGCGATCCACTGTATTTGAAAAAACGCGGGGAATATCTGGTCAAGGCCTATATTCGCTCCGTGGCTGAGTTTGAAAAGGCAGCCCTCAATCTGGTCAACCAGCCCCTCCAGTCGGAATGGCAGTATGCCTATATTGCCTGCTATGAGAAAGCCTATGACCTGATCGCCAGCTGCAAACAGTTTCGGCCGCTTCATCATGACAGCAGCCGCAGCAGCTTCATGTGGGATCGCTTCTGTGCGCAGGGCAACTATCAGTGGGGTTATGTTATAGTCAAGGACAACATGGTTATTATTTCGGCTCCACCGGGCAAGGATATGCACAAATTCACCCGGGATATCCGGCGAGCTTTCAAATGCTCTGACCTGGTGCTGGCCTTTCGTCCCGCTGAGCTCAGCCGCACCGTGCTGAAGGAGCTGGAGACCTATATGGTGGCCGATCTGGCCTGCTACTTCGATCAAAATCCGGCTCAATCCTTGATCTTGTTGCGCCAGGATTCATTTAATAATGAAGAGCAGGAATGGCAGCAGGGGGTTTTTTTA
>CAZACF010000192.1:0-4317 GCA_964483565.1 uncultured Syntrophomonas sp. | reverse complement strand
AATGCAAAGAAGGAACCATCATTCTATGCCTGGATTCAATTGCCTGTATTGAAAAACAAGACAAAAAAACATTCATCTATGCCGGACAAAATGTCTATGAAACCAATTACAAATTATCAGATCTGGAAAACATGCTGCCGGAACAGTTTATACGGGTACATAATTCTTATATTATTAATCTTTCGAGAATTTTAATGGTTAAATCCAATCAAAGCCGCAGTTTTTTTGTAACTTTTGATAATTGCCCTGCAGGTGCCTGGATGAGCCGTATTAAATATGACGAATACAGGCATCTGTTTATGCCGCTAAATCACTCTATAGATATTTAACAAGAGACATTATGAAGGACTCCGTTAAGCAGCGGAAGCAAAAGAACCGTCAGACTGCTTCCTTCAACCAACTTGACAAAAACCTAATGTTCGGACATCATAATGTAAATAAAGATAATATTTGTTTCCAAAACAGTTTAACAACAAGGAGTATAAAATGCAGGACTTTACAACCTTTATATGCTACCGCTTAAAATCAACCATGAAGCGGGTTGAAAAACATATCGGTTCAACACTGGAAAGTTATGGTGTTACCATGGCGCAGTCATTTATTCTTTTTTCCTTACTGGAAAAAGACGGCTGTACCTTGACCGAAATCGGTAATCGCGCCCAGATCGACAATTCTTCCCTGACTACCATGGTGGATAAGCTGGAGAAGGAAGGTCTGGTAGAACGTCGTCTTTTTGCCCAGGACCGTCGGGTGGTCAATCTCTACCTTACAGACAGAGGCCGCGAATTAGGCAAAAAGGTTTATAATTCCGGTGCTGAGTTAAATGCTGAGCTGCGCACTTTGTTAAATGGCCGCGAAGAAGAGTTTTATTCCAATCTGGAAGGTATATCGAAGATTCTCGATCAGAAGAAGGACTAACCGGAAAGATTACGGGCAGTACAAAGTAAACTTGCTTTGGTGATTTGATGCGCCGGCCAATGATGTGCGAGCACTTCCCTGTCAGCTTGGGAGATCGATCATTTTTATGGGTTTATTTCCAAGATCCCCTGGGCAATTTCTTTAAAAACCGGCGCACAGTTCTCGGCCCCTGATTTTCCTTCCTCCGCCAGCACCACGACCGCCCAGTGCGGTTCATCCGCCGGCAGATAACCAGCAAACCAGGTATTCAACACTTCCTCTCCATTCTCCTTGATCCTGCCGGTTTGACTGGTAGCTGTTTTTCCGGCAACTGCGACCTCATTCAGACGGGCAGCTTGACCGGTGCCTTCAGCAACCACACTTGCCAGCATGGATTGAATTTTCCGGGCCGTCTCTACACGGATCGCTTGTTCGCCGGAGGCTGAGGCTGCATCCTGCTGCCTTGCTTTACCTGACTTATCCAGCGTATATTTAACCAGTCGCGGCGGCGACCAGTAGCCATTATCGGTAATGGTAGCAAGTAAAGAGGCGATTTGTACAGGGGTCAGCATAACGCCTCTCTGGCCCAGGCAGGCGTTGGCCATCGCCGGGTTGCCGGGATCAATGCTGACATAGCTATCTTTTTGCTGCCCTGGCATTCCGACCAATTCAGGGCTGGTCAAATGCAGTTTGTCAACATACTGCATTAACCTGCTTTTTCCCAGGCGCAGGCCCAACTTAATAAAAGTAGGATTGCAGGATCTGGCAAAGGCCTGTTCAAAGCTTAATTCACCATGGCCTTCCTCTTTCCAGCAATGGATGATCAAATCATCATTGAATACATACTTGCCGCTGCATTGGAATTTTTCCTCTGGCATGATCAACTTCTCTTCCACCAGGGCTGTACTGACCACGATTTTAAATACCGAGCCGGGATAATAACTGCACAGCGCCCGATTCATAAGCGGACTTTGCAGATCGGACAAATACTCGTTAACCCGGTACTGGTTGTAGGTCGGACGGCTGGCCATGGCCAGGATCTCTTTGCTGTGTACATCCATCACCACCACCACACCTCGAGCTATTCTTTTGTTCATGATGTTTTCCACCAATTGCTGCACTCGTGCATCGATGGTCAGGACCAGCGCATTCCTGACCTTGTCGTCACTTTTTATTTTTAAATTGATTCCGGGGATGGCCTGTCCTCGACCATCCTGCAACAATAAGATATCCTGATTGGCTCCGCCCGCCTGCAGGAGCTGATCATAACTTTTTTCCAATCCAGCCTGCCCTTCACCGCTGGCACTGACATAACCAATGATATGGGCCAGGAATCCATCCTGACGGTAACGTTTCAACTGCGGTACGATTTCCAGAGCCGGATGTGGCATGGCTTGCAGTTGCTTGATTTCGTCATAACTGAGATCAGAGTGCAGTTTTATTAATAGTTTTTTATGCAAGGTCGCTTTTATCAACAGCTCATATATTTCCTTTTCATCACTGTCCTCCAATCGGCCGGAAAGCCAGGCAGCCAGTTCACGGCAACCTGATAGGGTTGACCCTTCGCGTTTCGGAATCGCCTGGACGCGGCAATAAAGACTGTATGAACCGGTATTTTGGGTAAAAGAATGCTGATTTCGATCGAGGATCTCACCGCGCGGAAATTCGCGCATGGCTACCGACTGGCTGCGCATCTTCACTACCTGGGCAGTCAGCTCTTCTCCTTTGATGATCTGATAGTAAAACAATCTGGACAGCAACAGGGAAAAGATTATGAGGAAAAAAACCATCATAAAATAGATCCTTTTAAACAAGCCGCGGCCCTCCCGTTAACATGCAGATGAATCTTGAACTTTCATTAGCATTGGCATAAAGAGGAAGGCTTATACCTGTAGGGATTACTTCGGCGAGGAGGGTCAAGGGGGCAAGGGGACGGAGTATCAAAGGATGTCAAGAGTGTCAGGGGGTCGGGGTTGCTGACATCTATCTGTAACAGAAGGCTACGTTGTTTTATTAATTTACGAGGAAAGTTAGAAAGTTAGGTGCCTGGCACGTTCAATTCAAAAGGCAGATGGGCAAGGATATCTTCCAGTTCAGGCAAGCAGTCGCTGGTCGATCTGATCACGACCAAGCCCTGAGACTGGTCGAGAGTGGAAACGATCCCGATATGATCATAGGCCTCGATAAGTTTGGTGAGCATGTCAATTTTTTCCGGCTGCAGCCGGGCAAAAATCTGATCCTTCAATTATCCCGCCACCCTTCGTAAGATGGAACCCGCCTCGATTTTCTTGGGGAAAGGCAGATACACCTGTTGCTTGGCGTGGCGGGCGCGGTCGAGCATGTTGCCTGCTTCGTCATACAAAACTTTTAAATCAAGATCCAGGATACGTCCGTTGGTCGACATAATCTGCAAATTATCCCCCGGACCAAAATTGGCTCGCTGTTCAATGATCAATCTGGCCCGGTCATGGTCATAACCTCTGACGATCCCGCAAAAATCAGCCCGCTGCTGTGTGATGGTGTGATTGACATCCTGCAGCAAAGGTGACTCCCCTGCAATAAAACCATTGGTAAATGGCCGGGTGGCAACCTTCTGCAACTCACTCATCCAGCCTTGCAATTGATCCTGACTGGATTCCTGGCCGGTTTGATAATAATCATCCAAGGCCTGGCGATAAACGGAGGCAACCACCGCCACATAGAGAGCGCTCTTCATGCGGCCCTCGATCTTGAATGAATCGATACCGGCCCCAACCAAACGGGGGATATAGGGGAGCAGACACAAATCACGGGAGTTGAGGATATAACTGCCCCGTTCATCTTCTTCGATGGGAAAGTATTCATCGGGTCGTTTTTCTTCCACCAGCCGATACTGATAGCGGCAGGGATGGGCGCATTCTCCGGCGTTGGCACTGCGTCCGGTCATATAATGGGACAAAAGGCAGCGGCCTGAATAGGATACGCACATGGCACCATGCACAAATATCTCCAGTTCTACATCGACTTTTTCTTTAATGGTCAGGATTTCATTCAGAGACAATTCGCGAGCCAGAACCAAGCGGCTGGCCCCCCATTCTTTATAAACCGCAGCCGCCTCATAGTTGGTAATATTGGCCTGGGTGCTGACGGTCACGGGGATTTGGGGTGCATATGTGCGGGCCATTTTTATAACCCCGGGATCGGCTACAATCAATCCATCCACCGACATCTGGGCCAGATTTTCAAGATAAGCTGGTAAATTTTTTAAGTCACGATTATGCGCCAGGATATTGACGGTAACGTATAGCTTTTTGCCTCTGGCATGTAAAAACTCCAGGCCTTGTTGCATCTCCGCCAAGCTTAAATTGCCGGCTGCCGCCCGCAAACTGTATTCCTTGCCGCCTGCATAGACCGCATCGGCGCCAAAGAGTACCGCCGTTT
>CAZACF010000191.1:0-4343 GCA_964483565.1 uncultured Syntrophomonas sp. | reverse complement strand
GCAATTGTTTGATCACCATCCCCAGCAAGATTACCGTCACGATCAAAATGAATCCGCCCAGCAGACCATATTTCAACAGGTTGGTCAGGCTGGACAGCTTTACCCCCAAATCTGACCAACTGGCTCCGGTGGTGACAATGGCAAAGAACCAAACCAGCAATAGAGTAGCTATAAACTGAAGCATAAATACCACAAGGAAATAACCTGCTTCTCCCATCCCCAGCCCGGCACTAAGATGGGTTAATTGCGGGTCAAGGAATGAAACCAGAAAGCCGATTATAGTAATGCCCACAAAGACCAGGATGATCTCCACCCAACCCCAGCGAACTTTATCTGCCAAATCGTTACCCCCTTATTTATACGGAATCGTATAAGACCAAGCAGTCTGCTCCGACTGCCACAAAAAGCGCTTATAAAACGCCTTTCCCGGGCATAATATCATAACAGGCGAGCCAAGCGATGTCTGTTAGCCAGGAAAGGAAGTGTGAATATGGTTCCCTTGTTGTTTATTATCTTGGTGGTGGCGGCTTTGAGTCTGTTGATCTACTGGGTACTGGCCAATTCTGATAGCAACGCTAAGGCCATCCCCAAAACCAACCGCTTTAACTATGAACTGGCACCGGAACTGTCCATCTATGGGGAAAGCGATTTATATGTCATGGAAAACACCGTTAAATTCAGCGGCAACGACGCCAAAAACATGCTGGCATACTGGAATCTCAGCCCGGCCAGATTTGAACAGGAAACCCGCCTCGAAAAAATAAAAGCAAATCCTGATAAATTGGTGCTGCGCCTCTATGAGGTCAATGAATGGAGAACTTATTATGACATTAAAGTCAGGAGTCTGTCAGGTCGATGCCGGTTTGAACTGCAACCCGGCAACTATTATTATCTCGAATTGGGGTTCCACCACCGGGATCAGTTTTTTCCCTTATTGACTTCCAATACGATCAGGTTATCCCGCCCGTCTCCCTCCTGATCCTGCGGCTACAACACCGGGAAAAAGGCCAGAGAGATCAGCAGCAGCAGACTGAAACTAAAAAGGGTCATGGCACTCAATCTTTCCAAACGCCAGTTGAAAAGCTGGGAGACTGGCTTTTTGCCGGCAAAAAAATGGTGAAAGCTGATCCCCAGCCACATCAGGTGGCAGCATTCCAACAGGATAACGGTAATTGTAAAATAGTGCATAAAGGGGTTGCCGAGGGTGAAATAGGCCATCCCCAGATAACCTGCTTCAATCAGCAGGGAAACCCAGTACATCAGCCACATCCTGCTTTTGGAAGCAGGTCCTCTCTGCACCATCCACTGTGCCAAAGATTTTAGTAATTCCATCTCAAATGACTGCGGTTTACCTTTGATGATGCGAATAAAATACCAGCCGTACAACAAAAACAATACCGCCGCAGTAATCCCCAGTACCAAAGTCATATGAACATAACCCTCCGGCGCTCTATAGAATAAGCTCCGTCCTTTCAAGACTTCGTAAAGCTTCTTTAATTTCTTTCATGATAAATTCTCGATCTTCACGGCGGTGCACGTAATCAAGCTTGTCTACCTTGATGACCAGCAGTCTGGCAATATTGAAATCTTTATAATTTTCTTCATAAAATTGATTGAGCATATTCCAATACTCGCGTTCCACTTCGATCTCATCCGGCCGTCCACGTTTGTGAATGCGGCGAATGGCCTCATCCGTGCCAACCTGCAAATAAACCAGCAGGCGGGGCGGATCAACATGTTCCAGCAACGTATGAAGAAGATTATTATAGACGGCGTATTCCTCGGGAATCAGATAACCCTGCTGCAGATACATGCGAGCGAATATCCGGTCCGAATAAATAGAACGATCCATCACTGCATGGCCTACTTTCATCGCCTGTTGATATTGTTTGAAGCGGTTGGTCAAAAAATTCGTTTGCATGGGAAAGGCCCATTTTTCACGGTCATAGAAAAATTTATGCAAAAGTCGGTTCTCATCTTCAAACATTTCACTAAAAGGCTTTAAATTTAGTTCCTCGCAAATAATCTTGACCAGACTTGATTTCCCTACCCCGGTCACACCATCCACAACTATTTCCACTTTGTTGCCGCTGCGCAAATCCATTCCCCTTTTCCCTCAGTGATGTTTCATAGCGCTGATCATTGAGGGTCTGGCATAATAAACTTTAAAATTATGGCTATAAGTCTTGTATTATGCCAAATACTCAATTACAAACTTAATTATACTACTACCGTGAACTAAATATAAAGTCCGGGGAATATTACGCTCAGGCCTCACTTTCCAATATCTGGCCGGTATTGCGAACTTTGGTGCGCAGCCGCACTTTGCCGCCCCACAAACGGGCAATATAACGGAGAGTCTCGTGGGCATACTTGATCTGCAGTTCCTTGCCCTCCCACTCATGCTCCAAAATTAAAATCCGCTCCGCCTTCTGCATTTCCATCACCCGTATATTGGGGATCATGCCCATTCCCACCTGTCCGGCCAGGGTATCTCGGATTTGTTTCCAGCCGTCTTCGTCAGCAATCTCAGTGATGACATAATCACGGGGGCCTTTTTTGTGGTAGGCAAACAGATTCAATTGCTCACACAGTTCTGCGGTCAGGTAACGGCGAATAAAAGAAGTATCGCGTTCCTGTTCACGTACCTGGAAAAGCAAATGGGGCTCCTGAGGATGACGCTTTTCCAGATCTGTAAAAATAGCAAACCCCAAATGGTAGGGGTTGATGCCGCCTTCATGGGGACGTAAAACCTGGTTGTGGCGGACGATGAACTCCAGGTAAAGCGATTGAGGCAGATTCAGCTGATTAAGTATACGGTAATGCCAAAAACTGGCCCATCCTTCATTCATGATTTTGGTTTCAATCTGAGGTAAGAAATAGGCACTCTCTTCTCGAACCATCTGTAATATGTCTTTTTCCCATTCACTTAAAGGCGCATAACGAATCAAAAAATAAATAATATCTTCCTCCGGCTCCAAAGGGATGCGGCTAAAGTCGGGCAGTTGCACGGGCTGGCTTTTTTCCAGCCAAGGATGGCGAGAGAGGGGAGGAAGGGCTTGCTGCAGCAGTCGTGCCTGCTGACTTTTTTCATCCTCCCTTTTTTGCCCCGGTTGTCGATAACACTGCAAGCGCAAAGCATGAGCTGCATCCAGCACCCTTTCAACTTTGCTGTAGCCGATGCTGGGATCGCTGATATAGGAGCGAATTCTGCGGGCGTGGGACTTAAACATTTCCAGCATCAACTTCGCCCGGGTGCCTTCCTTAAACAAACGGTTATTGCGAAAAAAATCGTTATGTCCATAGACATGGGCCATGGTTAAAATTTGCAGCAGCAGGGTGTTGTCTTTCATCAAATAGGCCAGACAGGGATTGGCGTTGATCACCATCTCATAAGGCAAACCGCTCAAGTTGTAACGGTAAAACATTTTTTTCCTCTCGTAGGCCTTACCGAAGCTCCAATGGGGATAACGGGCTGGCATACCCATATAGGCCTCATAGTTAAGCATTTCCTCATAATCGCAGATCTCAAATTCCTGAGGGTAAGGATGGAGACCGTTTTTCTCTGCCAGCGCTTCAATTTTTTCATTCCATTGACGCAGTTCCTGCAGACTATAATGGCTGCTCAATTCTTTCACTCTCCTTCCGCCATGCTCATAAAGCTCTTGAAGGCGGGCCAGATATGATCTTTGCCAGCCATCTTGACCGCCAGAAAGTTCTTTTCCTGGATGGCTTGGTTGAGCAGATCGGCCATGCTTTCTGTGCTGCCCCAATTGGAAATGATTTCTCCGTAGCCAAACATATTGCATAATTGGCATAATTCCTTGGCCTTGTCGACCGCTTTGTCGTTGTCCTCCGGCCAATTGTCACCATCACTGCAATGGAAGGTATAAATGTTCCAAACCGCCGGGCTGTAGCGCTGATAGATAATCTCGATGGCTTTTTCATAGCCGCTGCTGATCATGGTCCCGCCAGATTCGGCGCGATGAAAAAATTCATCTTCATTTACTTCCAGCGCTGTAGTGGTGTGGTTGATAAAGACCAATTCCACATTCACATAACGATAACGCACAAACTGATAGAGCAAAAAGAAAAAACTGCGCGCCAGGAATTTTTTACTCAAATACATGGAACCTGAATTGTCCATGATACAAATCACCACGGCATTGGAATCCGGCTTGGTCTGCTGCTTGAGGCGTTGATAGCGCAGATCATATTCACTGAAAGGAAAACGCTCCCCCGGCTGGAGGATTTCATTTTCATTTTCATCCTCACTAAGCCGCCGGGCTGATTTCATTCTTTTGATGCGTTCGATCATGGAACGCTTTTTGGCAAGCCGCGGC
>CAZACF010000190.1:0-4353 GCA_964483565.1 uncultured Syntrophomonas sp. | reverse complement strand
GCTGTTGCAATCAAAAGCTGAATTTGAGTACCCGGTGGCCTGGGGCCATGATCTGCAAACGGAACACGAACGCTATCTGACGGAAAAGATATTTAACAAACCGGTCTTCGTCACTGATTATCCCAAGGAAATCAAGGCTTTTTACATGCGGCTCAATGATGACGGCAAAACCGTGGCCGCCATGGATTTGCTGGTTCCAGGCGTAGGCGAGATCATCGGCGGCAGTCAGCGGGAAGAAAGATACGCAATGCTGCAGCAAAAAATGAAGGAGTTCCATATCAACGAAAAAGATCTATGGTGGTATCTGGATTTGAGAAAATACGGCGGGGTAAAGCATGCCGGTTTTGGACTGGGATTTGAACGGATCCTCATGTACATCACCGGGGTCAGCAACATCCGGGATGTCATTCCCTTCCCCCGCACCGTCCGCTCTTGCGAATTTTAACCCAATTCGTTAGTGTGCAAATAACGCACATCACAACTCCTTTATCTCGAATAAATGCATGCTCATAGGAGCGTTAAAAAAGCTGTTCCTTAACCATGATAGGTTAGGAGGCAGCTTTCTTATTGCAACCTCTGTTTGATTTTTTGAAAGGCGGTGGGGATGGCCAGTTGCTCGAGTTCATCGATGCGGATCCATTTGAAATCAGGCTGCCCGCTGAGATCAGCATCGCTCACCAGTGTCGCTTCATAGACCCTCATCTGCCATTGCAGATGGGTAAAGACATGGGTTGCATCCAGTAAATGTTGGCCGACTTTCAACTGCCAACGGTATTCTTCTGCAAACCGGGCAGCTAAATCCTTCTTTCGGCTGCCATCCACGCCGGGAAATTCCCATAATCCGGCCAGCAGCCCGGTAGACGGCCGCCGGTGCAGGAGGATGGCATCGCCCTGGCGGATGACCGCCACCAACCGTCTGACTTCCCGGCCTGGCTTTTTTTCCTTGACGACCGGCCACAGTCCCTGGGAATTCTGCTCAAAGGCCTGACACAGTTCGGTCAGCGGACAACGCTCGCACGAAGGGCGGCGCGGCACGCACACCAGCGCGCCCAACTCCATCAGCGCCTGGGTGTAGTCCCCCGCCCGTTGGTCGGGAAAGCCCTCCGCTACGTGTTTTTTAATGGCCGCCTGAACATCGGGCTGGGCGATGTCCGGCAGAGCAAAGAGGCGACTCATTACCCGCAGCACATTGCCATCGACGGCCGGTGTCGGTTGTTCAAAGGCAATGCTGGCAACGGCCCCGGCGGTATAGGGACCAATCCCCGGCAGTGCCAGAATTTCCGGATAGGACGAAGGAAACACCCCGTCGCTTGTTTCCGCCATCAGCCGGGCAGCCTTATGCAGATTGCGGGCGCGGGAATAGTAGCCCAGTCCTTCCCACATTTTTAATACGGTATCCCCATCAGCTTGTGCCAGACTCATGATATCCGGAAAACGCTCCATCCAGCGCAGGTAATAGTCCCGCACCGTTTCCACCCGGGTCTGCTGCAGCATGATTTCCGAGACCCAAATGGCATAGGGATCACGACAGCGGCGCCAGGGCAGATCGCGCTTCTCCTGATCGTACCAGTTCAACAACCGTTTCACCCAAAATTGCATGATTATTGCTCCTTTGAAGAGTACGTTTCCGTTTTTTTCTGGCTGGTCCTTGGTCAATAAAGTGCGCAGACAAAATTCCGGATTTTTTCCAGGATGGCGGATAAGCCATGGGTAATGTTTATTACTGTTATTACACAAAAAATTCCGGTTCACTGCGGCGGGCGAAATTCTCCTCCAGTTGCTGCTTGTGCCATAAATAGTTCTCGTCATCAAAATACTTGGCCTCGACAGGACATTTTTTAATGCAGGCACAGCACTTGATGCAGATACCGATCATGACGGAAGGTTGGTCATAATCGATGGAACCCATGGGACAAACCTCTGCACAAAGTTTACAGTCTATGCAATCGTCGCTGGTTTTAGGTTTGATGAGATGAAAATCGGGAATCTTATTGCCCTGTTTGTCTCTAGGGGCATAGTATTTTTTATACGGATGATTGCCCTTGACCGCAATGGGCGGAAAAGAAGTCGGGGTGGTCAGCTTGAAATAAATCTGCCCGGCAAAATCACGCACGATGGCGATATCTTTTTCGTCAGGACGCTGGGCGCCAAGGGTGCGGGAAAAGGAATGTTCACCGACAAAGGCGCCGCCGGCGATTACAGTAAAATTCTGCCCGGCCAGCAGGTCTGTCAATTCCAGCAGCGCATCATCATAATCGCGGTTGCCGTAGACAACCACGGCTACCGCCAGGGCACCGCTGCCTTGCAGAGTATGTAAATATTTCACCAGCACATTGGGCACCCGCCCGGCATAAACCGGCACACCGACCACGACAAGATCATCTGTGCCAAATACTGCCGGTTTCTCGCGTCTCTGCGGCAAGGTAAAATCAATGTGATTGACTCTTGCCGGTTCGTCCATTCGGCTGGCAATGCCATCGGCGATTCCGGTGACTACTTTTCTCGTGGTATCGGTTGCACTAAAATAAAGCGTATTGATATTTCTTTCCATTTCCTCAGCTCCCTGTAAACATTTATATATAATATATTCCAATAAATCACGTACGCAGATCAGCAATAATTCGCAATGGATTAAGCAGTAAATCCAGGGCATCATTAATATGATTGACAACAATATCCGCATTCAACAATGCCTTCACGCAACAACCCTCCGGCCCGATCACGGCAATCGACAAATCTGCCTGTGTAAACATCCCCTTGTCATTATAGCCGTTGCCGATGGCAATGATTCCGGTCGGAGCAAGAGAAGCAGCAAAATCAGCCTTGTCCTGCACGCCATTGGCAGAACTCACGACAGATATCCTGATACCCAGATGCCTTGCCACCTGCGCTCCGGTTCCAAAAGTATCGGCGGTCAACAAATATATACTAAGTTGGTCTTTCAACTGCTCTAACCGTTCAGCAATACCTTCCTGCAGCATACCATCCTTGGTCAGCGTGCCGTTCATATCCAGGATTAAATGCTGTAGCTGCATAGGTTCTCTTCCCGGAATAAATAGTTCAATCACTAAATCACCTCCCCTTCCGCCCGTGCCTGCTTCATAGCTTGCCGGGCCATGATCACGGTTTTGATTGGATTGGCTCAATTTTAACGGATATATCCAACGGCCGGCCAAAATACATGGAAGTTGTTACTATACCTTGTACCCCGATCGCGGCGTAATCAGTCACGTTGGCAGTATTGATCCCGCCTGCGGCAATCAATAAAAGGTTGGGATATGAATCCCGGATGACCTCAACATATTGCTTTAGCTGCAGGGGCGGAATCTTATCAAATTGCAGTCCGTCAATCCCCGCCGCAGCCATCAGCAACGCATCATCCAAGCTTTCTACCTCAACCAGAACTTTTTTCTCACAGGCACGCTGCTTGAGTAGGGGAATGCTATGGGCCAGTACTCTCATCCCGCCCAGAAAATTGATATGCTGGCGAAAGATCAGAATAGTTTCCGACAAACCCAGGCGATGGGGAAGGCCCCCTCCGGCCACAACCGCTTTTATGGCCAGCTCCCGCGTTCCCGGAAACATTTTACGGGTGGACAGGATATTCGCCTCCGGATTAACGACACGTGCCTGAGTGACAAGCGTGTGGGTGCGGGTAGCGATGCCGCTGCAATATTCCAAAATGTTCAGACAGGCCTTCCAGGCAGTGTGCAAGCCAGTTGCATGGCCTTCTGCCTGTAGGAACAACTGCTGCGGTGATATCGGCGTTCCGCTAGGCAGTACTAGATTGGGTTGAGCTCCTAATTTTTGCAGGATGCGGGCAACTTCCTCCGATCCGCAAAGAATTCCTGCCTCACGGGAGGAAAAAGAGATTCTTCCCTGCTCATTACCGATGCCAAGTACCATCGTTGTCAAATCAATATAGGGCGTATCTTCTTTTATGATTCGGTCCAGGGTATCCTCACTGATATACATTTTATTCCCTCCATTTTTAAGGGTTCGAACTATATTGTTTTTTTGAAATGATTATTTACATAAATTGTATCATCAAAACAAGCGTATGCCCACATTGAATCTGTCTCGATTTTATATCATTCAGCCGGCACATTATCACCGATTAGGGCAAGCTTATAAGAAAACCTCCTGACCAATGCTTCACGCAACATTCATTCCGGAGTTTTTTAAGACAAATATGACTCAACACACGCATAATTGGCAAACATTTCGACATTATTGTCCGAGTTTATTTGTCTGCAATCGGATGCTTGTGTTATATTTTGAACAGCAGAGTTGAGGGAGGAAATGTTACATGACCGTCAGAATTCCTGAAGATTTAAACTTTATAAAGTTTCT
>CAZACF010000189.1:0-4384 GCA_964483565.1 uncultured Syntrophomonas sp. | reverse complement strand
CCCAATACTGTTGATTATACAAAGAAATACCAGATCGACGAACCCGCGCAGGAAGAATCCATACCAACAGTAGCACCAACTTTGGCACCTACAACTGCAACTACAACTGCACCGAAATCAGTTCCGGTGGCAAATCCGGTAGCAACACCGACGAAACCCAATATAGATGAAACACCGTTATATAAAGCATTGAAACAATATCGTTATGATACTAGCAAAACTGAAGGAATAAAGCCTTATTTTATTTATAACAATACCCAGATGGAAGAGCTCATTTCTATTATGCCTAAAACATTTGAAGAAATAAAAAAAGTTTCCGGTTTTGGAGATGTTAAGTGTCAAAAATACGGATCAGCTATTCTGGAGATCATTAATCAATATAAATGAGCGAAACCGGGTGGAAGGTAACTGAGTGATTGGAATTATGGATAGTGAACAGTATATATATAAAAAAGAGGTTGACTGGTCCTTGCTACATGAAGGATTTACGATCCCAGTTTCCTTTCAAGTCAGGTTTCAAGAAATTATCGGACATGGATTAGATAAAGGTCAGACCAAAAATATTACTCTACTTGTGGAGAATAAGCCATTCACCGCACAGTTAAAAAACCAGGATTTTGACCAGTCACGTTATCCAACTCATAAAGATCTCCTACAAATCAGATATACCAGAAATAGCCTTTTGGCAGATATTTTAAGAACAATATTTAATTCCAGCTATGAATACTTGAAAATAAAAAGATCAGAGTTGGGACAGAATAATCGTCTGATTAAACTTCCTGAAAATATTAGGGAATATTTGGTTTTATATACAAGTGATTCTGCTGATTTATTTATTGCCGATTGTTTAACCATCTGGGATCTACAAAAAGAAATTCAGGTTATATCCAGTTATCCTGAAGAAGTACTCGAGGCTGAAATTAATTATAAAAATGTTGATCCCTCAGCAGGGCTTGATTTGCGAGAACGTATCGTCAAAGTCAGACGTTTTGATAAAGCAATCGCCGATAATTTAAAACTATTGTATGATTATCGATGCCAATTTGTGGCAACAACTTTTCCGCCAAATATGATACGTCAATTGCCGAAGCCCATCATATTGATTCTTTTATCAAATCACTCAACAACGATTCAGATAACATCATGATTGTTTGCCCCAATCACCATAGAATCATACACAAAACTATGCCAACTTTTGAAAGGTCCAATCGTTCTTTGATTTTCCAGAATGGTTATCAGGAAAGGTTGAGACTTAATTATCATCTTTAATGCATGCTTACCCCACCACCAACTTATTGGTCTTCTTCAAATACTTCGCCGGTATCGGTCGATGCAGTTTCCAGATAACATTCATAGGTCTGGAGCCTTCGTGTTTGACGTAATCAGCCAGACCGAGGAATGTGTAGGGTGCTGCGCCGGCAATATCTGTTTTGAACTCACGCACAAATAGCAGCACTTTGCTGCCTCTCTGGCGATGGTGAACATAACGCTGTCCAGTTGGGGATGTTTCTGAGGTAGTACTTTGGCTCTGCCAGTGAAATAACCACTCGTTGATGGAATAGTCATTATACATGGTGGTTGGTGAGTAATCTTTATCAGATTTATTTAGGGTCACAAAGAAGATGTCAGCGCTTTTTTCGGGAAGGTACTTGACGCCTTCACGAACTGTTGCGGGTTTCATGAAATCCATAGCCACTAGAATCTGATCACGGGTATAGGTACAATGCAAATCCAGTGGACAATCAAACCCGAGCTCTACCGGTTCGTCAATGAAATCGATATGGTTTAGGTTATATTTCAGCAGCTCAATCAACTCTGCACAGAGCACCGGGTTGTTTTTAATTTGTAGCAAACCCTCTTTGAGGCTTGTAAAGCCGCATTCCTCCATCGGCTTTTGCCAAACGGTAAACTGAAACATTTGCAGCATCCGCTGTTCAGATTCGCATAGCACTTCAAAATCCAAGCCATCAAGGTCGGAGAAGACTTTGAATAGAAAGTTGATCCACCGTCTGGAATCAATTGCACAAATCCGTGAAAAGGCTTTAGTTAGTACTTCCTCCTGCGGTTCAACAAAGTCATCTCTGACTGCAGCCATTACGCATAATCTTGAAAAACTACCGCATTTATAAATACTGCGCACATCCAAATGATAGTAGGATGTAAAATTGGCTAGCGTGAGCGGCAGTCCGCTGTCCTCGGTAAAGGTTGCCAGGCGGGATACCAGACCTGCCTTCACGCCGAATGAACTGCGGATATTGTTTAATATGTATTCCTTGGCTTTGCGCTCTAGCTGGATATAGCAGCCTTTGGGTAGGGAGGCAAAACCGTCTTTGATTTCACGCTGTACGCTTTTATTGGCATTAGCCAGCAGGGCGGCAAATTTATCTTCAAAGTTGTATTTTCTATTGGCCTGCCCGATGAAATCTAAAACCGTTAAGCACTCTTTGTTATCAGCCAAGCGAAGTCCACGCCCCAACTGCTGCAGGAAAACTGTCAAACTCTCGGTCGGACGCAGGAATAAAACGGTATTGACCTCCGGAATATCAACACCTTCATTATAAATATCTACCACAAAGATAAACCGGACCTGTCCGCTGACCAGTTTCTGCTTGGCGGTATGGCGTTCCTCATCCGGTGATGTCCCCACTAGATACATAGAGGAAATGCCGTGTTCGTTGAAATACTCTGCCATATATCGGGCATGCTCAACCGAAACGCAAAAACCCAAGCCTTTTACATCATTTATATCTGTTACAAATTTTACGAGTGAGGCAATGATCATGTTGGCACGTCTATCAGCCGCGGCGCGATTGAGGGTATAGAGATTGCTTAACTCGCTTTTGTCGTATCCACCCCGCACCCATTTTAACTCGTTTAAATCGACGGTGTCGGTCACGCCGAAGTACTGGAACGGGCACAACAGCTTGCGGTCAATGGCTTCTGGCAAACGGATCTCAGCCGCGATGCGGTTGTCAAAATACTCCAAGATGCTCTTGCCGTCCATGCGCTCCGGTGTGGCGGTAAGTCCCAGCAGAATCTTGGGTTGGTAATAGGTGAGCAGTTTTTGGTAGGTTGGCGCCGCTGCATGATGAAATTCATCTACGATGATATAGTCATAGAAATCAGGTGATGTTTTGGTCTGCAGCTCTTGTGAGTTGAAAGTCTGCACGGATATAAACAAATGATCCAGACTGTCTGGCTTATAGTTGCCGACAAACAAATCCCCGAAGTTGGCATCCTTCAGCACGCCTTGAAAACACAAATAGCAGGCGGCATGGTTGGCCCGAATTGGCTTGCCGGAAGCGCTTATAATCGAAGGCGGAAATAACAGTTTTGCCGGTGCCGGTAGCAGCGACAATCAGATTTTTATAGTACCCGCGCACCTTGCGCTCGGCCTCCAACTTATCCAATATTTCTTGTTGATAGGGGTATGGCCGAATATCAAAAGTAAACAAGGTTACGCTATCCCCGCCTGTTAGTTTTTCTGCTGTTAAGGCTTGTTTTAAGCGTGTCTTCTGCGTTTCGTTATAGTCTTCAAAATCGGTAGAGTTCCAATAGCTTTCAAAGGTAGCATCAATCTTGCGAATCGTCTCCGGCAAATCTTTGGCGGTAACTTTGACATTCCACTCTAGACCGCTGGAGATGGCAGCATTGGATAAATTGGATGAGCCAACGTAGGCGGTCGTAAATCCGGTATCGCGATAAAACACATAAGTTTTGGCGTGCAGCCGGGTGCGTTTGGTGTCATAGGAAACTTTGATTTCCGTGTTAGGCAGGCGGCGCAGTTCTTCAATGGCTTTAACGTCCGTGGCTCCCATATAGGAGGTGGTAATAATGCGCAATCGTCCCCCGCGTTGAGTAAAGTTGCGCAGTTCATCAATAATCAGACGTAGACCACTCCACTTGATAAAGGATACCAGCATTTCAATCCGGTCAGCTGAAGCGATTTCCTTTTTTAACTCGGTATACATGCTGGGCTCATGGATTGCCCCGGTGAACAAAGAGCTTTGTGCCAACGATGTCTGCGGACGAATGATCTCTGCTTTTTCATTCACAGCATAAACGGTGTTTTGTTTGTTTAACAACGCTAGCAGTTGTTCACCGCGTTCATCGACGGATAACATGTCAAAGTCGTCTTCTTGTGTTTCGGATATGATGACCTGGACAATTTTGTTGGCCAGGTCGATTTGTCTCTGGATATCCCCACCCTTGTCCTTGACGTTGTCCATTCCTTTTTCTATGATCTCAACCATGTATTTTGCCAAAATCCTGGAGGCTTCCGCGCTGTCAATGGGCGCAACCGATTTCAGCAGCTCGTTAGCCTGATCAAGCTCCTGACCCAACTGCTTGCTAATGACCTGTTCATACAACCCTTTTTTCAACT
>CAZACF010000188.1:0-4402 GCA_964483565.1 uncultured Syntrophomonas sp. | reverse complement strand
GATTAATATTGCAGTTCATTCCAAATATATGATGAAGCGGAATGGTTGCCAGCGTGCGGATTACTTCAGGTGGCACGGAGGGAGAAAACCATAGGCCATCCTGCATGGTCATGGCAACCAGATTGGCATGGGTCAGCATACAGCCCTTGGAAACCCCGGTTGTTCCCCCGGTATATTGCAGCATGGCAATATCTTCTGGAACTACTTCGATGGCCGGTTCTTCGGGACTGCCGGCAGCCAGAAGGGCATCATAATCATGGATATGCTCATTGGTTTCAATGCCGCTGCCCTTGGCACCAACGATGATTACATGCTGAATTTGGGTTTTACCTTCCTGATAGATCTGGATGGCTTTTTCTGCAAAGGAAGCCAGCACAATGACTGCTTTGGCACTGCAATCACTGAATTGATGGGTTAATTCAGGAACTGTATACAGAGGATTTGCCCCCACCACAATCCCGCCGATTTTGTAACAAGCCATCATGGAAATTGCATATTGCGGGATATTGGGCATCATCAGCAAGATTCTGTCGCCTTTTTCCACCCCGATTGACAATAAGGCATTGGCCAATTGCCTGGCTAGATTATTGCTCACCTTGTAGGGGATCTTGATATCCTTAAAAATCAGGTAGGGCTTGTCGGGATTTGCTTCAGCATTGCTGTTAAACATGTCCTTTAAGGTTACAGGCGGATAATTAATACTTGGCGGAACCTCTTGATCATAGAATTGATACCATTTTCTGTCCACTCTCAACACCTCCGATTATTTTTGTGAGCCTTGCTTGGTATAGCCTCACCACATCTGATTGTTTATGTTAAATAGCAATTTCCATGCCAATATCTGCATTATGCAATCAATCGCACTATAAGCACTTGCTTCAATATATATTTAAGCATTTTGAGACAAATATGTCTGGTTCGGGTATCTCGCGACCGATTTCAAGACAGTATTGTCTCGATTTGGTTTTATCTGCAGCAAACAGAACAAGATCAGTCCCTGGTAAAATTGAAGTGGTCATTTTAAAGTGGTTTAAAAGCAACACTGAACGGCTTGAGGTTTTGTCCTCCTATAAATGATCAGCTTTACGATTGCCAACGAAGGGAACGAATTGTTGTTTTTATCATTTGAACATTGCTGAAAACAAAAAGCCTCCGATTGATGCTTTATTAAGCATCTGCCGGAGGCTTGTGTGGTTTGATTGAAAGATCGGGATCAGCCTAGCTCAGCGCTTTCAGCAGAGCCGGCATGACCTCTTCTACCTCGGCCACCATGACATAGTCGGCCATTTTCAGAATATCGGCGTTTTCATCATTATTGACGGCTACGATTACTTTGGCATCGCGGATGCCGACGGTGAACTGCACCTGTCCGGAAATGCCCAGCAGGATGGCCAGACTGGGTTTGCATTTCTTGCCCGAGAGGCCAATGATTCTTTCTTCCGAGAACCATTTCTTGTCGGTCGCCACCGGTTTGGAGCAAGCCACTTCGCCGCCCAGGGCTTTGGCTATTGCTTCTACTGTAGCCAAATCATCTTTGTTTTCCACACCCTGTCCTACAGCTACCAGGATATCCGCTGCTTCGATATCCACGCTATCGCCGCCCTTGGGGTTTACTGACAGAACTTGTAGCGGTGAGGCTTTAACGTCAACGGCCAGATCATTCAAGCTGCCGCTGCCTTCAGGAGCGGCTTCGTAGGCTTTGGGCATGATGACGATAACCTGATTTTCAGTCTCAATCTGCTGAACAGCAACCGTGGCACCGCCCAGAGCGTTGCGTGAACATTCGATTTTTCCGCCGTTGCTGTTGATGCTGTTGACATCGGTCAAACAGCCCGCTCCCAGAGACTGAGCCAGTCTGCCGGAAAGCTCCTTGCCGCGGCGGTTGGAGGAGAGCAATACAAGGTTGGTACCCAGCTGGGCAGCAGCTTGTTTCAGAGCTGCTGCCACCGCAGCGGTGTCTCCCACCTGAATGGAGGTATTGTCAACTTTATAGGTATCCACCCGTTTGGCCAGTTCCCCGGCTTGATCGGCGTCATTGATGCTGACCGCTTTGATGGCCAGACCTGCATCCTGGGCGATCATTTGGGCTACTGTAACCAATTGCAGAGCATAGGCTGTCTTGTCGCTGTATATCAGTATTCCTGCCATCTCTATCACCTCCCGATCAGGCCTTCAGTGGTGAGGGCCTTGACCAATTCATCTGCAGATTTTACAACGATCCCCTTGCGGGCTGATTCAGGAGCCAGATTGCTGAGGGTCGCAACGATCGGTTTGGCTGATAATTCAATATCGAGATCATCCGGAGCTACGACTTCTTTCGGTTTTTTGCCGGCCTTCAGGATCTGGGTAACGGAAGGGATGCGAGCTTCGTTGATATCAGATACAACCGAGATGACCACGGGCAGTTCCGATTCCACGATTTCTTCGCAGTCTTCCAGGGAACGGACGACTTTTACCTTGTTGTCGGCCAGTTCGATGGCCTTAGCATAGCCAATCTGAGGCAGATCAAGAATATCTGCCACCCGGGAGGCGACCTGACCGGAATAATTGTCGCCACTGCCTTCGCCAAACAGGATGATACCTACCGCATCAATTTTTTTCACCGCACCGGCAATCAGCGCAGCACTTACATCACTGGTGATATTGTCCAGAGCATCATCTATCACCAGAAAAGCTTCATCGGCACCGGCGGCCAATGCTTCCTTGATGGTATCTTCCAGTTCTTCATTACCGGCTGAGACCACGAATAGTTTGGCATCTGCCGCCTCTTTTAAAGTCACTCCGGCTTCCAGGGCATTTTTATCAATGTTGCCCAGAGTAAGGGGTACATCATCAAATACCGGCTGACGATTACGGATCCTGACCTGTTGAAGATCGGGGATCTGCTTCATTGCAACCACGATGTTCATATCTTTCCCTCCTAGAAATTGATTTGATATTCATCCTCCATCCGCGCCGATACAACCAAGGTTGGAGGTGATCCACTACGAAAGTTAGGAAGTTTGGTGCCTGGCACCTGGCACCATTAACCAAACCGAAATTGTACGCCACAGCCGCTGTTGGGATAGTTCCATTCCAGAACTTCTGTCCCGCAGGCGATCCTGCAGGTACCGCACTCCAGGCAACCGTCGATGGTAAACTCAACTTCCCCCGCAGCGTTTTCACTGTAGAGTCCTGCCGGGCATACCAGTACCGCTTTTTTCAGGCGGGCGTCCTTTTCCATGCCGGGTTTGATCTTGATATGCGGTTCCTTGTCGTGTTTAAAAACATCCAGACCAAGTTTGGCTTTTAAACCCATCAGTTCACTCATATTTTTCTTACCCCCCAGAAATCCTTGAGAAAGGCAAACATTTCATTGAACTTGATATATTTCATCATTGTCGGGTAAATTCTGTCCTTGGGACCATTGGGCACCGCATACAGGTCTCGCATAATATCCCCGGCCAACTGCGGATAACGATTGAAGAAACGAGGGTTGTCCAGCGCGTGGGGAGCCTCCTTGAAGCTCTGGAAATCCTTCATAACGAAACTTTCGCTGAGGAGTTTTTCATACACCGAAAGAGTGGCAGCATTGTAGCTGCCGGCCTCTTTGGCCTTGATGGCCGCCTGGGCGGCATAGTAACCGGTGGCCATGGCATATTCCATACCTCTTACGGTTACGCCGATGTTCATGGAAAATCCGGCAGCATCACCGGCGATCAGGATTCCTTCACCAAACAACTTGCCCATACTGTTGAGCCCGCCTTCGGGGATCACATGGGCGGAATACTCACTGGTCTGGCCGCCTTTGATCAGACGAGCCACTTCCGGTCTTTGTTTGAAAGCGTCCAGTAAATCGGGAGCCTGTACCAGCGGTTCTTCCATCAGATCCTTGATACCGACCACAATCCCCAGACTGATGCTTTCCTTATTGGTATAGAGGAACCCGCCGCCGAATTTACCGCGGGTCACTTCTCCCATGTACAGACGCGCGACCCCTTCGTCACCTTCTAAATTGAAGCGATCTTCCAATACGGTGCGATCCAGTTCGATAATTTCCTTGAAGCCGACCGCATGATCCTTGGCCAGACCCGGTTTTCTCAAACCAGCCTTTTCGGCCAGCAAAGACAATACACCGTCGCAGGCAATCACGATATTGGCAGTCAAGGCCTCGCCGCCGGCCATGACTCCTTCCACTTTGCCGTTTTCAATAATCAAATCATCAACCCTGCTTTTGGTGACCATGGATACACCTTTTCTCTCCGTCACCTTGGCAAAGTTCTTATCAAATTTGCCCCGCAAAATACTGTAGCTCTGATAGGGTTCCCGGGCCAGTTCACTGCCGTCGTAGCGCACCGTAATGCTGCGCTCTTGGTCCATGATGCTGACTTCTTCGTGGGCAATAAATCTTTCCAGGGGAGCC
>CAZACF010000187.1:0-4425 GCA_964483565.1 uncultured Syntrophomonas sp. | reverse complement strand
CGCCAAGCAACTCTATATTTCCCAACCGAGTCTTTCCAATGCGGTGCGGGAATTGGAAAAGGAACTGGGCCTGGAGATCTTTTACCGCACCCCCAAGGGCATTGCGCTGTCGGTAGACGGGTCGGAATTCCTGGCCTATGCCCGGCAGGTGATTGAACAGATGGAACTGCTGGAGCAGCGTTATCTGGGCAAAAAACCCGCCAAGCAGTTGTGCTCGGTTTCCACCCAGCATTATGCCTTCGCGGTGAATGCCTTCGTCAATTTGCTGCGGGGACTGGAGGTGGCTGAATATGAATTTACCCTGCGGGAGACCAGAACCTGGGAGATCATCGAGGATGTAAAGAATCTGCGCAGCGAAATCGGTATCATCTATCTCAGCGACTTCAACGAAAAAGTGCTTAACAAACTGCTCAAGGAAAATCATCTGGTTTTCCATCCGCTGTTTGTAGCCCAGCCCCACGTCTTTATCAGTTCGGCCCATCCCTTGAGCGGACAAAAGAGTGTCACCCTGGAAGATCTGGATGACTATCCCATCCTGGCCTTTGAGCAGGGCGAATACAATTCGTTTTATTTCTCCGAGGAAATCCTGAGTACCGTGCCCCATCGCAAGACCATCCACGTCAGTGACCGTGCCACCCTCTTCAACTTGCTGATTGGGCTGAACGGATATACCATCAGCACCGGCGTACTGAACAGCGATCTCAACGGCAGCAACATTGTGTCCGTCCCTCTGCAGACCGAAGAGCATATGCTGGTCGGCTGGATTGGCAGCGAAAAGGCCCGTCTGAGCAGCCTGGCCACCGACTATATTGCCGAATTGAGGCGGGTCATTGCCGACTACGGCCATACCGTTTTATAAAGATTTACTTGCGGCCGTCGCGGCCAAGCGCTTGCCCGCAGCCTGCGCCTGGGATCGGGTTGGGCTGACAGCTCAGGCGGCCAGCAGCGAACGGATGGCAGCATAAATTCTCTGGGCAATCAAAGGATTGTTCATGGTATATAAATGAATCCCGTCGACTCCTTCTGCCATCAGATCAACGATTTGATCGACCGCATAAGCTATACCCGCATCCCGCATGGCCACAGGATTATGTTCGTATTTACCCATCATGGTCACGAACTTGCGGGGCAGGTTCACCCCGCATAAAGTAACCATCCGCTCGATCTGTTTTTTGTTCACTACCGGCATGATGCCCGCCTGAATCGGTACCTTGATACCGGCCTGCCGGGCCCGATCGCGAAAAGAATAGAAATAATCATTGTCAAAGAACAACTGGCTGATCAGCTGGTCGGTGCCGGCCACCACCTTGGTCTTTAAATGACACATATCCTCGCTGAGACTGGAGCTTTCATTATGTCCCTCGGGATAACAGGCCCCGATCACATTGAAATCACCGTTGGCCTTGATAAATGACACCAGCTCGCTGGCATATTTGAAATCCTGTCGGGGAGGGAAGTCGGGGTTGAGGTCGCCGCGCAGCGCCAGGATGTTGTCAATGCCGGCCTGCCGGAAACCATCCAGCAAGTCCAGCACCTCGCTTTTGGTCAGGTTGATACAAGGCAGATGAGCGACACTCTCAATGCCGTAATGGTTTTTAATGGCGGAAGCAATTTTCAGGGTAGCGGTATTCATTTCACTGCCGCCGGCACCGTAGGTTACGCTGATGAAGTCGGGGTTTAGTCCCTTCAGGCCATCCAGTGTATCGTAAATCAAATTGATAGGTGCAGTCCGCCGAGGCGGAAAAACCTCCAGCGAGAGAACCGTCTTGTTTTTAAAAAGTTCTGCGGTTTTCATAAGCGCCAACTCCTTAAGTGGGATAATGCCAGCCGGGGTCGCGAGACGCCAGCTGATGGTAAAAATATAGCACGGCCATCAGGTATATGCTAATACTTGATTTGTATGCCGTGCCATAGTTATAAACTATATCGTGTTCGGGTTGCCTGGCGAGGTTGACGGTTCCGCCGGCCAATCATCCTCCAGCAGGAGAAGGCGGGGCTAAAAATCTTTCTCCAGGCGGCGGATGCCGTCGTAGAGCATTTGATTGACGGGCGTGGGCAGATGATGCTTTTTCCCCAGACGGATGACCGTGCCGGCAAACAGTTCCAGTTCACTGGGCCGCCCCGCCTCGATGTCCTGGCGCATGGAGGGCTTGCCCAGCGGACTCAGCGTACTTACAACCTGCAGCCAGTACAACAGGTCGTTATCGGTCAGATTGACATTTTCCTTTTGGGACAAGAGGATCACTTCCCGCATGGCAGCAACCATGACTTGCCGGGCCCGACCTTCCCGCTGGATATCCCCGTAGGTGCTGCCCAACAAGGCCACCGCCTGGTTGACCCCCACATTGAGCATCAATTTGCCCCACATGCGGCGGTTCATGTTGGTATCCAGCTGATGGGGCAACTGCATGGCGGTGAAAAAATCCGCCACTGCCAGGGCCTGCGCAGATATGATGCCCGGCTGCCGGTCGCCGAAGCAGATCATCCCCATATTGGCGTAGGTCATTTGATTGCCCACCTTGACCGCATCCATGCCCTGGGCCACACCGTAGAGCACCCGCTCCGCCCCGTAAGCCGCCGCGATGTGCTCTTCGCTGCTGATGCCATTCAGCAGCGACAGGAAGACGGTCTGGTCTCCCACTTGATGTTGCACCGCGGTAATGGCCTCATGCAAGCCTCCGTATTTGACCGCAAAAATAATCAGGTCAGCCGGCGGCCCTTGCTCCTGCGGAGTCACATAGTGAAAATCGCAGCGCTGGCCATTGCAGAAGATCCCTTCCCGGGTATAGCGGGCGATCCGCTCCCAGTCGACAATGATGCGCAGGTTTTTGGCCGGCATTTGTCCGGCCAGGAGGTTGCCAAACAGGATGCCCAGTGCCCCCAGGCCGATGATGGAGACTGTTTCAATTCGCATTTATACACTTTCTTTCGCGGTTATTTAAGATTTTGCAGATCAATCCCATTATATCATGATATCAGCCGCCGGACAGGTTTGTGCGAATGGAAAGCAGGCAGGAATCACCGCTTGCCATGCAGAATGACTAGGGATAAGAATAAGCAGAAAAACAGCAGGAGGTGACGGGCATGCCGCTGCAAATCGTGCGCCAGGATATTACCAAAATGAAAGTAGACGCGGTGGTCAACGCCGCCAACCAAGCCCTGCAGATGGGGGGAGGGGTATGCGGGGCGATTTTTACCGCCGCCGGAGCGCAGCAACTGCAGGCTGAATGCGACCGCATCAGTCATTGCGCAACCGGTGCCGCCGTCATCACCGGCGCCGGACAATTGCCGGCCCAATATATCATCCATACCGTGGGGCCCGTCTGGAAGGGAGGGAAAAACCACGAAGCGCAGCTGCTGCATGACTGCTATATCCATTCCCTGCAACTGGCCCGGCAGCATGATTGTGAATCGATTGCCTTTCCCCTGATTTCTTCCGGCATCTACGGTTATCCCAAGGATCAGGCGCTGCAAATCGCGGTAGCCGCCATCAGTGAGTTCCTTTTGCAGCATGAAATGATGGTTTACCTGGTGGTGTTTGACCGGCAATCCTTCGCCTTGAGCGAAAAACTGTTTGCCGCCCTGGAAAAATTTATTGACGACCACTATGTGGAAGAAGTGCAGGAAAAGTTCAGCACCCGCAGGCGCCTCCAGGCATATGAACTACAGGAAGATTGCCGGCTGACCGGCTACGTCACGGACAATGCCGCCCTGCCCCCGCGCAAGCTGGATGAGATCGTCAATCACCTGGATGAGACCTTTTCCCGCATGCTGCTGCGCCTCATCGATGAAAAAGGGCTGAGCGACGTGGAGACCTACAAACGGGCCAATATTGACCGCAAACTTTTTTCCAAAATTAAAAGCAATTCCCACTACCAGCCCAAGAAGCTGACCGTCATCGCTTTTACCGTGGCTCTGCGCCTCAACCTGGACGAGACCCGCGACCTGCTGGGGCGGGCCGGTTATGCGCTGTCGCGCAGCAGCAAGGCCGACGTGATTATCGAATATTTTATTCAGTCCGGTCATTATGACATCTTTGAGATCAACGAGGCGCTCTTCCATTACGATCTCCCCCTGCTGGGGGCTTAAAAATGTCGCCTGCCCGGCGACCCGCGCAACGCATGAAATTGTTATCCTCAAATCATCAAAGACAAGGAGGATAACAAACATGAAAAAAGATCTCACTGAACTGGTCTTCATCCTCGACCGCAGCGGTTCCATGTCCGGCCTGGAGAGCGACACCATCGGCGGCTACAACGCCATGCTGAAAAAACAGCAGCAGGAACCGGGCGAGGCGGTGGTCACCACCGTACTGTTCGATGACGAGTATGAATTGCTGCATGACCGCATCAACCTCAAAGGCATTCGCCCCATCAGCGCAAAGGAATACTATGTGCGCGGCTGCACCGCCCTGCTGGACGCCAT
>CAZACF010000186.1:1754-4464 GCA_964483565.1 uncultured Syntrophomonas sp. | reverse complement strand
CGGGGAGGCGCCGGTTTTAACTGTGGTCAGAAATGGTCTTTTGCTTATCACGTTCAGGCAGATCAGAAATACGTAGTATGTAATGCTGACGAGGGAGAGCCTGGCACCTATAAAGATCGTTTGATCATGGAAAATGATCCCCAGACGTTAATTGAGGGGATGGCGATTTGTGCCTATGCGATTGGGGCTACCCAAGGATTTATTTATTGCCGGGGTGAATATCCGCAGGTTGTGAAAATTCTGCGTACGGCCATAGATCAAGCCAAAGAAAATGGCCTGTTGGATGACTTTGATCTGCAAGTTCGGATGGGCGCGGGGGCTTATGTCTGCGGGGAAGAGACTGCCTTGATCGAGTCGATTGAAGGCAATCGGGGAGAACCTCGTTATAAACCGCCTTATCCGCCGGTGGAAGGTCTTTGGCAGAAACCTACCATTGTAAATAACGTGGAAACTTTTGCCGCGATTCCGATGATCGTCGAAAAGGGTGCAGAGTGGTTTGCATCCATCGGTGCACCATCCTATCCGGGGACAAAAGTATTGACGCTTACCGGGGATATCAACAACCGTACATTCTTTGAGGTTCCGACCAACGTAACCATTCGCGAGGTTGTTTATGAATTGGGGGGCGGCATTCCCGCCGATAAAAAATTTAAGGCCGTCCAAATTGGCGGTACTTCTGGCGCCTTTATTCCGGAAAGTCAGTTGGATACCCCCATTGCCTTTGACGCCATGGCTGCCATTGATGCAACCTTAGGCTCAGGCGCGGTCTTTGTGCTCGATGAAACCCGTGACCTGGTTGATGTTACTACCCAAATTGCCAAATTCTTTGAACATGAATCTTGTGGCAAATGTGCTCCCTGCAGAGAGGGAACCATGCGTATGTTTGATTTAATGGAAAAAATTAACCAGGGCGAAGGCACCTCGGCTGATATTACCTTACTCAACAAACTGGGTCGGGTTATGTCTTATTCCTGCCTTTGCGGTCTGGGCCAGGCTGCCCCGGCACCGGTAATGAGCACAATTAAACATTTCCCCGCCGACTACAATGCTAAATTTGTGTAGGAAAGAGCAAAAGGAGTGAAATAAATGGTTAACGTAACAATTGACGGAATCAATGTTTCCGTTCCCCAAGGCTCTACCATCCTGCAGGCTGCGGCAGAAGTCGGTATTGGTATTCCTACCCTTTGTTATCATCCCGACCAGGCAGTGAAAGCCAACTGCCGCGTATGCGTCTGTGAAGTGGAAGGCAATCGGCTTTTGCAGGCCGCCTGTTCCCAGCCTGTATTTGATGGTATGGTCATCAAGACCAGAAGTCCCAAAGTAATTGAAGCCAGAAAAACTATTCTGGAACTGATATTGGCTCATCATCCCCAGGATTGTTTACATTGTATCCGCAACGGCAACTGTGAACTGCAGGATCTGTCCGCCGAATACATTATCAGAGACAATCCCTTTGAACTGAAGGTACGCGGTTTGGAAAAAGATTTTTCCACCCCCTCCCTGTTCAGAGACCCGGATAAATGTGTTCTCTGCCGCCGTTGCATTGATGCCTGCAACGTGATTCAATCGGTAGGCGCACTGGGCATTGAAAAGCGCGGCTGCGAGTCCATGGTGGTTCCCACTTTGGGCGGCACTCTGCTTGACAGCCCCTGTGTCATGTGCGGTCAATGCGTCCATGCCTGTCCGGTTGGAGCCATTGGCGAAGTCGAAGACATCGATAAGCTGCTGGCCGCGATTGCCGACCCTGATACGGTGATCGTCACCCAGATCGCTCCGGCAGTCAGACTGGCCTTGGGCGAAGAACTCGGTATGGAAACCGGTGAACTGCCCATGGAAGTATTTGTAGCCGGATTGCGTCAAATTGGTTTTGATTATGTATTGCATACCAATTTTACGGCTGACCTTACCATTCTGGAGGAAGGCAACGAGCTGCTGCAGCGTCTGACCACCGGCGGTACCCTGCCCATGTTTACTTCCTGCAGTCCCGGTTGGATTAATTTCTGTGAAACCTTCTATCCCGACCTGCTGGATCATCTGTCCAGCTGCAAGTCACCCCAGCAGATGTTTGGCTCCCTGGCTAAAACGTACTGGGCTGACAAGATGGGCATACCGGCCAAGAAAATATTCTCGGTTTCCATCATGCCCTGTATCGCCAAGAAATTTGAAGCATCCCGTCCGGAAATGAATGCCAGCGGATATCAGGATGTTGATATTGTATTGACCACCAGAGAAATCGGCAAATTGCTGCGCATGACCGGGATTGATTTCCATAGACTGCCTCCTTCACCCTTTGATAATTGGATGGGTTCCTATACCGGTGCAGCCGTTATTTTCGGTGCCACCGGAGGCGTTATGGAAGCCGCCTTGCGGACGGTCTATGAAGTTGTAACCAAGAAAACCCTGGAAGATGTCAACTTCACCTTTGCGCGTGGTTTTGAAGGCATCAAAGAAGCGGAAATCGATTTGGACGGCACCAAGGTCAAGGTGGCCATTGCCCACAGCCTGGCCTATGCCAGACAATTGATGGATCAGGTACGGGCAGGAGAATCGCCCTACCACTTCATCGAGATCATGGCTTGCCCCGGCGGCTGCATAGGCGGCGGTGGTCAGCCCATCACCAAAGCCAATGTCAAGCGCATTCAGCGGATTGAAGCGATCTACCAAGAAGACCAGGCTATGGCGATCAGAAAATCGCATGAAAATCCTGAAG
>CAZACF010000186.1:0-1744 GCA_964483565.1 uncultured Syntrophomonas sp. | reverse complement strand
GAGCCGCTGGGACACAAATCCCACGAACTGCTGCATACTCATTACCATGCCAAGCACAAAAAGGCGCTGTAAAATACAGATCAAAGCTTAATTGGAATTCGAATCATGTTTTTTTCAGTAATCAGACTTGTGGTAATCATAAACCATAAGGTTCCACTTTCCAGGGACCACCCTTTTTCCGGGGTGGTCTCCCCTTTTATTCAATGAGCGTTTTGTGGGCAGTCAAAGTAAATGCAACCTTTGACATGGTGAAGGGAGTGGATTTGTTTTATGTTCAAAATGAATCTTAAAGTTGGTTTGTGTGCTTTCCTTAAAATATGTGCGTCTTCCTGACTTGCTGGCTGAAGACCGGCTCGGGTACAAAGAAGTTCCGGCGGATGTAGCCAACCTTGTTTTCAACATGGCCTTTTTCATGTCCTTTACCAGGATTAAAAAACTGGGCTGTAAAACCGTACAGTTCTTTCGCCGGCATTAAATATGTCACTATATTCATTACGCAGACGTTCATAGACTCGGGTTCCTGTATGGCGCTGCTTAGCCGGCCGGTTTAGGTCTTCAATGAGCCAGTCATCTATTATTGGTTTTACCGGATCAATCTTGGAAGGACGGCCTCGCTTAGGTTTGATGGGCAAGTTGTAATCGGATTCCCGGTTTTTTTAAAAGGCACCTTTTTATTAAGCGCTTACCTATTAGCCAAAGTTAACGGGAATATGCTAACTTTAAGCAAACTTATATGTAAACGCGGTAGTTTAAATTAGGCGGAAAATGCTTAGGCTAAGGGCTTAGCGGTGGGAGGAAAGTGTTACTGCCACCCCATAATGGCCGCATCCCCCTTTTGGACTTTTTGGGGTAGCTAAAACAGGAAAGGCCCCAAAAAGCTTGGGCGGTATGCTGGCACAATTAAGAGCATCGTGAGAGAATATATAATCCTCCAATAAGTATAATTGTTGTGATAATCCTAGTGAGACAACCACCTTTTGTTAAACTCTCTGGATCTCCAATCATTGTACGATTTATTGAATCTGCAAAATTAATCATTGGTTTTTTCTGATATTCATTTACCTGACGTTTTTCTTGTTCATCTTTTAAATCCATAAATATATCCCCTTTTAACGAGCTTACAATTATCACCATTATATCATTGCACGGTAATTTATGTAAAAAGACTGAGACAAGGTTACAGTTGTTAACCATGAGTAAATTGAGCAGAAAAATACTGCTGGTTAAGCTTTTTAATATAAAAATTTTATTTTTTGTCAACCTTTCCTGTCTTTAAATAGTCTTATATTAAGAAAAATATTGGAATAGTAAAAATATATCACCGGTAAATTATTACACTAAACTTGATAGTGCAAATAATGTTTACCAGACCCTTAGTTTGGGTACGAACAAGTATGGTCAATATTCCTCGTATAATACAGGTAGCGACCCCAACCATACAGCAACCCGATTTGACATTACCTATTGTACAATGTATTGTGAAGGGTTTAATAAGACCTACAAAACTCCACAAAGTACGGGTGTTCATGAACTAGGGCACGCTGCCGGTTTAGATGATTTATCTTCAGGTTCTTGTATTATGAATACTCAAAGAAACAGAGAGTCTATTTATACTCCAAAGACGGATGATGTTAATGGCGTAAATGCCAGTTGGTAATAAGGAGGAGGTCTGAGCGATGAAAAAGGCCAATTATAAAATTGTTTCTGTATCCCTAATCCTTTGTTTTGTAATATCACTTACTTT
>CAZACF010000185.1:2295-4544 GCA_964483565.1 uncultured Syntrophomonas sp. | reverse complement strand
ATTACTGCGCGATAAAAATGGCTATCCGGCCAGGGAGTTTTATAACCTTTTGGAAGCTGCCCTGCAAAACCCGGTTAAAACCGGCCATGCAATCAATGCTGCCCAGCACGTTTGGGGATATTTCAAAGATATCGCTACCGCCAGGGAAAAGGAGCTTTTTCAAAAAAACATAATTCAGTATCAATCAGGTAATACTGGCAATGGCAGCCTGAAAAAATATTTATGGAAAATGGCGGTAAAATACCGCCGTACATACTTGCTTGATGCTTATTATTTCATTTTTTAGAAGGAGGAAGGATAATGGGCTATCAAAAAGAATCCAATGGCATAAAAATTCTGGTGGCAGTGACCTACCTGGTTATGGTAGGAGTCAACGCACTGGCCAATATTTTACCAATCAATGGTGTCAATACCGGGCAGGTTTCTGCTTCCTATCCCAACCTTTTCGCCCCAGCGGCGATCACCTTTGCCATCTGGGGGGTTATCTATGTGCTGCTGGGCGGATACACCTTGTATCATCTAGGTCTATTCCGCACTTGGCAAGATGTTAATAAAGGCGAACTGCTGAATAAAATCGGATTGCTGTTTGCCGTTTCTTCACTGGCCAATGTTGCCTGGATCTTTTCCTGGCACTACTTTAAGATTTCGTTGTCCATGCTGTGGATGATGGTGATTCTTGTTTGCCTGATCATCATGGTACGCATTATCAGCCAGGCTCGGCTATCCCAGCGGGAAAAAATATTCATCAGACTGCCCTTCAGTATTTATTTCGGCTGGATCACCGTAGCCACGATCGCCAATGTGACCACCCTTTTGGTCAGCTGGAACTGGAACGGCTGGGGAATTACAGAACCGGTTTGGGCCATCATAATCATTATCGTTGGCTTGCTGATTGGGGCGGCAACGGCCATCAAAAATCGAGACATTGCTTACGGGCTGGTTATCATCTGGGCCTATGCCGGCATCTATATCAAACATACCGCAGCCAGCGGCTTTGCCGGGCAGTACCCGGCTGTTATCTATACCGTGATCGGTTGTATGGTGCTGATGCTGGCGGTGTTGATTTACGTCTTCATTGCCGGGCCTAAAACAACGCATTGGTAGGACGGGGATGAGTTTTTAGGTATTTCAAATATAAAGTACTATAATTGAATCGTACTTTATGCCCGTCAAAGGAATGGTAATCGGTATTTTTTGCAGTAATATTCGCAGTTGAAGGGGAGGCTTTCATTATGAAATGGATCGTTCGGGTGATTGTTATGGGGATGCTTTTTTTTGCGTTTTTGCCTCAGGCTCAGGCGTCAGAGATACCTGCTGAAATCACCCTTGAAATGGATGGACAGGCGCTCGTGCCAGATGTATCGCCGGTTATACATAAGGGAAGAACCCTGGTTCCTTTCCGTACGGTAGCGGAAGCACTCGATCTACAAGTAATCTGGCAGGCAGAAACGCAGGAAGTTTTGGTTGAAGGGCCGGGACTTTCACTTAAAATGCAGATTGGGGTGGAGGCGGCTACAAAAAATGGAGAAGTTGTCGGGTTGGATGTTGCGCCCCTGATTATCTCCGGACGAACCATGGTCCCGATTCGTTTCGTCAGTGAATCCTGCAGTTGCCAAGTTCTTTGGAATGCAGAAGCCCGAAGAGTGAGCATTTATTCAAAGCCCTCTCCCCTTGCGGTTATGGGGTTTTATGCACTTGGGGATGCGCGGACCAGCAGTTGGACAGACCTTTTTGGTAAAGTCTACCCGGAAAGAAGCCAAGGCAATACCGACATTGTACATGAGCTGGCCTTCGGTTGGTATACCATGAACCAACAGGGACAGCTATTGACCCAAAGCGACAGCGGTTGGCAACGTCCTGATGGGTGGGAGGATATCCTGCAGGCGGCTGCATCCTTTCAGTTAAAGACCCAGATGTGTGTACAAATGACAGATCAGAATGCCAGAATTCGCAACATGATGAACGATCCGGCAGCCAGGCAGTTGGCTATTCAAGCAATCGTTGCCGAGGCAGATCAATATGACGGGGTAAACCTCGATTTTGAAGGACTTGGCTGGCATGATACGCCGGGAGAACTGAGCAAGGTGCGGGCAGATTTTACCTCGTTTGTGACTGATCTTGCCGATTCCCTGCATGTCAAAGGCAAGCAGCTGGCCCTTTGCTTGCATCCTTTAAACAGTGAGTATCCCGGTTATGATTATCAAGCCCTGGGTCAGCAGGCCGACCGGATCATTATTATGGCCTATGAT
>CAZACF010000185.1:0-2285 GCA_964483565.1 uncultured Syntrophomonas sp. | reverse complement strand
CGGCACCAAACCGGAACCGGTGGTTCTGGTGGAAGAAGCTGTGCGGCTCGCAAGCGCAAGCGTTGTTTCTGAAAAACTGGTACTGGGCATTTCGGTTATCAACGAGTCAAAGGATAGCATTGCTGACAAAATTGCTATCGCAAGCCGCTATCACCTCAACGGAATTGCTCTTTGGCGTCTGGGCTTGGTGACTGATGAAGAATGGGAGACGCTCAGAGTAATATTTGGGAACAATTGAATAAAGCAAAAATAGCGGGGCTTGCCTCGCTATTTTTGCACTCATAATTAATTTTGTAAGTCGAATTATCCTGGAGCAAAAGCCATGACCATATCGCCAGCCCCTTACTCGATCTTATTGGTTCTGGTCCAGATTTTCATTTCATCGGCCGCTTTGATCAATTCATCCCGGAACTGGGGATGAGCCAGTCGGATGATGCCTTCGGCACGTTCATAGGTGGATTTGCCTTTAAACTGCTCAATTCCATACTCGGTAGCCACATACTGCACCAGGGAGCGGGGCAGGGTGACGATGGTTCCCGGGGCCAGCGTCGGCATGATCCGGGAATGCAGATTGCCTTCCTTGTCTGTATAGGTTGAATCAATACAGATAATCCCTTTGCCGCCGTGGGAATTAAAGGCACCCATGATGAAATCAAGCTGCCCGCCCGTACCCGATACCTGCCTGGTTTGGACGCTTTCTGAAGCCACCTGGGTAAACAGGTCTATGGCAAGGGCATTGTTAACGGCCACCACTTTATCATTTAAGGCTATAATACGCGGATCATTGGTGTAGTTTACGGGATAAATGGCGCATACCGGGTTGTTGTCCAGAAAGTCATAGAGCTTCTGGGTACCCAACGCAAAGGTATAAACCATTTTATTTTTATCAATGGTTTTTTTAGCGCCGGTAATCAACCCTTTATCATAGAGATCGACACAGGCGTCCATCATCATTTCACTGTGGATGCCCAAATCCTTGAGATTACTTTCAGCGATTAGGGCTCCCACTGCATTGGGGAGTCCGCCGATACCCAACTGCAGGCAAGCGCCGTCTTCGATTTCATTGAGCAGGAGATTGGCGATCTTTTGTTCATTTTCCGTAGGCATTGCCGGAGTCAGCTGTCGCAACGGGATGTTGTTGCCTTCCACCACATAGTCGACCTGGGAGATATGGATTGATTCCTGGTTGCCGCCCAGACAGACCGGCACCGTATGGTTTACTTCCACGATTTTGATTTTGCTTTTTTCCATCGCTGCCGGAGTAACGGAGTTGGAGGGGCCCAAGTTAAAATAACCGCGTGCATCCATGGCGCCCACACTGTAAAAACCGACATCGATATTGAAGTACTTTTTAACGATGCGGGAGCCCTGATGGTACGTATTGGGGATATAATTGCACAGATTGAGGTCATGCAACTTGCGGGATACCACCCCGAAATGCAGGTCGGTCAGGATAAAATGTTCTCTTTTTGGATCGGCCAATACAACCTGGGGAGGAGAGGTATAGCAAACCCCCATAACGGTTACATCATGCAGATCATTTACTCTTTTGGCCAAAGCTTCATCCAGTGCCTGCGGAAACATGGTGAATTCTCCATAAACAACCTTGTCACCTGACTTAACCATGGCCGCCGCCTGCTCAGCGGTAATTTTCTTCTGTTCGTATTGCCATTTAATAATATCGTCCATTACTATCACTCCTATTGCAATTTTTGCTATGATAACCAAAGAACTTATGGTATTAGATTGTTTTATAATAATAGTAATATATTATGTAAGACTATAATACTCGCTTGTGCATATTTTAACAAGACCTTATATAATATTATTTTTTGCATGTGTATTAAAGAAAACGCCGTAAAGGGTGAATGCATTATGATTGGATTGGAAGCATACGAATGGTTGCTACTCTATTTTTTTCTCGTCAATCTTATCAGCCTGTTTCTTTTTGGTTTGGATAAGAAACGGGCAAGGAGCAGTGCCCGGAGAATTCCGGAAAGAATTCTGTTTTTATGGGCTATCATTGGCGGTGCGCCGGGCGGTTGGACAGGTATGTATATGTTCCGCCACAAGACCCGGCACTTGAAATTTACCATCGGCTTCCCGCTTATTATTTTGTTTCAGTTGGGGCTTATTTATTACATAAGCCGGGCGGGAATCTGAGACTAGATAATAGTGGGAACAGGAAATAATGATAAATGTTATGCTCTTGCGTAAAAAGTCTTTGTATGATACCATATTTCTGCAGTGAATGCGGAGCCGTGGTGTAGCGGTTAACATGCCGG
>CAZACF010000184.1:0-4577 GCA_964483565.1 uncultured Syntrophomonas sp. | reverse complement strand
GAAGCGATGTACAAGGATATCCTGGCTCATCCGCAGGGACTCATTCTCTCCAGATTCCAGGGAGACAATTTCAGCATGCTGAAAACCGAAGACAAAAAACTGAATCTCATGATCGAAGAACTGGTAGATCAGATGCAAGCAGCCAGCATTGAGAATGAAATAGAAAAATTGAAGATGCCGGCTGAATTTCCGATGATTCTGCATTCCGGTCTGCATCATGAAACGGTCGCCAATACCAGCCTGCGTAATCCTGAATGGAACAAAGGCAAACGCTGTATGACCATGCTGATGAATGAAGCGGAGGCTGCCCGACTTGATCTGGCTGATGGAGACAAGGCTATCATCACCACCAAAGCAGGTTCGGCCGAAGTGGAAGTGGAAATCAGTCCGCGTGCTGCTGCCAACTGTGTATATATCCGTCACGGGCAGGGTCTGATCTATGATGGCGTAAAATATGGCGTCAATGTTAATGATCTGGTTTTGACCAGCGACCGGGATGAAATGTGTACGCCCATGCATCGGCGCATTCCCTGCCGGGTGGAAAAAGCATAATAAACCTGGAACCAGTGACCATCCCTGAGCCAACAGAAAAGCCAACAAGCCCATATCATCAATCATGGTATGGGCTTGATCACTTTATTGGCAGAGTTGCTGGTATAGTGCTGCATATGCGTTTAATTCTTTCTCCAAACTGAACTTTTCCTCCACCAGTTTTCGTGCGGCCTGCCCCATCATCTTGGTGCGCCGGGGATGGTCCATAAAGATTCGGGCTGCCCGGGCGAACTCCTTTTCATCATGCACGTAAAAGCCCTCCCGACCCTCTTCAATAATATGCAAATTGCCGGGTACGGCGCTCAAAATGCAGGGCAATCCTAAACTCATTGCTTCCAGCGCCCCCTGCGGCTGACCTTCGGCATGGGAGCTGTTGACGACGACATCTGCGTGCAGGATCAGTTCCCGCACGCTGGCATGAGGAATTTCACCTATATAGGTAACCCAGGGCAAGGCGTCAATACGCTGCAACATTCGTCGGCTGTAGTCGGGATCTATAAGCGCTCCGATAATCACCAATTTTAAATGAGGATAATCAGGTTGAATATTTTCCAGTGCGTTGAGGGTCAACTCAAAATTTTTTACCGGTCTGAACCCGCTGGGGAAGAGAAAAATAAAATCATCCTGCTTAAAATTAAGAGGCAGAAATGTTTCACGTGAAACATTTTCAAAGAATATTCCTTGGGGGATAACCACCAATCGCGCCGCCAGGGACGGGAAAGGAACCGCAATTTGAGCAGTGAAATCCTGATGAAAAAGCACAATTTTTTGCGCGGAAAACAAGCTCCTGGCAAGCACCGGCGAATCCTTTCCGGATAGATCAAAATGCAAATCCGTACCGGTGGTGGTAAGAAGAACAGGAATCTGCTGAATATGGGGCAGTTGATCAAGCAATCGTCCCCAATGCAGCGCATGAAAGGCATGAATCAATCCATAGCATCCGGAGTCCAGCTGCTGCTGCAGCTGTGACAAGACATCGCTTTCCTCCAAGGTGATCCAATCAATCATGAAACCCCGGTTTTCCAAACCGGTTTTGAGGCGCATGCTGGTGATGCTGTTGCCGCGCTGGCTGTGCCGATAAGGACTGATCATCATTATTTTTTTTGGCTGGTCAGATGGGATGGTATGCATAACCCCTCCGCTGCAAGCAAGATTAAGATCGGGTTTTAATCAATTGAAAACACTCCGCAAACTGACCCGTTCCACTGGTGACGGCGCGATAGCGATTCAGGCCTTGGACCGCTTCAGCATAGGCGATATCCGCCAGTTGGGACTTGTGTTCGCCCAAAGCAGCTAGTTTTTTCTGCATATATTCACTGATGTCGACGGTCAGGTTATAGCGGCTAAGCGGAGTCCATACTTCATAGGCGATGATCTTTCCGCCTGACCAAGGTTGGTTTCCACAGTCAGCAAACCAGGGGCCGGCTGCCCGTTGGCAGGCTTCCAGGATCAGTTGAAAGCTTTGCTGGTGATCACGGACTGCTTCATCGCCATGGGGCAGGAAAACCAGGCTGGGCTGCTGGGAGCGAATAACCGTCACCAGCGCATCCAGCAATGCTTTGCTCCAAGCTATATATCCGTCTGGTTGGCGCAAAAAGATGACCTCATTTGCACCCAGCCGGGTTGCCGCCCGGGTGGCTTCTTCTTCCCGCAGAACAGCCAGTTGCGCCGGAGGGTGAACCAGACTGCCATTTTCTCCGGATGTCAAATAAACAATCGTCGCCTGATCCCCTTGGGCCATATGGCGGGCAATCGTTCCGCCGCAGCCGATGATGTCATCATCGGGATGAGGAGCAAAGACCAACAGTTTTTCCATTAATATTACCTCCGCGCAATTGATACTCCCGAGCAGCAAACAGAGGGACGTTCTTTTTGTTGGCTCATGCGAGCCTTGAATTTAATATCCACGCTCAGTCTTGTTACTCTGGGAACCTACCTTGGCTTTATGCCATCATTTTTTTGAAATTTCTATTGGCTATTTCCATTCCCGGAAAAAGAGTTTTGTATAATAAACATTTATAAACTGTAGATTTACTTTAGAATGACATATTACCTGATATTTTGAATGATGCAAAATCCTCGAATAAGTAATTTCAGTATAGCGAAAATAAAGGATAATGATAAGAGCGTAACCATCCGCAGCTTATTAACTATTAACATCAATATCAATTATTGTTATAATGTTCTAACAGCGAAATATAGGGAGACGTATAATTAATTTGGAAAGGCAGGTTTAAGTATGAATTGGGAGACAGTAAATTTAGATATTATGGACAGCGGGGTAGCCGTAATGACCTTCAATCGGCCGGATTTCTTAAATTCGGTTAATGAGCAGTTCTGCTATGACGTAAACGCAGCCTGCAAAGAAGTAGCTGATAATGATGCGATTAAAGTTCTGATTGTGACCGGGGCCGGCAAAGGATGGTCCAGCGGGGGAGATGTTTCTACCCTGTACAGCATGACCACCCCGATCAACGCCAAAGAAACCTACGATGCCTCAAGCAGTGTGGTAACAGCCATATATGAACTGCAAAAGCCGGTTATTGCCGCCGTCAACGGGGTGGCTGCAGGCGCCTCAACCGCTACCTGCCTGGCCTGCGATTTAATTATCGCCTCTGAGAAAGCTCGCTTTGGCTTTACCTTTATGCAGCTGGCCTTTTGTCCGGATAGCGGGGCTTCCTATTTTCTGACCCAAAAAGTCGGGTATCACAAAGCAGCGGAGATCATTTGGTTTGGAAAAATTTTGAGTGCGGCGGAGGCCAATGAATTGGGTCTGGTCAATACCGTGGTAGCCCATGATGAGCTGATGAAAACTGCTATCGAATGGGCGGAAAAGCTTATTCGTCAGCCGCTGATGACAGTGGGATTGGACAAAAAATTGCTGCGGGCATCCTTGAAAAATGATTATTACCAGCAGTGCGAGCTGGAAGCCCTCAACCAGGTACTGTGCTGGAGCTCCGAGGATTTTAAAGAAGGCTGTCAGGCTTTTGTGGAAAAACGCAAACCCAGTTTCAAGGGAAGATGATTTCTTGGTCAAGACAGACCGAAGAAGATTATACATGAAGGATAAAGGATCTGCCCCTGACGCGTATCAGGTTGCGCTGACGGGGCAGATTTTTTATTACAGCAGTGCGCTTTTAATATCCGGGGAAATACAAAAAGGACCCTCTGGTGGTGACCAGAGGGTAAAAGAAAAGGATTGGAATTAGACACTAGAAAAAACCATCCGGTAGTCATCTTCCTTCATCAGGAAAGAAGAGACCTAATCGCTGACGCAATCGGAGAATGCTTGCGGGTCTCAGGGACCTTCTTGTTTGGCAACAAAAAAGGCCAGACCCTTGCGCACAGGCCTGACCAAAAAGGCTGCCAATAAAAGCCCTTTCAGCAAATTCCTTTCCGCAATGGGAGGCATAACCGTTTCCAGCTATACCCTAACGGTCATAAGGCCATGGTCAAAACGTTAGGCCTTATGACTCGGAGACTGAAGACTAATAAAATGGACTTTTCTAATTAGAAAAATTTTACACTAGTTCCCTGGGCGATGCAAGAGAAATATTTGTTGTAAATAGAATTAATTCTCCTGCAAACCTTGTTTTAAGGTGGGCTGGCTCCTACGAATAGCGTTTTCCATTTTGCTGTTTAAACTAGATTGATGGCGCAAATAAAAAACGAATTTTTCAGTGGAATCAAAAATAGGATGGAGTATAATGATGTTATAAATGTATACTGGATGCAGGATTTTGAGAAGTTTTGTAGAAGTTTTCACAAGACAGGTTTCGCTTTTAATATTTTTTGAGCACGTGCAACCTGATTGTTAATTTCATACGGTCTCCGAACTGTTGACCTAAAGCTATCAGGCTATGGCAAACAGTCATTGGGTAATTTCGGAAACGAACTTGCCTCCCATTGCGGAAAGGAGCAGCTACGATACTGTTGGTTTCGGGAAAACGCAGAAACCACTGTTTTGTATATGCTTGATATTTCTGCAGTGGGTTTTTGTTTTTTTAGATATGTTTAGGTGGATA
>CAZACF010000183.1:0-4637 GCA_964483565.1 uncultured Syntrophomonas sp. | reverse complement strand
CGGTAATGCTGCGCCACTCCACAATGGGACGCATGGTTTTACGGGTCGCATCCAGCAATAATACCCGGTCGCCATCCCTGGTTTTTACTGCCCCGGCCGCCGCATTTTCATCATTACTGATCACAATATGCGGGGATCGGCCGACCGTTTTATCAATCAAGTTAGCCTGTAAACCGTCAATCAGCGCCGACAAAAAAACCATCACCGCAACCCCGATGGCAATGCCCAGAATAATAAAAAAGGTCTGACTCCGGTTTTCCTCTAAAAAACGCCGCGCCAGGCTGAATTCAAATCGTAAACTGCTCTTCATTTGCTAACCCTTGTCTGACCGGGCAGATACTTTTTGGTCCTCTGTCAATCCGGTCGGTTCCAATATCAGATCACCCGCGCTCAAGCCTTGGTTGATAACCACCCCGTCGCCGGTGCGCAGACCTATTTGCACCGGGGTAAAATGCGCCCGTCCATGAACGGCTAGCCATACCCCGTTTTGACCTGACTGTTCCGTCAAATATTTATCGGGAATAATGATGGCATCAGATTGCGCCGGGGCAAACAACTGCACCGACAACAACTGTCCCGGATAAAGGTCAGGTTTGGTACCGGTAAATTCCAGTTCCGCAGTGAAGGACCCCTGTTCGGCATTGCCGGTCGGTTCCGTATAGACGACCCGGGCATCCCACTTGCTGGTTTCCGCATTGGTGATCCAGGCCTTGGCCTGATTGTCTCGCGCAGCCAGTGCCGCATAACGCTGATCCGGCTGGATTTTGATCCGCAATCCCTGCCCGGCTGCCAGCAAGGCCGCCTGACTGCCTTGGGTCAGCAATTCCCCGGGTTTTACATATAAATCCAACAATTCTCCGTCCGCCGGAGCAATGATTTTATGATCCTGCAGAATTCTTTCCTTCTCTTGCAGATCAAGCTGACGCTGTTGCAGTTCAGCTTGCTGGATTACTATATCCGGACCGTTTTGCGAAATCGACTGCAGGGCCGCCTTGGCCACTTGAGCTGATTGCTGCGCAAGCTGCAGGGATCTTTGTGCCTCTTCCAGCTCAGCTTGACTAACCGCTCCGGCCTCCGCCAGCGTCTTGATTCGGTTATACTGTGCAGTTGCCTTTTCCAGTTCCAGATCGGCCTGAATACTTTGGGCCCGGACTTCCTGATAGGTGACACCTGTGGCCTTGTGCAATTGAGCTGTTGCGATCTGCACCGCTGCCGCTGCTCTGTCCCGGTCCAAGCGGGCCTGCGTATCATCAATCTGCACCAGCAGCTGTCCCTGCCGGACGGTTTCACCTTCGGCCACCGGACACTGCACGACCGTGCCGGCTGCCTTGGTCGAAAGCATCGTGCTGCCTCCGGCAATCACTTCGCCGCTCAGCAACAGGGAAGGAACATAATTCTGTTTGGTGACCGTAAAAGCAGTAACCTGCGTTGGCCGCAGCCAATTGAATAATAAAACGATGGCCAACAGAATCAAGGCTGTCGCGATCATGGCTTTTTTTGGCTGAAATATATGTATCATATAGTCCTCCGTTTTGATCTGCTGGTATCATTATAATTGATAGACGAAATATAGTGATACTACATTTTCTTATCAAAATAACCAGACAAAATTACTTTCTGAACCACCTTTGCAGCGCCATGATCAACGACTGTTTTTTGAAAACACAATATAGCGGCATGACTAATTTTCTCTCGCTCACACATACTAGGAACAGGAGGTGATGCACCATGCATCTGTCATTTCACCGTAATATCGGCAATGTTGACCGTATTATCAGAATAACCGCCGGGATTATATTCATTTACCTGGCTCTTTTTAATCCATGGGGGCTGGCCGGTTGGATCAATACCTTGGTCGGACTATTCGGAGCAGCGATGATCGTTGAAGGAGTATTGACCTATTGAGTTGTTTATGATTTGTTAGGTTGGTCAACCTATAAAGTTACTTCATAATAATGATCAAAGTCAAAAAACGCCAAGCGTATTTTTCCTAATAAGAACCCAGCCGCTTATGCAATCAAAGATTGCTAGCGGGTCCCGGGAACCTTTTATTTTCCCAATAAAAAACCCATCGTCGCCTAGACGATGGGTTATTATTGTCACACAATTGCAGATCCCCTGCTGGAAGGGGAAACTGCTGATTGGCTGCAATCGGACAACTCCTGTACGCCCGACCACCGGTTCATGTAAACGTTCACATCAGTCAAACAACCTTCTGTACGTTCCCCTGACCGTTTTCCATGAACTCTGAAGTTATTATAACACGTCTGCATAACAAATGTAAGTGTTTCGTGTAAATATCTTGTAAATTCCATGTAACCATCACCGCCAGCCAGTCTGCAGCCGGGCTCTTGTCACCCCATGGGCAATGAATTAAACTGGTATCAGCCCAATTCAGGTCGGAGGAGGAATTTTATTTTGACTGCTAAATACAGCTATAACCCACGGGATGCCCGGTTTCTGCTCAAAGAATGGCTTCCCCTGGCAGATATTCTACATTACCAACGCTACCAGGATCTCAGCCTGGATGATATCGACGGTCTGCTGGAGCAGATGAACCGCATGGTGGCCAAGGTGATCGCCCCCACCAACGATGACGGAGAAATGAATCATCCCCACCTGGTCAACGGCCGGGTCGTGGGGCCACCCAGTTGGAAGGACGTTTATGTGTATTTGCAGCAACAGGGCTGGGGCACCGGTAATTTTGACCTGAACGCCAGCGGCACCCTGCCCGAAGTCGTCTATTCGGTATTGGGAGAAATGATGTGCGCCGCCAGTCCCGCTCTTATCTATTATACAGCCCTCACCACCGGCGCTTTCAAAGTCATCCAGACCTATGCCAGTCCTGCTCTGCAGCAAAAATTCCTGCCCGGTCTGATGGACGGGCGTTTCCAGGGCTGCATGTGCATTACCGAACCCTCTGCCGGCACCGATGTGGGGGACGGATTGAGCCGGGCCTACCCCACCGATGAACCGGGCATCTATAAAATCAAAGGCAGCAAAATATTCATCAGCGCGGGAGACGGAGACCATGCTGAAAACTTTATTTATCTGACCCTGGCCCGCATCGCCGGTGCCAAAGCCGGCACCAAAGGATTGTCACTGTTTATCGTGCCCCGCTTGTGGATCAATGACGACGGCAGCACCATCCCCAACGACGTAGAGACCACCGGGGTGGAAAACAAATTCGGCATTCGCGGTTGCCCCACCGTTTCCCTGGCCTACGGTGATAATGACCAGTGCCGCGGCTATCTGGTCGGCCAGCCCCCTGATGAACAGGGCAACGGCCAGGGCATGGTGCAAATGTTTCAAATGATGAACGGCAAGCGGCTGGAATGCGGCCTGACCTCCGCCGGAGTGGCCGCCAATGAATACTGGAACGCCGCCGCCTACTGCCGCGAACGCGTGCAGGGCCGACCGCTGACCAATCCCCGCGCCGACCGCGTCCCCATTATCCAACACGAAGATGTCAAACGCATGCTGATGCTCAACAAAGCCACCACCGAAGTCATCCGCTCCCTGGTCATGACCGCTTACCTCTACCAGGACATCAGCGACCATGACCCCGATCCGCAACGGCGCAAATGGGCCTTCGCCCGGCTGGAATGCCTGTTTCCAATTTGCAAGGCTTATACCAGTGACGAAGCCTGGACATTGCTCTGCGAGTCCATCCAAATTTACGGCGGCTATGGATTTACCGAAGATTACCCCGCCGCCCGGGCTGTGCGCGACACCAAAATCAATTCCCTTTATGAAGGCACCAATTACATCCAGTCCATGGACCTCATCACCCGCAAGTGGACCTTGCACCAAGGCCAGGCCTTTGCCGGCCTGTTGCAGGATATCGACACCTTTATCACCAACCAGCGCGGAGCCTATCCCGAGTTTGAGCCAGAGTTTTCCAAACTCCACCAAGCCCTGCGTTCCTATCAAGAACTGCAAGGCATCACCCTGGGCTATTTCCAACAAGGCAAAATCGACCTGGTGGCCAGCTTCGCCCGCCGTATCCTGACCGCCACCGGACAATTGCTGGGCGCCCACTTCCTGCTCGAGCAAGCCGTCATCGCCCAACAGCATCTGCGAAAGATGGAAAAAGACCATTATGATTATCACTTTTATCTGGGCAAGACCTTGTCAGCCAGCTTCTATCTCAACCAAATCCTGCCCAACGTTTGGAACACCACCGATTTGGTCAGGGAAGGCGACCCCACCATCCTCCACTGCCCGGACGAGATTTTCGCGTATTAATACTGAAACTCTTTGCTGAGGTTTAGGCATTGATCCACTTGGGCCAAACAACTCAAACGTCAGGCGTTTGAGTTATTTGTATTAATCCATCTTTCGCAGAGGTTTGTGCTTAAGATAAGCGCCAGGGGGTAAGGCGGCTGCCGTGCGATGGGACGTAACGACGCCAAGAACGCCTGCAAAGAGAATAAAGATATACATTACCCAAAAACGAGACTCACGTAATTGAATAAAGACCCCTGGCATGCAGATGAGCGCCAATGCTGCAACTCTGGCTAATCAAAAGACCGGCCCCGAGCGTTCTTAAGTACAAACCTCACGCAAACGATACAAAAATAGCCAAACAACTCAAACGTCAGGCGTTTGAGTTATTTGTATTAATCCATCTTTCG
>CAZACF010000182.1:0-4679 GCA_964483565.1 uncultured Syntrophomonas sp. | reverse complement strand
CATGGGTCATGTTGATCATGGCAAAACCTCGCTGCTGGACAAAATCCGCAAAGCCGATGTGGTATCCGGCGAAGCCGGTGGTATCACTCAGCATATCGGGGCTTATCAAGTAAATATCAACGACAACCGGATCACCTTTATTGACACCCCGGGCCATGCTGCCTTTACCGCCATGCGCGCCCGCGGCGCCAATTTGACCGACATCGTTATCCTGGTGGTGGCAGCCGATGATGGGGTTATGCCCCAGACCATAGAAGCCATCAATCATATCAAGGCTGCCAATGTACCTTTTGTGGTGGCCCTGAATAAAATCGATAAACCGGATATCAATCCTGACCGGGTCATGCAGCAGTTGACCGAGTATAATATCGTAGCCGAAGAATGGGGCGGCGATACCATGTTTATTCCGGTTTCGGCCAAAACCGGTTTCGGGATCGAGGACCTGCTGGAGCGGGTGCTGCTGATTGCCGAACTGAACGATCTGCGGGCTAATCCGGATCGTTATGCCGAAGGCGTTGTGATCGAAGGTGAACTTGATAAAGGCCGCGGTGCAGTGGCTACCGTGCTGGTCCAAAAGGGCACCCTGCACATCGGGGATTATATTGTTTGCGGTGTCAACTGGTGCAAAGTAAGAGCCATGACCGATTATCGCGGTCGCAAGGTCGAAGCTGCCTATCCCTCCATGCCGGTTGAGATTACCGGATGGTCGGATGTGCCTGAAGCAGGAGAAAAAGTCCTGGCCTGCGATGAGAAAATCGCCAAAGACCTGGCCAATTTGCGCATCAACGATAAAAAGATCGAGGAACAAAAACAAAGCAGCCGGATATCCTTGGATGATTTCTTCAAACATATGCAGGATGCAGTGGTCAAAGAACTTAACTTGATTATCAAAGGCGACGTGCAGGGATCGGTGGAAGCCCTGGCCGCTTCATTGCTCAGGCTCAACACCGGAGAAGTAAAGGTCAATGTCATTCATTCCGCCGTCGGCGCCATTAGCGAAACCGATGTCATGTTGGCCTCCGCTTCCAACGCCATCATTATCGGCTTCAATGTCCGGCCTGAAGTCAAAGCCCGCAAGCACGCCGAAGAAGAGAACATAGATGTAAGGCTCTATCGGGTCATTTATGAAGCCATTGAAGATGTAAAAAAAGCCATGGAGGGTTTGCTCGAACCGGAGTACAAGGAAAAATATCTGGGCCGGGCGGAAGTCCGCGCTACTTTCAAAGTCCCCAATGTGGGCATCATCGCCGGTTCCTACGTGATAGACGGCAAGATTCAGAGAAACACCAACATGCGCGTATTGCGCGACGGCGTGATCATTTACGACGGCAAGCTGGAATCGTTGAAACGCTTCAAAGATGATGTCAAGGAAGTCCTCAGTAATTATGAATGCGGCATCGGCATCCATGACTTTAACGATGTCAAAGAAGGCGATATCATTGAAGCCTTTGTGATGGAAGAATTCAAACGCACACTCGATTAACCGTAAGAAATAAGCTCACATTTGCAAAGTATCAGCCAGCGGACAAAGGAGGTGTCACCATGGGAAAACGTCGACAGGAAAAAATGGCGGTGGAAATAAAAAGAGTATTATCAGCCATATTTCAGCATGATCTCAAAGATCCCCGCATTGATTTTTCTACCATTTCAGTGACCCGCGTGGATATACCGGCAGACATCAGCCATGCCCGCATCAACATTAGCGTATTGGGCGATGAAGCCAAACAAACTGAAACCATGCAGGCGCTGCAGAAGGCCCGCGGTTATATCCGCACCGAATTGGCCAGGCAGTTGCAGATCAGACATGCCCCCGAGTTGGAATTAAGGTTGGATAAATCCATTGAGCATGGGATCCACATATCATCCCTGCTGGAAGAAATAAGTAAAGAGGCCGAAAGAAAAAATGACCACACCAATGAATAATATGAACGAAGCTGCGCAGGCCATCCAGGCCCGGGACAATTTCCTGTTGGTGGGCCATGCCATTCCTGATGGTGATTGCGTAGGTTCATTGCTGGGAATGCATCAGATACTAAAGAATTTGGGCAAACAAAGCCGTATGGTTTTGCAGGATCCCGTTCCTCCCATTTATCATTATCTGTCAGGCAGTGCTGAAGTAATGTTGCCGTCCCAATTAAACAGCCCAGCGGGAAACGTAATATTTCTTGATTGTGCAGACGAGCAAAGGGCCGGCCAGGAACTGCTGCCGAAGCTGGAGCAGCGCACATTTACCATCAATATCGATCATCATCAAAGCAATACCCTGTTTGGTGATGTGAATTTGATTCAGCCAAATATGGCCGCTACAGCTGAATTATTATACCACCTGGCCAAACACTTGCCGGTGGAGATAACCCCTGCGCTGGCCAATGCACTGTATGCAGGGATTGTTCAGGATACCGGCAGTTTCCACCATAGTAATACCCGGGCTGAGACTTTCCGAATCGCTGCCGATCTATTGGAGTGCGGAGTTGATTTGAACCAGACCCGCATCAATCTGTTTGAATCCAAAAGCCGGGGCGAGATGAACCTGCTGACCTGTGCCCTGCACAGCATGTGCTACAGCCAGGACGGAAAAATTGCCTGGATGACCATTACCTATAAAGAAGCTGAAAGCTTGGGAGTCCTTGATCTGCATCCTGAAGGCATCATCAATCACACCCTAATGGTTGATGGGGTGGAAGCAGGAATCCTTTTCCGGGAAACCAAACCCGGTGTTATCAAGGTCGGATTTCGCTCCAAGGGACGTATTGACGTTGCCCGACTGGCCTCGGCATTTGGCGGGGGAGGACATCGCCAGGCGGCCGGCGTTACCATGGAAGGCAGTCTGGACCAGATTAAGGACCTGATCATCACAGCAGTCAGGGAAGTGACAGGTTAATGCACGGTTTTCTAAATATCAATAAAGATTCAGGCATGACCTCATTTGATGTTCTTAAAAAAATCAAGAAGCTAATCCCCCCCACCAAAATCGGTCACCTCGGGACATTAGACCCTATGGCCACCGGGGTTTTGCCGGTTGCCATGGGACATGCCACCCGGCTGATTGAGTATATTGAGGATAACCATAAAACCTATCGCGCCGAGATGACCTTGGGCGGTGTTTCCGATACCCAGGACGCCTGGGGGAAAATCGAAAAAACCGGACACTGTCAATACCGCAGCGATGATTTGTTGCCAATCCTGTCCGAATTCACCGGCCCCATCCAACAGATCCCGCCCATGTATTCAGCCGTACATCACCAGGGCAAGCGGCTTTATGAACTGGCTCGTCAGGGAGTGGAAGTAGAGCGCAGCCCGCGTGCCATTGAGATCAAATCTCTGCAGTTGCTGAGACAGGGAACGGATAACGAGGGCTTGCCGGTTATTGAGTTGGAAATCATCTGTTCCCCCGGCACCTATGTTCGTACGCTTTGCCATGACATCGGTCAAAAACTGGGCACCGGTGCCTATATGTCAAAGCTAACCCGTACCCGGGCCGGCCTGTTTGAAATCAGTCAGGCCATTACCCTGGCAGAATTGGAAAAAGTCAGAGACGATCTAAATCGCTACATGATCCCCATTGATCATCCATTGCGTCATTGGCCGGCCATGATTCTGGACAAACAGGAAGACATCATGCGGGTCAATAACGGCAACCATATCCAAGCCCCGGCCGGATCAGCCGGGATGATGCGGATTTACCACCCGACGGGTGATCTTATGGCCATTGCCAAAATCATCAGCGAGCCAGACTATACCTTAGCCCAGCCGCTGAAAGTATTCAAATGATACAAGGAGTTCGTCCAGATGCAGCTAATCTATGAAATCGAAAATTATCAACCCGGCAGCCGGGAGCTTTATTTGGCTTTAGGCAACTTTGATGGTGTCCATCGCGGCCACCAGAGTCTGATCAAACAGGCTGTTGAGCATAAAAATGCCGGCCAAGGAATCAGTGCTGCCTTCATCTTTGAACCCCATCCCGCCCAACTGCTGACCCCCGACCGTATGCCGCGGCTGCTGGGAACCCCCATCCGCAAAGCCCAACTGCTGGAAAACATCGGTCTAGATCTGTTGATCTACAACCGCTTTACCCGCGATATTGCCTCCCTCAACCCGGAAGAGTTTGTAAAACACTTTTTGGTTGAACGTCTGCAGGTCAAAGAAGTATTCATCGGTTTTAATTATTCATTTGGCTACAAAGGCCAAGGTACACCCGAAACTTTAAAGAAGATGGGAGAAAAATATGGCTTTGCCGTATATATCACCGAGCCCGTCACCGTTGACGGTCAACTGGTCTCCAGCAGCGCCATCCGCCAGGCCCTGGGGGAAGGCCAAATCAATCAGGCAGCCCGTATGCTGGGCTACCATCCCATTCTGGACGGCATCGTCGTAGAAGGAGAACACCGCGGGCGCCAACTCGGTTTTCCCACCGCCAACGTCGGCATTGAGAAAACCTTTAACATCCCCGCCAAAGGCGTCTATGCCGCCCGCGCCGAAGTCAACGGGCATACATATAACGCTGTCGTCAACATCGGCAGCAAGCCCACCTTCCACGAAGATTACCCCATCTCCGTCGAAGCCTACCTATTCGATTTCGACGGTGACATCTACGGCCAGGCCATCAGCCTCAGCTTCGTGGAAAGAATCCGGGACGAAAAACGCTTCCCCAGCCTCGACGCCCTGGTCGCCCAGATCAA
>CAZACF010000181.1:0-4682 GCA_964483565.1 uncultured Syntrophomonas sp. | reverse complement strand
TACGTACGGTGCTGTGGGAGGTCGGCTACTCAATTAATGGGTAGCCTCCTACCCGATTTGCCAATCAGAAGCGCCGCTTGTTGAGCCCCAATTGATTTGTAATATATCCATACTGTTCCATCGTTTAATGCCTCGTATCCAAGGTGCGCGAGGCGGCGTTTTTTATGATATCCATCCATAGACATGAACAGGAGCAATAAGAGTGACAGTGATTACGGTAATGACTTTTAATATCAGACATGGTCGGGGGATGAACGGGAAGGTCAACCTGGCAAAAACCGGACAGGTGTTGGACAAATACCAGGCTGATATCATATGCCTGCAGGAAGTGGATCGCGGCAGAGTCCGCAGCGGTTTTCGGGATCAGGCCGCCTGGCTGGCGGACACCTTGCAATATCAGCATGTCTTTGGCCCGGTGCCCAACGACCGCCACCAATCATACGGCAATGCCATCTTGTTCAGACATAAGATGTTAAAACAGATCAATTATATCCTGCCGGCAGAACTGCCGGAGCGTGCATTGTTGGCAATTGAGCTGGAAATAGCAGGACAAAAGCTGGTAATGCTCAATACTCATTTGGGGCTGAACCGTCGTCTGCGCAGGGAACAGGTCGAAAAATTTATGATACCATTAATGAGCACCATCAGTTTACCGGCCATTTTATGTGGAGATTTTAATGAAGGCCCGGAAGAGGAGGGGGTGGCTGGTCTGCTCAGTTGTTGGCAGGATAGTTTTCTAGCCAACCGAGCTCCATTTTGTTTCAGCTATCCTGCGGACCAGCCCCGGCAAAGGCTGGACTACATTCTGTGTAATCACTTCTGTCAGGTGCGGGAGTATGAGAATTTGCCGAGCCAGGCTTCGGATCACTGGCCGGTAGTGGCCCGGATTGCCTTATAGAGAGGCATTATTTGCCGGGCAGCTTTTTCAAGAAATCCTGGATATGTTTCTCATAGCCGTTGTTGGTGGGCTCGTAAAAGGAGGGCTGGCCCATTTCCGGGGGCAGATAGGTTTGCTGCACATAACCGCCGAAGTCATGCGGATATTTATAGCCTATTCCCTTGCCCAGCAGTGGGCCGGCTTGGGAATGGGAAGTGTCAGCCAGATGGGGCGGCACCTTGATCTTCGCCTGCCGGCGAACGGCGGCGATAGCGGCATCGATGGCTAGTTTGCTGCGGTTACTTTTGGGCGCTGTACACAGGTAGATGACTGCTTCGGCCATGGGGATGCGGGCTTCCGGCAGCCCCACGTACTGCAACGCCTCTGCGGCTGCATTGGCCATGGTCAGGGCAAAGGGATCAGCCAGACCGATATCCTCGGCCGCATGGACGATTAAGCGCCGGGCAATAAACTTGGGATCTTCTCCCCCTTCCAACATGACCGCCATCCAATACAAGGCAGCGTCAGCATCAGAGCCGCGAATGCTTTTTATAAAAGCGGAAATACAATCGTAATGCCAGTCTCCGCTGCGATCATACTTAACGATCAATTTTCCGCAAATTTTTTCCAGCAAAGCCGGGGTAATCAGCAGGCAGCCCTGGGCATCGGTATAGGAACTGCTCAGGGTGTCGAGAATATTCAAGATCATGCGGGCATCTCCCTGAGCCGCCCGAATCAGCAAGTTAAAGCTGTCCTCTGCAAATGTTATCTTAAACTGCCCCAGCCCTCGCTCGCGATCTGCCAGGACTCTTTCGATGATGCGCGTCAAAGCATCTGCGTCCAGAGGATGCACCATGTAGACCTTCATCCGCGACAGCAGCGCCGAATTTAATTCATGCAAAGGATTTTCGGTGGTGGCTCCGATCAAGGTCAGCGTTCCGTCTTCCACGAAGGGAAGCAGCACGTCTTGTTGTGATTTATTGAAGCGATGGATCTCATCCACAAAAAGGATGGTTTTTTGCTGATAATACTTGCGCCGATCCTTGGCGTCCTGGGCCATTTTGCGGATATCACTGACCCCGGCGGTGACTGCCTGCAGGTATTCAAAATGAGATTTGGTTACATTGGCAATCGTCCGGGCGATGGTGGTTTTACCGGTGCCGGGGGGGCCATAGAGGACAAAAGAATGCAATTTGTCCCGGTCGATTGCATTGCGCAAAGGACTGCCCGGTGCCAGCAAATGATCCTGCCCGTAAATATCATCCAGATTATCAGGTCTCATCCGCCAGGCCAATGGTGCCGCATCGGACTGCATTTTTTCACTGCTCAGGCTGAACAGATCCATATAAAGTGCCTCCCTCCCATTTGATTCCAACGTATACTGCGATCATTATAGAACATCTGTTTATTTCCTGCAAGATAACTTCCCAATATGACCTTTGGCCGTATTATTTTGGACAGATAAGGCAAAAATAGCAGCAGTGAAGGCCATGGGGATGAAATGTCAGAAAGGGATATATATGAAGCTACGCAATCTGGTCAAGCTGCCGCTGCTGGACGGTCATACCGCTGAAAAACTGGGAGAAATAAAAAGAACTGTAATCGGAGATGATTTTCGTGTCCTTTATCTGATCTTGCAAAGCAATAGTGGTATGACAGCTTGTGTTTCCTGCGATGAAGCAATTATAAATCGGGATGCAGTTCTAATTTATGATCGTGCATGTATTAAATCCTTTCAGGATGGGGAACAATTCTCAATATATGACGCCAAATTGGGAGATCAGGTTTTCGACGAAAATGGCAAGGAGTTGGGAACGATCAGTGATTTCCTGATTGATCGTGAAAACAAAGAAGTATGGGGCGTTGAAGTTTCCGGTGGGATCATGCAGGATTTGCTGGACGGACGCAGCGAGTTTGCGCTGGAAAAGCTCAGCTGGGCCAATCAAGATAATGTAATTTATGATCAGGAAGGGGAATGAACGACAATGACCATAAAATGTCCGGTTTGTGGAGGACTGCAAGTGGGCAGGGTAGGCAGTGATCAATATTACTGCTGGAACTGTTTTTTAGAATTTAATTTTGCCAAAGGCCGGGTTAATCTTTATGAAGTTGCCGAAGACGGCAGTCTGCTGGCCATGGATGAATCAGCCGGAATGATTTAGAGAGGCGTTGAAAATATGCTTCTGTCTAACAAGTTATTTCGTTATATTGTTTTTGGAGTGGTGGCATTCGCCACCTTTTGCTTTTTTTATTTGGTCAGAGAAGTGGTTTATACTTTTCTAGCCGGGGCCCTAATGGCCTATTTCCTCTTTCGCCCGGTCACCTTTATTGAAAAAAAAGGCCTGGCAAGAATTTGGGGTATTTTTATCGTATATCTGCTGCTGGCCGCCGTGGTATCTCTGCTGCTATGGATCGCGGTGCCTCGTTTGATTCAGGAACTGAATGAGGTCGCAGCCATGTTGCCGGTCTATGCAGCCCAATTACAGGAAATCTCCGGGCGTATTCATGATTTTCATTTGCCCGGTAAGCTGGATCTTATGCTGCAGGATAACACCGCCAGGATCGAAAAATACATCTTCGATTTGCTGAAAGGGATGGTCAATAGCATTTATGCCTTTTTTGGCAAAGTTTTAATCATTATTTTTGCTCCCATCCTGGCAATTTATATTATCAAAGACTGGGAAAAAATAAAGGCTGCGATTTTGTTTATTTTGCCGCCGGTATCAAGAAGGGAAGCAGTTATTCTGACCGGCCGGATCGATGCGGTTTGGATCGAATATCTAAAAGGACATCTGCTGGTATCTGCTCTGGTGGGGCTGGCTACCGGGTTGGCCGCGCTTATTATCGGGGTTGATTTTGCTCTGGTGATCGGGATTATTTCCGGGCTCACCAATCTGGTGCCCTATTTCGGCCCGATTCTGGGCGGAATACCTGCTGTAGTGCTGGCGCTGGTTCAGTCCTGGCAGGACGGACTGTATATGGCGATTGCCATCATTGTTATCCAGCAGCTGGAATCCAATTGGTTGACCCCTAAAATCATCGGAGACAAACTGGGCATGCATCCGTTGGCGGTGGTTTTTGCTTTGCTGGCAGGAGCCGAACTGCTGGGGATTTTAGGCATGTTGATTGCCGTGCCTTTGACGGCTGCCCTGCGCATCGTTATATCCTATGCATATTTAAAATTTGTTGAGTAGGGCAAGGTTTATTGACATCCCTTTGCGAATCTATGAAAATAGTATAGTTAGGAAGAATTCAAGGGAAAGAGGAGGCCAATCTGGTGTGGACGAGCAGTAAAATCCGGGAGAGTTTCTTGAAATATTTTGAAAATAAAGGTCATACGATCGTGGAGAGTTCTTCACTGGTACCGGTGAATGATCCCACTTTGCTTTTCACCAATGCCGGCATGAATCAATTCAAGGATGTTTTCCTGGGGATTGATCGGCGCAATTACATACGAGCCACGACTTCGCAAAAATGTGTGCGGGCCGGCGGAAAACACAATGATCTTGATACGGTGGGAAGGACCCCGCGACATCATACCTTCTTTGAGATGCTGGGCAATTTTTCGTTTGGCGACTATTTCAAATCTGATGCGATTAAATACGCCTGGGAATATCTTACCGAAGAAGTCAAACTACCCAAAGAAAAACTATGGATCACAATTTTTGACGACGATGACGAAGCCAATCAATTGTGGCAGCAGGTCGCGGGAGTTCCTGCTGATCGAATTATCAGGATGGGGGAAAAGGATAACTTCTGGAGCATGGGAGATACCGGTCCCTGTGGCCCGTGCAGTGAGATTCAT
>CAZACF010000180.1:0-4695 GCA_964483565.1 uncultured Syntrophomonas sp. | reverse complement strand
CTGGCTACCGCCCGGGATATTTTTAATACCTCTCGAAAGTATGCGCTTCCTTTGGTAGAATATTATGATAGGATTCGATTTACGAGAAGAGTTGGAGACATGCGGATTAAGGCCTAAAGAAACAGGGGGGGCGCGCCATCCTCGACATGGAAAATAAAAAAATGTTGTAAAGCAGCAGGAAGTTTTGGGATTTTTGACGAATCACAACAGGATACATAATTTGCAGTCCGGGTCAAAAACCAAAAACCTGCCGTATTTTGCAGGTATGGGCTTGTACAAATGCCTCCGAAGTACTACAATTTCTTGAAACAACCATTTATTGTTCGGAATATTTGTCAGACAACAGACCAAAGGGGAAACTTTCACGGTCGGCCGTGATAGTAATAAAAACAAAGAAAGAGGAGGAAAAGGATGAAAAAGAGCAGTAAAAAAATAGCGATGCTGGTATTAATGGTTTTTATGCTCGCTATTGTGGCTGGCTGCGGCGGCGGAGGGGCCGAAGACAAAACTGCAGGTGAAGCCGAAAAAATCAATGTAGGTGTCAATGTTGAATTGTCCGGCGGTGTGGCCAGCTATGGCACCAACGCAAGAGATGGCGCGATCCTGGCCATCGGGGAAATCAACAAAGCCGGCGGAGTCTTGGGCAAGCAGCTCAACCCCATTGAAAGAGACTGCAAATCCGTTGCTGACGAAGCCATGAGCGTAAGTGCAGCCTTGGTCGGCGAAAAAATCGTAGCCCAAATCGGACCGCTGACCAGTGGTAACGTAGCCGGCAGCACCCCGGTAATGATGGACAACAAAATTCCCCTGATTGCCCCGGCAGCAACCGCTTCCAACGTAACGGTTGACGACAAAACCGGAGCCACCAGAGATTATATCTTCCGGGTCTGTTTCATCGATCCTTTCCAGGGTACTTTGATGGCCCAGTTTGCCGCTGATAATATGAAAGCCAAAAAGGCCGTTATCTATGGCGATACTTCCAGCGATTATGGCAAAGGCCTGGCAGAATACTTTAAAAAGACCTTCATCGAAAAGGGTGGCCAAATCATTGCTGAAGAAGGTTTCGTAAAAGACGATCGCGATTTCAGAGCAGCCCTCACCAAGATCAAAGGCCTCAATCCTGATTTCATTTATATCCCCGGATATTATCAGGAAGTTGCTCCCCTGATCAAACAGGCACGTGAACTGGGCATCACCGCTCCCATGGGCGGCGGCGACGGCTGGGATTCACCCGATATGGTCAGCGTAGCCGGTCCGGCAGCACTGAACAATACATTCTTTACCAACCATTATTCTTCCCAGGACAAAGATCCTAAAATCGTTGCCTTCGTAGAAGCTTTCAAAGCCAAATACAACAAAGAACCAGATGCTTTTGCCGCCCTTGGTTATGATGCAGTACAGCTGATGGTTCAAGGCTTGAAAGATGCCGGCGAGGCAGACCCGGTCAAACTGGCCGCAGCCATTGCCAAAATCAAGGACTTTGAAGGCATTACCGGCAAAATGAGCATCGATGATAAACATAATCCGGTTAAAGCCGGCGTTGTTATTGAATTTAAAGATGGTGCCCAGGTAATGAATACCAGAATCCAACCGTAACAAGCGCTGTAGAGGAAGAGAGGAACGGTCTCTCTTCCTCTTTGACAGCAGGAGGAAGTGTCAATATTGCTGGAATTTATACAACAGATGGTCAATGGCTTGTCGCTGGGCGCGATTTATGCCTTGATCGCTCTCGGCTATACGATGGTCTACGGCATCATTAAACTGATTAACTTCGCCCACGGTGATATCATGATGGTGGGCGCTTTTGTGGGCTATTTCTCCCTGACCATGTTTGGGACAAACATTATTGTGGCCATGGTGTTCTCCATGCTGGTCTGTGCAATCCTGGGCGTTCTGATCGAAAAGATCGCCTACCGTCCCCTGCGCAATTCGACCCGGATCGCGGCCCTTATCACCGCCATCGGGGTTTCCTTGTTTCTCGAGTATGCCACCATTTTTATTTTAGGTCCGGCCCAGAAAGTATTTCCCGCAGCCGCTTTCACAGTTAAAGCCTATAACATTGCAGGCCTGTCCGTCTTGAACAAGGACGTATTTGTGATTATTTCAGCCGTTGTGCTGATGCTGATCCTTCAATATATCATCAAATGGACCAAAACCGGAAAAGCCATGCGGGCAGTTTCCTTGGATCAGGAAGCAGCCGTCCTCATGGGCATTAGCGTAGACAAAACCATTTCCATTACCTTTGCTATCGGTTCTGCGCTGGCAGCCGCTGCAGGGGTAATGTACGGTGTTTATTATAGTACGGTCAACCCCCTGATGGGAATCATACCGGGTCTGAAAGCCTTCGTAGCAGCAGTCCTGGGAGGCATCGGCATCATTCCCGGAGCCATGGCCGGTGGATTCATTATGGGATTGCTGGAAACTATGGTCAGCGGCTATGGCAACAGCCTCTACCGCGATGCCGTAGCCTTTGGCGTGTTGATACTGATCCTTCTGATCAAGCCCACCGGTCTCTTTGGCAAAGATTCCGGGGAAAAAGTGTAGGTGATGGATATGCAAAAATATAAAAACAACTGGGCCAAATTCTGTGGGGAAGTACTCCTGTTGGCCGCCTTGTTCACCCTGGTACAATATCTGATCACTACAGGGCTGCTGAATCAGTACTATCAAATAAACCTCAACTCGATGTTCATTAACATCATCTTAGCCGTCAGTCTCAACCTGATCAACGGATTTACCGGACAGCTGTCATTGGGACATGCCGGTTTTATGGCGGTTGGCGCTTATACCAGCGTCATTCTCACCCAAATGATGGGGCAGCCTTTCATTGCCGGTCTGATCGCAGCCTGTCTGGTCTCAGCCCTGGCCGGATTCATTATTGGAGTACCCACTCTGCGCCTCAAAGGCGATTATTTGGCCATTGCCACCCTGGCCTTTGGAGAAATTATCCGGGTCATATTGCAGAATATTGACTATGTTAACGGGCCAGCCGGCATCCTGGGAATTACCAAAATGACCACCTGGCCCTGGCTGTTTGGCGCTACCGTTCTGACCATTCTGGTGATCGTCAACCTGATCAATTCCAGTTATGGCCGAGCCATCATTTCCGTCCGTGAAGATGAAATCGCCGCAGAACTAATGGGGATCAATACCACCAGCTATAAAGTCCTGGCCTTTGTTATAGGAGCCATGTTTGCCGGTCTGGCCGGTGCCCTGTATGCCCATTACTTTTACATTATCAAACCCGAGACCTTCAATTTCCTGAAGTCATTTGACATCCTGGTTATGGTCGTGCTGGGCGGACTGGGCAGTACCACCGGGGCGATTATTGCCGCCGTATTCATCACCGCTTTGACCGCCGGATTGCAGTCATTTCCAGCCATCAGAATGATCCTCTACGCACTTATTTTGATCATCGTCATGATCTTCCGGCCGCAGGGACTGATGGGCAATAAAGAACTGAGCCGACAGACATTTGGCAAGATTTGGAGTGGACGAAAATGAGTCTATTAAAAATTCACAATTTAAATAAAGCTTTCGGCGGGCTGAGCGCGGTGCTGGATTTCAACATCCACATAGAAAAAGGCGAACTGGTCGGGCTGATTGGGCCCAACGGAGCCGGCAAGACCACCGTGTTTAATCTCATCACCGGGGTATATAAACCTGATAAAGGAAGCATCCTATTCAGTGACAAAAATATTGAGGGGCTTGCGCCCTATACTATATGCGCCCGCGGCATCGCGCGGACCTTCCAGAACATTCGCCTGTTCAACGATCTATCCGTGCTCGACAATGTCAAAATAGCTGCCCACAAAGACGTTCCTTACGGGTTGCTGACCGCGATTATGAGAACGCCCAATTTTTTCAAAGGGGAAGAAATGATCGAGCAGCAGGCGATGAAATATTTGGAGATCTTCAATCTGGCCGATAAAAAAGATGAACTGGCCAAAAATTTGCCCTATGGAGAGCAGCGCCGCCTGGAGATCGCCCGCGCCCTGGCCACCAAACCGACCATGCTGATCCTGGACGAGCCGGCCGCCGGCATGAATCCCTATGAAACCAAGCAATTGATGGAATTGATCGAATGGATCAGACAAGATTTTGATCTGACGATCCTCCTGATCGAACATGACATGTCCCTGGTCATGGGCGTCTGCGAGCGCATCTACGTGCTCGATTACGGCAGCATCATCGCCGAAGGACTGCCCGAAGAGATCAGAAATAATAAAAAGGTTATCGAGGCCTATTTGGGAGAGGAGGTAGAATAGTGCTAACAGTGAATGAAATCGATGTATACTACGGTGCGATCCACGCCCTCAAAAAATTGTCACTGGAAGTGGAGCAAGGAACCATCGTTACCCTAATAGGCGCCAACGGGGCTGGCAAAACCACCACCCTTAAAACAATTTCCGGTATTTTACGGCCCAAAAGCGGCACGATCACATACAAAGGCAATGATATCACCAAAGTGGCCCCGGAAAAGATTGTCAGCCTGGGCATCTCGCAGGTTCCGGAAGGCCGGCGCATTTTTCCCACTATGTCGGTACTGGAAAACCTGGAAATGGGAGCTTATCTGCGTAAAGATAAAAAAGGGATTATCGAAGATATGGAAAATGTTTTTGTCCGTTTCCCGCGTTTGCTGGAAAGACGCAAACAGATGGCCGGCACCCTCTCCGGCGGGGAACAACAGATGCT
>CAZACF010000179.1:0-4721 GCA_964483565.1 uncultured Syntrophomonas sp. | reverse complement strand
TAGCAGGTGGCTGAATACATTGAACACACCGGCCAATTTACTGGTCGGGAAAACACCCGCCTCTTTTATCAAAACTGGCAGGCGCAGCACCCCCGAGGGGTGGTAGTAATTGCCCATGGAATCGGGGAGCATGGCGGACGGTTCCGTAACTTGATTGACTGCATGCAGGATGACGGCATCACCTTTTATGCCCTGGATCACCGTGGTCACGGGCGTTCGCAGGGAAAAAAAGGGCACATCAACTCGTTTGGTGATTACACCGCTGATCTGCAAACCTTTATCCAGCTGGTCAGAGAGGAAACCCCCGGCCTGCCCTTGATTCTGCTGGGGCACAGCATGGGCGGAACTATTGCCTGTCAGTATGCCATGGATTATCCTGCCACCATCGATGCCCTGATTCTTTCCTCAGCCGGACTCATCCAGGCAGTCAAAGTTCCAATCTGGAAAAAAACCCTGGCCGCCCTTTTAGCCAACCTCATACCGGAATTGTCCATGCCAACCGGTCTCGCCAGCAGCGCCTTATCCCATGACCAACAGGTAGTTGATGATTATGTCAATGATCCCCTGGTCCATGACCTGGTCAGCGCCCGCTGGTATATGGAATTCAGCCGCGCCGGAGCAGAATGCCTGCAGCGTGCCGGTGAACTGACCATGCCGCTGCTGATCATCCATGGCTCTGCAGATGCAATCGTTGACCCGCAGGGCAGCAGACAGGTCACGGAAAAGGCTTCTTCGCGGGACAAACAGCTTTTCATCTTTGACGGGTTGTATCATGAAACCATGAATGAACTCTCCCCCGACCGGGAAAAGGTGCTGGAAACAGTGCGCTCTTGGGTCATCCGGCAGGTGGAATGTTACACCGGGACGTTCTTCGTGTAACAGTTAATCGCTGCAGCAGCAGAAGATTTATTTGCATTTAAAGAAAGCAACCCTGTGGCAATTGCTGGGAATAAAAGTTTTTAATGCAATAGAATATACAAGCAAAGAAATACCGTCACAGAAAGGGTTTAAATAAAGGTCATATATGCAACAAATAAGTACTGTCATAGAAAGTGTTACAGAAAGAACGTCCCGGTGTAACATTATGACCTGGCCGAGGGAACCTCCCGCAGTTTAAACCTGCCGGAAAGCGCTGCATCAATCGCCTGGTCTTATGACGGCAGCAAACTGGCCTTGGATAATGGCCGGGTGATCAGTTCCCAGGACGGCACCACCCTCTTTTCCTTTAGCGGCATGATGCCTCAATGGTTCGCCGATAACGAAAGTCTGCTGTATAGCGACGGCGTCAGTACTTTACGGAAAATCAACATTGAAACCGGCAACGACCAACCGGTGCTGGCCTTGCCGGATTACAATATCTGGTTCTTTTCCTTTGCCGCCGAGATTAATAAAGTGCTGGTCATGGGGTTTGTCGATCCGGGCCGGGTCACCTTTACCTTCCTGTATGACCTGACCAGTCAGGATCTGATTGAAATCAGCCGTAATGACTTTTTCGGCCAATGGTCCAGGACACGCGACTACTTCCTGCTTCTGCAGCGGGATTACTTTGGTGAATTCTTTCCCTGGTTTTACCTGAAAGTCAACCGCTACTACCGCGAAGTTGCACTGGAAGGTGAGGAGATCCACGCCAAGGAGGTCAGCCTCAACAATGACAACTTTTCCCCTGCGGACCAGGCTTTTCTCCTGGTGTTGAGCAACCCCGCCACCTTCTACCCGATCCCGGTCATCCATCGCGATATCTATGCCAAAACAATTGATGCGCCGCTCCTGACCCAACTAACCATAGGAAAGAAAAGCTACAGCCCGGTCTGGCTGTAGAACAAGACCAGGGCAGATTATGCCATAAAGAGAATCTCCCAGATCAATGAAGCCATTGATCTGGGAGGGAATTACTTGAAAATCGCTTATCATTTGGTCTCTTTCCCGGGATCCTTTTAATGAACACAACGATTTTCTGGAGAATTAAGAAAAATCTTTTCAATTTCCTCGGCGGGCATCGGCTGGTAGAAATAGTATCCCTGTATCTCATCACACAACAGTTCGCTGAGAAAATCAAGTTGATGCTTTGTTTCAACTCCTTCTGCGATCACTTTCAGGCTCATTTTATTGGCCAGACCGATTATGACCTTGGCGATGGCCTGATCCTTTTCGCTTCCCAACGAACTTTCCGTAATCTCTATTTCCAGATCGCTGGGCGCTAATCCGGTTCTTATTAAAACGCTTTCCACCTGCTGGACAAACATTTCTGCCCATGTAAATAAATAAAACCCCGTAAATACGGGGTTTCAGTTGCAGAACATTTTAAGAATTTATTCAAATGGAAAACGGAAATCTTTCAATCCCAGCTCTTCTCTCATTTGCAGCACTTCTTGCTGTAGCACTTTGTTTAAGGGCACGCCTTTGTCCTGGCGTTCCTGCCAGGCCAGATATTCTTTTTCGCCGGCGGTATAGATGCGGCTGGCACCGGGGGCTTTTTGGGAAGCCCGCAAGGCGCGCAGGATGTCGCCGCTGCTTTTTTGGAAACTTTCCAGATCAGTAAAAGCCTCAACATCGATGGCGATAAAAAAGTGACCCAGATTGTAAGGGCAAAGCTTGCCGTCCGCATCGCGCCCGGTCAAGGCTTTCATGAAGGTTCCTCCTTGCAGGGCGGCGGATAAGATTTCCACCACGGTCGCATAGCCGTAGCCTTTGTAGCCGCCATTATCCTCGCCGATTCCGCCCAGCGGGGTGAGGGCGGCCTGCCCGCTGACCAGATCGAGCAGGATCTGATGGGTGTCGGTGCGGGTTTGCCCGCTTTTATCGATGACCCAGCCCTCCGGAATTTCTTGGTTTTCCCGGTCATAAACTTCGATCTTGCCACGCTGGGAAACTGAGGTGGCGCAATCGAGCACAAAGGGGAAGGCTTCATCGGTGGGGATGCCGAAAGTCATAGGATTGGTGCCCAGCATATTTTCCACCCCGAAGGTGGGGGCGATGGAGGGGCGGGCATTGGTGCCAGTTATGCCAATCATGCCGTTTTGTACTGCCATCAGGGCAAAATAACCGGCGATCCCGTAATGGGAGGAGTTCCTGACCGCAACCATGCCCATGCCAAAATTCCTGGCTTTGTCGATGGCCATTTGCATGGCACGCTGGCCAATCACATGGCCCATGCCGTTGTGCCCGTCGATCACCGCGGTGGTCGGACCTTCGCGCACGATTTCCAGGCGGGTCACGGGGTCCAGGATGCCGGCTTTGATGCGATCATAATAAATGGGCTTGAGCCGGCCGATGCCATGGGAGTCAATGCCGCGCTTGTCGGAAGTAATCAGTACATCTGCACAGATTGCCGCATCCTCGCGGGGTACGCCCAATCCGCAAAAGACTTCTACCATGAAATTCTCCAGAAAATCGAAATCCAGAAATACGCAATCCTCATACATATTTTACAACTCTCCCCCTTATCTTTTATCCAAGGATTTTACCTAATTTAAAACTGATTTATTATTGAAACCACCGACGCTCAGGCTGCGCTTGCCTTCTGATCGCTTTCGGCACGAGACGCCAAATGGCATGGTTGCCTTCGGCTCCTCAGGATAAAAAGGCCAAGCGCTCTGCAAATTTAAAAAACAAAACAAAATCTGGTCTGTAAAAGATGAACGCCGGTCGGGCCGGCGATTAAGATCGTTATTCTTTTTATTTGGCGGTCAGGGCACAGGCAACCGCTTGTTGCCAACCGCCTAGAATGGTCTTTCGCTGGGCTTCCTCCATCTGAGGATGGAATAGACAGTCAACTTTTCGGGTCTGCTGCAGTTCCTCCAAACCCGACCAGAATCCCACTGCCAGTCCGGCCAAATAGCCTGCCCCCAGGGCGGTTGATTCGATTATGGCAGGTCGTTCCACAATGACGCCCAGTATGTCGGCCTGGAATTGCATCAGAAAGTCGTTGCTGCAGGCCCCGCCGTCTACTTTCAGGGAGTTGAGGCGGATGTTGGCATCGCTCACCATGGCGGTCAGCACATCGTAGCTTTGATAGGCGATCGACTCCAGCACCGCCCGCACAATGTGGCGGCGCCCCGTACCCCGGCTCAGGCCTGCCAGCGTACCCCGGGCGTACATATCCCAGTAGGGTGCTCCCAATCCGACGAAGGCCGGAACCATGTAGACGCCTTCATTGCTCTCCAGCGAGCGGGCGACGGATTCGCTTTCAGCGGAACTGGCAATTAACTGCATTTCGTCGCGCAGCCATTGTACGGCTGCGCCGGCCACAAAGACGCTGCCTTCCAGCGCATAGGTAATTTCCTGATGGAGTCCCCAGGCAATGGTGGTCACCAGACCATGGGCAGAGCTCACCGCCTGGTGACCAGTATTCATTAATAAAAAGCATCCGGTGCCATAGGTGTTTTTAGCCGAACCAGGGGTAAAGCAATGCTGGCCGAATAAAGCGGCTTGTTGATCGCCGGCCACACCGGCCAGAGGGATTTCCTCGCCTAAAAGATCTGCCTGGCAGAGTCCGTAGACTTCACTGCAAGAGTGAACCGCCGGCAGCAGATTGGCAGGGATGTTTAGATAGTCTAGGATCTCTTTATCCCAGGCCAATTGGTGGATGTCATAGAGCATGGTGCGGGAGGCATTGCTATAATCGGTGGCGTGTACCTGCCCGCCGCTCAGATTCCACAGCAGCCAGCTGTCGATGGTGCCGAACAGCAGACGACCGTCTTCTGCCTTTTGACGAGCGTCCG
>CAZACF010000178.1:0-4787 GCA_964483565.1 uncultured Syntrophomonas sp. | reverse complement strand
AAAGAAGCTGCGTCGGCCGGTTGCGGACCATTGCGCTTTTCACCAAATTTTCGCCGTGCTGGTACTGACAACATTCGCAGGCGTGAGCGGCGCGTTTTTCTCCCCGACCTCTTTTTCGAGAAGATATTCTTTTCCGTGTTTGACGCAATGGCCGTATAAACTCCTGTGGTTTACCTCCTTTCTTATGAAAGCTGCCCTTGCTTTTCACAAAATTTCCATGTTATTATCAGTTTACACCTCGCCTTAACACGAGACTCAAGTGCTTTGCACGAAAAATCTGCGTTATATTGACATTTTTTCAGTTATTCTGGAGAGGAGATTTCACGCCATGTCGAAACCGAAAGGAATGTTTTCCATCGGTGAAATTGCTGCCGTATGCGAGATGAGCGTCAACGCGCTGCGGTTTTACGAATCGAAAAGTCTTGTAAAACCGGTGCACACTGACCTGGAGTCTGGATACCGTTATTACAGCCGCGAAAATCTGCTCCGGCTGCGAACGATTCTGAAGCTGAAGGACGCGGGGTTATCCCTGCTGGAGATCAAGGACTATTTAGACGGGAAAAAACATACCGAGAAAAAGATTGCGGAGCTCATGGCGCGGCGTGATTTTTTAGACAGCGCGATTGAGGATTTGCTGATTCGGGGAACAAAGCACGGAGACCTGACGGTATATGAGATCGAACTGCCGGAGCGCCTGTGCCTCTGCCGGACGATCATGGCCAAGGATGGAGCCCATGCACTTGCGGCTATCGGTGCGTTTTACGACGAGCTGATCGGCAACGGCGTCCCGATCAGCCGCGCCTGGCCGGAATTCTGCGAATACCCGGACGACAAGCTTTTGAAGGGCGAGTTCAAGGTGACAGACTTTAATGTCACCGCCTGCATGCCCGTGGACAAGAAAAACGCACCGCCTGAAGCGGTGTCTTATCCTGCGGGAGATGCCGTTACTGTAAATTATCGGGGCGCTTATTACGGGCTGGGGGAGGCTTACGAGGCACTGAGCCGGTACATGGAAATGCACGGGTATGTTCCCGCCGGGTATCCGCAGGAAATCTATGTGGAAATCGATACGGACGGCTCGGTGCAGCTTGACGATACACGCAATATCACCCGCGTGATTATCCCCGTGAAGAGGAACGGATAAGAGATATTTATTATTGGGGAGAGAAAATGAGTTATAAAATATTGCTGTTTGATTTGGACGATACCTTGCTGGATTTCAGCGCCAATGAAGCAGATTCACTAAACAAATTGTTTCAGCACCACGGTTATACCTTAACCGATGAGTTGTTTGGGGTATATAATTCCGTCAACAAACAGTTATGGGCTGATTATGAAAACGGCAAGATAGCCTTACACGAGGTGCTCAACGCGAGATTTTCGGAAACCATGCTACGCCTGGGAAAAGTCGTGGACGGGATTACCTGGGAAAACCAGTACCGGGAACTGCTGGGCAATGGAAGTCAGCTGATGGAAGGAGCGCTGGAACTGTGCCAGAGTCTGTCTGCATCCCATCGGCTGTTTATCATCACCAATGGGATCACCAAAACCCAGATCAAACGCTTGCAGCAATCCGGCCTGTATGATTTTTTTGCAGATATTTTTAGTTCACAAAGCATCGGCTTTCAAAAGCCATCCCAAGAATTTTTCACTTACGTGATGAATGATATTAAAGACTTTAACATCAGGGAAGCACTGGTGATCGGGGATTCATTAAACACCGATATCAAAGGCGGTATTATGGCCGGCATTGATACCTGCTGGGTCAACCGAAATTCGCAAAAACCCCCGGCGGAAATGCAGATTACCTATACGGTCACCAGTTTGGGGGAAATATATGATATTTGCACCAAGATAAAATAAGCAAAAGCAAAGCAGCAGCCCGCCTCTCGTAAACCCTTCCTGCGTATCAAACACAAAGTCCAGCGCCACATCCAGAACCTTTACCTTTTCATCCCGCAGCCGCAAAGCTGACTAGGTGAGCCGTAAGGCACGGATATATTCAAAGGGAGATTTGCCTGAATGCTCTTTGAAGATCCTGGTGCAGTGAAAAGGAGAATAGCCCGCACACCGGCTCAGATCTGACAGCGTAATCGGCTCGTTTAAATGCCGGTCAATATAATCCTGCATATTCTGGACCGCATTAATTTGCTCCCACCGCTCCATGCGCTCACCTCCGTCCAAATGATTATCCTCCATCATGAGGCAGAAATTCTTGACCTGAATTGCGGTGTTGCTCTTTCTATCATTCTAATGAAAATACAGCGGTTATTTCTATCCCGGATAGATAAAATCCTTTGATACTTTTCGCGCTTCTCCAAAGTAAGCAGAGATTTTTGAAGATGCAAACAGCAAATAAGAAGGAATCATGACTATAAAGGCAGGAAATTCATGACAATTGTAGAAGGGAATAAAAAGGAAGATTAGAAAATTTTGCTTCCACCAATAAAAGTCCAATTATCATCAGGTGGCACTATTATTATATAGGGAGGATACCATAATTTATATGGACTTGATAATTCGGGATTAATTGCCTTCCACAACACATCAACTCTTACAGTTTCATATACTCCTCCGCTTTCTTTTTTACCCATATAGGTTTGATATTCATTGTTTTCATAAAAGGGTCGGTAGCTGATAATTCAATATCACTTGCTTGAATATCACTGGTAGATGGTCGTTGTAACCTAGAATTCTGAGCAAAACCGTTATGGCTGCCGCTTGGGTAATGATATCCTCTCCAAATCCTTATTTATTAAATCTCGAATAGGAAATATCTTTGGATTTTACCCAACCATACCATCCTCCCGGAGCAAATACATAAGAAAAATCCCCGTGTTTCTCTTCAATAGACACTGGCATTGAGTATGCTGCTTCTTCAGGCTTTACTAAAAAAATTTCATAATAATCTAAAACCTCAAAGGTTTGACTTCCTTTTCGTAAGTAGCCCTGCTTTGGTTCTATTTCAGATACTGGCGCAAGCACTTTCTCTTCTACCCATATTTCGGAGATACCTGGTATACTAAACTGTATTAAAGAAACCTTAATCCACTTATTCCAACGCAATAAAGGCTGTACCAGACTACCTTGTGTTAACTCCAGGATAGAGGGACCATTGGGGTAAAGCACACCTTGATAATCATCTTTTACGACCATATAATCCGAGTTAATTGCTTCCAGGCGCATATTACTGTCTTTTGTTACAAGATACCATCTGGGTATCCAGCCTTTTTGTTCTGCTACTTCAAGCATTGCCCAATCGTTTTTTAACTCAATTATTGAAATAGCAGTTCCTCCCGGGATATCCTGCAAAGATATCTCTGAATCTATACTTGGATCTTTTTGAAGAGTGTATTTAGCACCTTCCATAAGCATCATAGAAGAAGAAGTGTCAAATTGCTGCTGCACTGAGACCCCAATGAAATATGCTAATGGTATAGCTAAGAAAAAAAACACAAACAATACTCTTCTCACCTAGCATCTATTTCCTTAATTATGTAATCTATTGATTTGCTCGAATAAGTGATTATAAAAATAATCTTCATGACATAAAAATCTCTTTTGCACGAATAATGAACTGTATTTAGCTTTTTTCCAGTATGAAAGCTGTGTGCCAAATGTAATAGAAATTACTGGTGCTCTGTTTCCTTGGTTCCAGGCTTACAGTAACATTGCTATTGTAAACTGATAATACTCTTCAAGCTTCTTTTTCAAAACCTCGTCTGGTTGTGCTAAAATGATATCAATTTTATAATTATCCTTAAGCAAGAAATGTACATCTTCCATTAATATACCTCTTTGCTTTAATTGTGTTTTCTGCTTCTCGGTAAAACTGCTCTCAAAATTTTCCTTGTCCTGTTTAGTGTAATATTTCTCGTAGTCACCAAAAGTCCAATCGCTTAGATCCCTATTCTCTAATTCTGGATACCCATGCTTCACACGCTTTACCATATCTTCAGGCAACTTCCATGTACTTTCTATAACTCTGAAATCATTTAATGAGAATGTGGCTATCTCTTTTTCTGTATATCCATGCTGAATTAACCCGTTCTTGAAAACATCACTATATTTGCTTAATGGTGTTGTAACAATAACTCTATCCATGTTTATTTTTGGAATTAAAATATTCATAGACCGCGGTAATTCAACTTGTTTAAGTATTTTTTCCCTGTTGGAATAGTCTTTATTGTTAATCGCCTCAAGGACTTCTTCTGGTAGAAATTGTACAATATCATATAGTGAAAAATCAGTGCTGTTTGTTATGAGCAGATGCTTTTTTTCATCTGATTTTATATCTACCTTAAAATAATCCGAAAAGAAATTCGTAGGAAGATAAGCTATATCTTTTTCACTAATAGCGGGCTTTTCCATCAAATACATAATATATCCGTCTCTATTTACGTAGGGTGTATCAAGCTTGATTCTCAAAACTATATCATCTTGCTTTAACACGATACTACCATTTTCAACTGAATATTTTAGTCCCAATAAGAGGCTTGCATCCTTTGCCGAAATCATCGATATCCCGTTACTATCTATAATCAGGCTGCTCGTTTCTGTATCTGTCTGACATCCGACAAGGGTAAACAAACCTATTAGAAAAACAATGTAAATGATTTTTTTCATATACAATCCTCTCAACTGAACTATTTAAAGCATATTATCAGAGTGCTATCTGATAATATGCTTTATAGTATAATGTCTTTCATAAATAAAAGACAACTAAGAAGGCTTTCTGCAACAATAATTTTCTACTTTTTTCAAATTTTTCCTTTATCTAATCAATA
>CAZACF010000177.1:0-4804 GCA_964483565.1 uncultured Syntrophomonas sp. | reverse complement strand
CCTTGGGCGAAACCGCTATGGTCTACGGCACCTCCTTTTCCCTGAACTATAACAGCAGCCGGGTCGAGGGCAATAAACAGCAGCGTTCCATTGAGATTCCTGTCAGCGGTGCGAATCTTCCCGAGGGACTCAAGGAGATTGTATTGGAAGTTCGGGTGGCAGGCCAATTTTTAAGGAAAAAAATCGAGCCGCTTGTTAACCAGAACTATACCTATACCTGGAACGGCAAAAACCCTTATGGACAAATCTTCCAGGGCAGCACGCCGATTCATGTGCGTATAGGATATGTGTATCAGGCAGTTTATCAGAATCCGCCCCCCACTGAGAACGTTTTCAGCGGTTATGGCAGCGGACCGTTTCCTTTTGAATGGCAGCCCAGCAGGGGTGAGCTCACAGTCACTGCGTGGCAGGAATGGTCCGGGACTTTGTCCTATTGGGACAGCGCACCTGCCGGAATTGGCGGCTGGTCACTGGATGTGCATCATGCCTACGTTCCCAACAGCGGGATGCTGTATTTGGGAGACGGCAGCAGAACGGATGCGGGCAACAGCCAGCAGGTTATTTCTACCCTGGCCGGCACAGCGGTTGTAGATGCCGACGAAGACGGCTTCCTGGATGGCGCTTATAGTGGTGACCATGATTTGGCCCGTCTGGCCCAGCTTAATCGTCCCTTTGATGTAGCCGCCGGCCCGGATGGCAGCCTCTATATTGCCGATGGATTTAATCACCGCATCCGCAAGATCAGTCCGGAGGGTATCATTTCCACCATTGCGGGCAACCCGACCGGCAACGAACGGGATAATGGCCCCGCTACGCTGATAAAAATCGGAGCACCTTTGAGCATAGCTCTGGGGCCGGATGGCAGTATTTATTTTGCTGAGAATGCCCGCCATCGGATTCGGCGGGTGAGCCCGGATGGATTTATCAGTGTGGTGGCAGGTACCGGCTCTTATGGCTTGAGCGGCGACGGCGGGCCGGCCCAGGCAGCACAGCTTAATTCCCCCGGCGATATTGCTGTGGCCGCCGACGGCAGCATTTATATTGCGGATACCAATAATCATCGTATCCGCCGCATAGATCCCAGTGGAATAATCAGCACCATAGCGGGCATTGGCACGGGCAGCGATGGCGGGGGTTTCAGCGGGGACGGTGATCTGGCCGTAAATGCCCAACTGGCCTATCCGAATGGCGTAGCCCTGGGCGCGGATGGCAGCCTTTACATCTCGGACTCCAGCAACAATCGTATTCGCCGTCTGGGGATCAACGGCATGATAACTACGGTAGTGGGCCCTGAGGCGGGCCTGGATAGTCCCCAGCACATTGCTGTAACGGCGGATGGCATCCTCATTATTTCCGATTTTCGCAACCACCGTATCCGCCAGGTAAGCCAGGATGGCATAATCAGTACCGTGGCCGGCAACGGGACTCCAGGATATAGCGGCGATGGGGATGCGGCAGCTGAAGCACAGCTGACTTATCCGGGCGGGATTGCTCTGGGTCCGGATGGCAGCCTCTACATTGCTGATACATATAATCAGCGTATCCGCCGGGTCGGCCAGCCGTCCCAGGGGAATCGGGCCAATGAATATCTGATTGCCGATCAGGGCGGCAGCCAGCTGTTCGTGTTTGATGTCAATGGCCGTCATCAGCGCACGATTAATGCCTTGACCGGCAGTACGATATATACGTTTACCTATAATCAACAGGGTCAGCTGACCGCCGTGACCGATGTTTTCGGCAACGTAACCGCCATCGAACGCGATGCGGCAGGTAATCCCACGCATATCACCGCCCCCGGAGGACAGAAAACCTATCTGGCCGTCAATGAAAACGGCTACCTTTCCAGCATCAGCTGTCCGTATGAGATACCTATTGATTTGGCCTACAGCCACGATCATCTGCTGACCATGTTCAGTGATCACAAAGGCAATGTGCATCGTTTCAGTTATGATGAAATGGGGCGGCTGACCAAGGATGAAGACCCCGCCGGCGGTTATACCCAGCTATCCCGTACCCAACTGGCCAACGGCTATATAGTAAACGTCAAGACGGCCGAGAACCGGCAATCCAGCTATAAAGTGGAATATATCCCCGGGGCCGGCACCCGTATGGTAAACACCGATGCGGCCGGCGCCAAAACCATAATCGAGATTGACCCTGAGGGCACCCGCCAGGTCACCTACCCGGACGGAACTGTGGCGGTCATGGTCAGCGCGCCTGATCCGCGCCCGGGCATGGGGATGAGATCACCCATTACCAAGGAGTTTACCATCACCACCCCGCAAGGGCTAAGCGCGAAAACGACCCGGGAGCGTACGGTGGAATTTGCAGAGGAAGATGACTTTGACCTTTTCAAGATCGCTAAAATAACCGACACGGTTATCAACCATGGCAAGACTTATGTCAGCACTTATGAACTGGATGCAGCCAACCGCCAGGTGATCGTAACCGATGTCACGCCGGAAAAAATAAAAAGAATCAGTACCTTGGATTGGCATGGACGTATTACGGAAGCAGCCGGCGCAGGCCTGGAATCAACCAACTACAGCTATGATGCGTCCGGGCGTCTGAGCAGTGTGCGTCAGGGTGCCCAGAGCATCAGCTACACCTATGATGCCATGAACCGGCTGATCGGCCTGGAGGATGGCGAGGGAGCCAAGTTCCAGTACACCTACAACGATGCCGATGTATTAAAAAGCATCACCATGCCCGGCGGACAGACCTATGCATTTGGCCATGATTACAATGGTAATGTTACGCAGATCACCATGCCCGGCGGGGCGGTTCATAAATTAGGTTATACGGCCCTGGACCAGCCGGCCAGCTATACCCCGCCGGGAAATGAGGCTTATCAAAAGAGCTACGACCGGGATCGGGCCTTGACCCAGGTGAAACTCCCGGATGGACGGGAAGTGGCATTTATTTATGATGAGGGCGGTCGTATCAGCGGCATTAACTACGATGAAGCGACCACGGGTTTCGGTTACGCTGATGCCACCGATCGGGTGGCCAGCATCAGCCGGGATGCGGATGGGGTCAGTTATAGCTATGATTACGATGGGGCACTGATCACCCGCATGTCAGCCAGCGGCGAGCTAGCCGGCAGCTATCGCTATCGTTACGGGAATGATTTCAATCTGCTGGGATTCACCCTGGATGAGAACCCGGAGATTACGCTGGCTTATGACGACGACGGATTGCTGACTCAGTACGGGGAATTTAATATTGAACATGCCGGGCCTTTGGGAGCGCCCAGCCAAATCAGCGGTGGGGCGATGACCGCAGCCTACACTTATGATCGTTACGGCAGACTGGCCCAGCGCAGCAATACGGTAGGGGAGCAAACCATTTATTCCCTGGATATTACCTATGACAACGCCGGGATCATCCAGACCAGGACAGAGCAGGTTGGCGATGGGGCGCCTGACGTTTACAACTATGCTTATGATGCCAATAAACAGCTAACCGGGGTTAGCGGCAGTGGAGCCCCTGAATCCTATAGCTATGATAATAATGGTAACCGGCAGAACAGCGGGGCCGTTTACGATGAGCAGGATCGCTTGAGTCGGCTGGGTGATGTGGATTATCAGTTTAATGCCGACGGCTTCCTGGCCCGGCGCGGCAGCGATACCTTCAGCTACACTGCCCAGGGAGAACTGCGGCAAGCCACCGTGGGGGACCAGGAAATCTCCTACACTTATGACGGCCTGGGTCGGCGGGTAGGGCGTTCCATCAACAGCGGCACAGCGGAAGTGCCCCAGATCGAGAAAGAACAATATTTGTACGGCAACCTGGGCAAACCCTTCCAGATTACCGCCCTGCGGGATGGCTCCGGCAACCTTAGCCAGTATTATTATGACCAAAGCGATTGTCTCTTTGCGATTAAACAGGGTGCTGACTGGTACTATGTGGCCACCGACCAGCAGGATACCCCGCGGGCAGTCAGCGCTGCCGACGGCACGCTGGTAAAGGTGATGGAGTACAACAGCTATGGAAAATTAATATCTGACAGCAACCCCGCTTTCCGGCTGCCGGTCGGCTATGCCGGAGGAATCAGTGATCCCGCGACCGGACTGGTGCACTTCGGGATGCGTGACTATGATCCTGAGGCCGGGCGCTGGACGGCGCGTGACCCGATCTTTTTTGATGGGCAGCAGGGCAATCTCTATGTTTACGTGGGCAATAATCCGGTCAATCTGCGCGATCCGTCGGGCCTGTTTTGTATCGGCGGCTCTCTTTATGCCGGCTTTGGCGGCGGCGGTCAGTTCTGTGTTACCGGTGAAGGGGTATCGCTTTGTGCCGAGGTTGGCTTTGGCAAAGGTTCGTCAGTGGAAATAAATCCTTTCCAGGGACTGGCGGAAAACAGCAGCGAAGTAGGGATCCAGATGGGAATAGGCCCGGTCAGCGGTGAATTTACCCTGGATGATTGCGGCAACTTAAAATTCACCGCCGGGCTTGGCGTCGGGCCATTTTCCAAATCGGCTTCATATGATTTCCTGGACGGAAAATGGGGCGGCAATGACATATCGGTGGGGATAGACCCCACAGGATATTTTGGTTCTGACGACAAATCATCCAAATCCAAGCTCGACATCAGCGCCAAGGTATATGGGAAGAAGTGTATGAGGATATAGAATAACTTGGGGTCAGACCCCAAGTTATTGAACCTGAGGATATCATAATTTATTTCAGGAGGTATTAGGTATGAAAACCAAAATCACCGTATTAACACTTGCTTTGTTACTGTTCATCTGGGTTGCACCATTTGAGGTCTCGGCTGCAAATGCTCCATTTACGCTGGAAG
>CAZACF010000176.1:0-4814 GCA_964483565.1 uncultured Syntrophomonas sp. | reverse complement strand
CTCTTTCAGGAAACCTTCGGGCTGGACAAAACGCAATACCTGGTTAATGAATATCCTTGCGAGAATATCTATGGCGACAATTGTTACATCGATTATGCCCTGAAAACCGACCTGGAAGCTTACGCCATCGAAATAGACGGCGAACAGTGGCACAATCCCGCCCTGGTCTCAGTCGACAAGTATCTGGACGATCTTTTAAAGCGCAACAGTCTGACCTGGTTAGGCTGGCGGGTATATATATGGACGTACCGCCAGTTGGTCAATCAACGCGAAAAAGTGAAATCGGAATTGGTGCAGTTTCTGGGCCAAAGCCCCCATTTCAAGATCTATGACGACTACCTGCCCCGCCAGCGGGGTACGGTACTGGAACTGCGCCCCCATCAGGAAGAAACCCTGCAGCGATTGCAGGAGCTGCGCAGCGAATATAACAGCATGGCGCTCATCGCCGATGCCCAGGGAACCGGCAAGACGACCACCGCAGTCCTGGATGCCTGCCGATTAGGGCTGCGCACACTCTTTGTAGCTCATACTCTCGAACTGTTGCAGCAGGCTGCCAGGAGATTCAGGGAACTCTGGCCGCAGGCCCGGGTAACAATTATCGACGACTACTCCGGGCCTCTGGACGGGGATGTGATGATTGCCAGCATTCAGGGTCTGCATAATCGTTTGAGCCAGTTTGCTCCCGACCATTTCGGTTACATCATCATCGACGAAGCTCACCACGCAGCTTCCCCCAGCTATCGCCAGGTCATCTCCTATTTTCAACCCAGGTTTTTGTTGGGCCTGACCGCCACCCCCGAGCGCCATGACCAGGAATCCATCATGGAGTTGTTTAAAAATGAAGCCCATCGCCTGGACCTGAAAACCGCAGTAGAAATCGGCGAACTGGTACCCATCCGCTGCGTCCGGGTAAAGACCAACATAGATTTCAGCAACGTACGCATCAACGGCATTCGCTACAATTACCGCGACCTCGATAACTGTGTCCATGTTCCCGAACGCAACCGACTCATTGTTGACACCTACCTCAGCCATGTACCGGGCCAAAAAGCAGTGGTCTTTTGTGCCAGTGTCCAGCATGCCGCAGAAGTGGCCCAGCTATTCCAGGAATCAGGAATCAATGCCCAACTGGTGGAAGGACGGATGAAAAAACCACTCCGCGAAGAGATCCTCGATCAATATCGGCAAGGCATTGTCAAGGTATTGTGTGCCTGTGACATCCTCAACGAAGGCTGGGACAGCCCGGAAACGGCTGTACTGTTCATGGCCAGGCCCACGCTGTCAAAAGTCATCTATCTGCAGCAGTTGGGCCGAGGTACCCGCCGCGCCCGGGGCAAGGATGCCCTGCTGGTATTTGATTTTATTGACAACACCGTTCGCCATAATCATTCGGTCAATCTGCATCGCCTGTTCCGCTCCCGCGAGTACCGGCCCGGAGCATTGGTGATCGCCCCACAGGAGCAAATGGAAGAAGAAAAGCGCCGCCTGCTGTCCGGAGAAAAAACGGACACCATTCTGCCCCATAACATATTTGTCCGTGATTATGAACTGGTCGACCTGTTTGACTGGCAGGAAGAAATCAAGCATATGATGTCTCTCCACCAGCTGGCCATGGAACTGTACGTAGATGATGCCACTGCCCGCCGTTGGGTAGATGAAGGCAAAATCACCCCCGGTCCCGACCTGGAACTGCCCATGGGCAAGGTAACCCACCGCTATTTCAGCCAGGAGCGGCTGGAGGACATCCGCGAACAGCTGAACATACCTGCCCGTGTACCCGAAGCCATACGAGAAGATTTCTTTCGCTATGTAAAGGCCGGACAAATGAGTTTTTCCTACAAGCCGGTCATGTTAAAAGGGATGCTGCGCCTGGTCAATGACAAAGGACAAGCAGAACTGGGAGCCCTGGTCAGCTACTTCCGCAATTTCTATGAACAGCGGGCTGATGCCGATCTGCAGATAGAAGTGTCCGGCGCTGTTATCAACCGGGTGAAAGAAATGAATGACTTTGACATTGCCCGCCTGATGCTGACCATGCCTTTTGAAAAATTCGAACGCAAATTCTTCCTGGAACACCGCAAAGATTTGAATCTGGTGGGTTTCGTGCCCGCGCTATGGAAGCGGCTCACGGTGGAAGATAAGGCGGAATTGATTGAGATTTGTGATCGGCAGATTGAGCGGTATTATGCGCGGCGGGTGGGGAAAGAATGAGGAGTTTGAATTATAAACTATGAAAATTTTGTATCAAAAGCGGAATTTACTGGTCTCGGCGGGCTTATATCCCTAGCAGCCTGTGTGAATATTAAAAATAAAAAAACTTTAAAAGGAGCGATAAAAACTGCTTAAAAACAGGGAAATAGCAGGTTTTAGGCGAAATAAACAACATGAAAAAGAAGAAAAATTTTAGAGACTATCAACCTGATCAAATCCTGTTGTTCCCGCCATCGGTTTATGACTGGCTGCCCCATAATCATCTGGCCCATTATATTAACGAGGTGGTGTATCATATAGACCTTTCGGCCATTTATGATGATTATTCCGAGCTTACTGGTCAGCCTCCATATAATCCAACCATGATGGTCAAAATATTAATCTACGCCCAAGCCAAAGGGATTAACTCCTCCCGCAAAATTGAACAAGCTTTGTATGAAGATATTGGATTTCGTTTTCTATCTTGCAACCAACAGCCAAATTTTTGGACTATTTCAGAGTTCCGCCGTCGTCACCGTTTGGCGCTTGAGAACCTGCTCTGCGAAAGTATACGCTTGGCGGATAAAGCAGGTTTTATCAAAATGAACCAGGTGGCCGTTGATGGCACCAAGATCAAAGCCCATGCTTCCAAACATAGTGCCATGAGTTATGGCTATATGATGAAAGAAGAAAAACGTTTGCAAAAATCCATTCAGGATTATCTGGATCAGTTAGATGAAAATGACCGTAATGATGATAAAGAATACGGAGACAGCTCCGGCTGGGAACTCCCCGAAGACCTATCCACCACGCAAAAACGTCTTGAAGCTATCAAAAAAGCCAAAGCAGCATTGGAGGCCGAAGCCATCACCAAGGCCAAGGAAAAACAGGAACAAAACAAAGACCGTGCTGAAAAACAAGGTAAAGATTACAAACCGCGCAAAGACCCCGAACAAGCGAAACCAGAAGACAAAGACCAATATAACTTTACCGACCCGGAATCCAGGATAATGAAAAATGCAGACAAAGCCTTTGTTCAGGCTTACAATGCACAAGCTACTGTCGATGTTGATACTCATATTATTCTTGCTGCTGATGTAACGGATAATGCTTCAGACCGTAGACAACTAAAACCACAAATGCAACAAGTTGAACAAAATACCAGAAGCAAACCAGCAATATGCTCCGCTGATGCCGGATATTTCAGTGAAAATAACCTTGAATACCTGGAATCAGAAGAAATTGAAGCGCTCATTCCACCGGATAAAATAAAGCACAGTGAATGGCGAACCCAAGTTCGCTATTATGGTCCAATTCCCAAAAATGCAAGTCGTGTTTATCGAATGCGTCGAAAACTACGAAGCAAGAGAGGCCGAGCCTTGTACAAACATAGGATGACTTCAGTGGAGCCAGTCTTTGGATTTATCAAAGAACAGTTGCACCTCAGGCAGTTTTTGCACCGGGGTATTGATAAAGTGCGCTCAATTTGGCGATTTACCTGCGGGGTTCATAACCTGTTGAAGTTATACCGGGCAGGTATCCGCTTTCAATCGGTTTAGCAAACCGTTAATTGGATAAATTTGTATTAGTGGTTGAGATGTCCTATGGATTTTTTATATTTTTCAATCTATGTTAGCTCTGAGTGTTAATTACTCACACAGGCTGCTAGTAATAAGTTACCAGGTCTACTTCCTATATTGTTATATTTAGGCATTTATTCTACAATAAAGTATAAACACTACCTAAAGGGAGCTATTCTATGGCATTTTTTGATTCCGTAAAGGAAGCAATAACTCAAAAACCAGCAAATTTAAAAAGGCCGTTTTTCTATAAAAATGATAGCGATGCCAAGCGTCAACTGGAACAATTAAAAGAACTTTATAAAAACGCACCCAACTTAATCAAGCCGAAGATTGATCAAGATATTAAAATGCTTTCTTACGGTATTGCCGGAGAAGAAAATATTGCTTTTGAATTAAGCAACAGCCTTCTGCCGATTATTGTACTACACGATTTACATATTGAATTTGAGGACTTGTCAACGCAAATCGATTATCTGATTATTACCAATAAATTTTCACTGATTATCGAATGCAAAAATCTTATCGGAAATATTGAAGTAAACAGCAATGGGGATTTCATTCGCACTTGGCAGTATAACGGCAAATATAATAAAGAAGGGATTTATAGCCCCATTACCCAAAACGCACGCCATCAGGATATGATCAAAAGGATAAAATTATCACACAAGAACAATTTTGTAACCAAAGCTTTATTCGAAAAATATTTTGATGAGTTTCATAAATCATTGGTAGTACTAGCGAACCCCAAAACGGTTATTAATATGAAATATGCTAAAAAGGATATAAAGGATAAAATTATTCGCTGTGACCAATTAACTAAAAATATAAAAAATATGATTAATGACAGTAAAAATGCGCTTTATTCGGAGAAGGAAATGTACGAACTAGCGGATTACTATTTGAGTTTACATACTCCCAATGCCGTTGATTATACAAAGAAATACCAGATCGACGAAACCACGCAGGAAAAATCAATCCCAACAGCAGCACCAACTGCAACTACAGCTGTGCCAACATCAGCTCCAGTAACGAATCCAGTAG
>CAZACF010000175.1:0-4831 GCA_964483565.1 uncultured Syntrophomonas sp. | reverse complement strand
GCTATGGTTTAGGCTGGGATTCAGTTGATGCATATCCATACAGTCAATACAATATACAACCGTTAATAAAGGGCGGTGATACACAATTGTACCATTGCAGCTTGATAGTACTTCCGGAATATAATATGACTTTTGCAGCTGTGTTGTCAGGCGGCTCCAGCGTTTTTGGACAGGTAATGGGCCAATCAATTTTGCTTGAAACTTTATTAGATGAAAATGAGATTGCAGAAATTATGCCGCCAAAAGAACTGCAAGCACCGATTTTATCCTCTATGCCTATAAAATTAAGCTCATATTCGGGCCTGTATGCTAACAACATGATGGTTAAGAATGTAAGTGTGGGACAGGATGGGAAAATAACTATATCATCTTTATCTCATAGAGATAAAGATGATGAAATTTATCTTTATACATCTGAAGATTTATTTATCAGTGAGGATGGGAGTAAAAAGCTATATTTTGTAGAAGAATCAAATGGAAAAACCTATATAGGACTCAAACAAATTTTGAATTTGCCTAATTTCGGACAGACGGCTATTACTTCATATGAGTACGAGAAAATAGAGCTAAACAGTATAGCTGATGTAATACAAAATGTTTGGAATGAACGAAATGGAACCAAATATTTTCTTCTAAATGAAAATCCTTATTCTCAGGCCTATCATTCTTTGGAGAGCACATATTTAGAAATTACAACCAATGAAAAATTACCGGGATATATAGGTCAGTATAAAATTGTTAATTCGAACAAATTAGTCCAAGATGTTCAAATTCCCGGCATGGCTGGTCGAGATTTGGTAAACATTGAAATCTCAAACGTCGATGGGAAAGAATATCTTTTCTTAAACGAAATGTTATTTATAAGTGAAAAAGATATGGTGGATTTGTATGCTGGGAATAATGCTATCTGTACAATTCAAGAAAATGGATATGCCAGATGGTATACTATCAGCCAAAATGATGCTGGTAAAACAATGATAGTTAATCTGCCGGAAAATGCGTCATTTGCTGTTTACGATGAAGAATTCTGTATTTATTTTTCTACCGTAAGCGGTAATCAACCGGTGACGTTACCGGAAAACGGAAAGGTTGTTTTTATAGGTGAAGCTCCGGGAGCTCGCTTTACTATTACCACTAAATTCGCAGAAAATTAGGGTGATAATCTGTACCGGCAAGCATTGAATTTAGAAAAGGAAAAGAATTTCAGCCAAGCAACTAATCTTTATGCAAGGGCTCTTCCTTTTCTTCTTGAAAATAATAATGTGTTAGCCTTTGAGTGTGGGGAAGCCATACAAAGAATTACGTTTATTCAAGGAATATATCTTTATACTATCAAGGAGAGGCATTTTTGGAGTATTGGACACTTGAACTAGAAAACTAAAACCAGGATTATTTGGTGAAGACTTTACACTATAGTTATTTCTCAAAATATGCAAAAACCAGCCACGTTAAGCAACTATGCTCGAACATGGCTGGTCACTTTTTTGCACCGCTTGAGGGCTGTCGCTCAAAAGCTTACTTGTTATCGTAAATACGTTGCGCCATCAAAAGGCGGTTTTTATTATCATTATATCATTAGTCCAAAATGGTTACTTTGACGGTTTTCATACCATAGCTCAAGGCTTGCTGATGGGTTGCAAAACAAAGGTCTATACGATTCCCTTTGATGGCATTGCCCTGGTCGGCAGCGACACCTTCACCGTAGCCTTCCACATAGAGACGGGTTCCCATGGGAATCACCTTGGGATCGACAGCGATAATACCCCTTGCCAGGGGCAGACCGATATAAGATGGAGCCCCATAATAAGGATAATTGCATTTATAACAAGGGTCATAGGCAGTGGCCGTCATGGTCAGCGTCCGTCCCCGGTTAACACTTGAACCGGCTCGTGAAGGTGTGGTTGTGGCGGTTTTATTTTCATTCAATCCCAACCCTGCTTTGGTATTGGGGCCGACGATACCGTCAGTATATAAACCTTTGGCTTTTTGGAAGGTAACGACCGCTGCATAGGTCTGTGGGCCGAATACTCCATCTGCTTCTCCGCACCAATATCCTTGGTTATTAAGAGCGTTCTGCAAAGTCACCACTTCGGCGCCCTGGGAACCCCAGGAAAGATTGGCAGATGCCAAGGCCTTTTCACTTTGTGTAAATAAAAGACCGGTAAAAAGTAATGACAACATTAAAACGGGTATAATCAGTTTTATTGGTTTCATACAAGACTCCTTTCCAGACATCAGCTTTGTGCATCGGAAATCAAACTGATAAATCAAGCGTTTGTTTCCTCGCCATCAACCATGGAACCAGTGTACTTGATCTATAACCCGCGGTTCAAACCGGTTGAGACGTTGTAATTATGGACAAGTCAAAGTCTGATTGGAAGTCCTGTGGCATCAAAGGGGATTTGGACAAATCCTCCCTGATGGTATTATATTCCCGGAAGGTTGTTTTCTTTTCCTGTAATTGACGAGCCGCTAATCAACGACAGACATTTGCTGCCAGCTATAGGTCGATCTGTTTCAACCCGGTTTGGCAGCGAATTGCCAGATCCTGATACAGTTTGACGGCAATGCCATTATACTGGGTCAGATTGCCGCTCACTTCTTTTACGGCGACCGCGGGATTGCCCATGGCTAATTGATGGGCTGGAATGACTCGACCCGGCGGGAGGACACTGCCGGCCGCCAGGAAGCTTCCTTCTCCCATTTCACAACCGGTGGAAATGAGGGAGCCCATACCAATGATGACCCGATCAAGGATGGTACAGGGACCGTGAACGATGGCAGCATGCCCGACCAATACATCCTCGCCGATTTTGGCACAGGTCCCCGGTTCGGCGTGCAAAACCGCATTTTCTTGTATATTGCTCCCATTACCGATCTCGATGGTGCCATAATCGCCTCGCAGTATTGCCCCAGCTCCGACATAACATTTGTTTCCTATTTTTACCTCGCCAATGACTGTCGCCTGCGGATGAACAAAACTGTTTTCACCGATGGTCGGCCTTTTCCCTTCAAATTCATAAAATGGCATTGAGTAACCCCCTACAAATTTATTTCATGGTTCATCATAAAAAAGTTCTTATTCTTTCTATTTAATCATAGCAGTTTTGGGGGGAAGGTTGCAGTAAAATATACGCTTACGTTGATTTTGCAGCCATTACGGGTATAATAATTGATATGACAATGAAGGGAATCAGATTATGCAAAATCGGGATTATTTAATAAAATTGATGGATGCCGGACAAAACGTCAGGGTATGGCTGGCGCATACCTCTCATTTGGTGGAAGAGGCACATATTCGGCACCAGACATCCGCCACTGCCACCGCTGCGCTGGGAAGAGCGCTGACGGCTGCGGTTATGATGGGCAGCGATCTGAAAAGTGACCAGGATTTGATCAGTCTGCGTTTCAACGGCAACGGTCCGGCCGGCACCATCATAGCCACGGCAAATTTCAATGGTCATGTCAAGGGCCTGATCGGCAACCCCCAGGCTGATTTGCCGTCCCGTTCTCCCGGCAAGCTGGCGGTGGGAGATTTGGTCGGCCAGGAGGGTTATCTTGAGATTAGAAAGGATCTGGGCCTGAAACAGCCCTTTGAGGGCAAAGTGCCGCTGGTCAGCGGAGAAATTGCCGAAGATCTGGCCCAATATTTCATGCAATCAGAACAAATTCCCGCCCTGGTTTCGCTGGGTGTTCTAGTCGGCCAGGATTTGCATGTCCTGGCGGCAGGAGGACTGATTGTGCAGGCCTTGCCTGAAGCAGAGGATGCGGTGCTGGAAAGATTGGAAAACAATATTTTATCCCTGGGGCAGATCAGCCAGCTGGTTCTTGAAAATGAAACCTTGGAAGATATTGCCGCTTGTATTATGCAGGGAATTGAATACACTCTCCTTGATCAAATGGATTTGACTTTCCATTGCAACTGCAGCCGGGAAAGACTGGGGATTATTCTGGCCGGGTTAAATGAGGAGGAAATCAGGAACGCGGCGGAGAATAATGAAAATATTGAGGCGATATGCAATTTCTGCCGGACGGTATACTCTTTCAGTCCAGTGGAAATACAGGCTTTTAAAAGCCAAAAGCCTTAGATAATCTATCTAAGGCTTGATCAGAACAAAAGCTTTATAGTGCTCTTTGGACTTTACCGGAACGCAAACAGCGGGTACATACATACATTTTTCTTGGCGTTTTATCATCCAGTACTTTGACCCGTTGTACATTTGGTTTCCACTGACGATTGGTTCTTATATGGGAATGGCTATACTTTTTACCAAAGGTTACGCCTTTTCCACAAATCTCACATTTAGCCACTATTTTGCCCCCTCTCTATAGCAGTTGCACTTAGATATTCTATCAGAAGCAAAAGCAAAGGGCAAGAAGAAGCTATAAATATTATATTGTATAATGAATGAGGATAGACAGGAGGGAAAGAATGTTTACGATTAAAACGACCGATCTGGGCAATATTACAGTAGAAAAAGAAGTGGTTGAGACCATTGCCGGGCTGGCGGCTATGGATTCCTATGGCTTGGTAGGAATGGTACCCCATAATATTCAAAGCGGCATAACCCATATGCTTGGTTTGGAATCGATTCGCAAGGGCGTTGAGGTTAAGCATGGTGCAGATGGACTGATCGTTGATGTACATGTGGTCGTCGGATATGGAATCAAGATATCTGAGGTGGCCTTGAGTGTTATGCAAAAGGTAACTTATGTTTTGGAAAACGGAGCCGGCATCCCGGTGGAAAAAGTCAATGTAAATGTTGAGGGGATCAGAGTAATAAAAGATAAATAATGGGAGGATAAACAGTTTGAGTTTGCTTAGTATTAC
>CAZACF010000174.1:0-4865 GCA_964483565.1 uncultured Syntrophomonas sp. | reverse complement strand
CTCCAAGGTAGAACAGGCCTTTTCCACCAGTACGTATGTTGATCTGGCTTTTGCAGTGGGCGACAACCAGAAGTATATTGGGGCCTTGATTGTTCCCAATTTTGAAGAATTCATGGCCTTGTTTGAGAAGAACGGGGTGACCTATGATCAAAACGCGGTCAAATATATCGATGTCAGCGGCGTCAAGACGGTGTCCAGTGTCGGCGATGATTTCATCAATCAGCCATTGCTGAAGGAAACGGTTGAAAAAGAAGTCCAACGCATCAACAATGAACTGGAATCGTATGAAAAGATTAAAAAGTATGCTATTCTTCCCCGCAGAATGACGGAAGAATCAGGTGAAATCACCCCCACTCTCAAAGTAAAACGCAATCTCGTCATTCAGAACTTTGATACGGAAATCAAATCCCTGTTCAATTGATATGTAACGCATCCGGGTGGTTGCAGCCGTCCGGATGCGTGATCTTTTCTTTTCTACTCACCATTATCATAGCCGGCCGCAATCCTATCTCCTCTTTACCATAATATGCATTTTCATCCTGCGGTGTCTCGGCGTGTCCAGACAATAAAACAGCGGAACGAAAAACGTCCCGCTGACACCCTCCTTTGGCTATAATATAATTACCGTTTTGTTAGCATCATCCCATTCCGCTTGGTAGCCAAGTGCCTCCGCCAGAGTCCGCGCCGGTGCGTAAGAAGTTCCGCCCAACAGCAAGCCCTCTATAACAACGGCGCCGGTAACCACAAAAACTTTGTCCGCCTGCGCTGTTGGCACAGCCACCGTAACCGGGGGAATCAGGACGGCGTTGCGAAGCGCATCCCATTCCACCGTTCTGCCCAGTTGGTTGGCCAGCGCCCGGACCGGTGCATAGGATACCCCGTTGATCACAAATCCCATCAGCTTTTTGGGGCTGGTTACGATCGGTACGGAAGTGGTTCCGAGGGTTAGATCTTGCATAAGACGTTCCCAGGGAAAATTCCTTCCCGGACAGTTAGAACGGTTGACGCTGTCGAGCTGGTAATGCCCGATGATGTGCGTGCGATCCGCCACAATAGAATGATTGCTGATCAACTGGCGATGCAATTCAAGCGTAGCGTGGTATTGCCTTTCAGTAAGATTTCCGTCTCCTCCCACTGCAGGATAGCATTCATGTTCAATTCCAAGGGTATAGCGATTGGGATTGCTACCGTAATATAACATCCAGGAAGGCTGGTTGACAGCCCCGGCCTGCCAGGCCGTGTCCTGAACCCTAACCATTTGATAAACTGTTCCATCCCGGAAAACTAAATAGTGAGCAGATACTTTGGATGCCGGGTTGCTCAGCCAGCTCAATGCTCCTGGTCCCTGTCCTCCGGTCTGATGATTGACGATGGCAATAATTTTTCTCCCGCCCCGTCCAGCAGTATAGTTCGGGCTTGGTTTCCAGTTTATATTTACAGTCATTTAAAACACCCCTTTCCTGCCTCAGCCTGAATCTCTAACATAGTTTCCATTACCATAATATGCAAGGCAGTCTTCTTGTGTTTGCGTATGACCATTCCGACTGACTGCTATTCATACAAAGAACCTGGTTAATTATTGAATGAGTGATCAATATCCAGGCGGACTCAAAAATGTATCAACCACATACAGGTTTATATTTATTGGCGCGGCCCTCTGATTCCCTTCCGGCAACCATTCCATTTTCAATTCTGCCCCCCGCTTCCATAAATGCCCTGCAACAAACGATGCATTCATGTATCAGTCTGGCAGACATTGGGGTTTTGATAGAATTCAAATTAAACCAGTTTGAACCGGATAAACTAATTGGCGTTTATCCAATCGATACAATATTGTATCAAAACAACCCGGTTTGTTTTGAAAATTGAAACATTTCGCGTGCTTATTGACGCTCCAATGGTGAGCTAAATTCCTTCCCATAGCGATTTATAACAGTTTGGCATTATTATTGCATTGTAATTGGAGTAGATTCCAAAACCATTGTACAAACCATAATGATGTTGAGCCATTAGTGATTTCCTATTCTTGGGTTTCGAATGAAAGGAGTTTTATCAATGAATGACCTGTTGCTCAACCCCAAACGATATAAAAATCGGGGTTACCCGGATGAACGCTCCAAAGAGATTATGCTGAAAACAATCCGGTGGTTTGAAGACAAGGGTCTTGCCAAACAGAAAGAACAATACCACGAGCGAGAATTTGCTGCCGATTTTCAGAGGTTCGTCACGAAAGAAGGTATTTTTGAAACATTGTTCCTGCCCCGAGGCTACGGCAGCGATCCTGACCAATATTACAGCTCCTACAGGATGTATGAGTTCTCAGAAATTTGCGGATTTTACGGTAATGCCTACTGGTATTGCTACCATGTTTCTGCGCTGGGTCTGAATCCGGTTCTCATGGGAGACAATGAGGAATTAAAACACAAAGCCATTGCCAAAATGAAGGGCAATGCTTTTTGCGCGTTCGGCCTCTCCGAGAAGGAGCACGGCGCCGATATATATTCTTCTTCGATGACCTTGACCCCGCTGGGTGATGGGAAATATATCGCCAACGGCAGTAAATACTATATCGGTAACGGCAATGTAGCCGCTACCGTGTCCGTCTTCGGCAAAATGGCCGATACCGGGGATTATGTGTTTTTCGTGGTCGACTCGCAGCATCCCAATTATCATCTGATCAAAAACGTGATCGACTTCAATCAGGAATTCGTGGCTGAATTTCAACTGATAGACTATCCAATCACCGATGCCGAGATCTGCACTATCGGTCCCAAGGCATGGGACGATATGCTCAACACCGTAAATCTATGCAAATTCAACATCGGCTCCGGGGCAACGGGAATCGTTACGCATTCCTTTTATGAAGCCCTCAACCATGCTGCACATCGCGAGCTTTACGGCAAAAAGGTCACTGAATTTGCCCATGTTAAGCGACTGTTCACCGATGCATGGCTGCGCCTCATGGGCATGAAATTGTTTGGACTGCGTGCTACTGACTATATGCGAGCAGCCAGCGAGAATGACAAGCGCTATTTGCTCTATAATCCGATCATGAAGATGAAGGTTGCCATGCAGGGAGAACAGGTTCATGAAGATCTGTGGGACATTATTGCCGCCAAAGGGTTCGAAAAGGATACCTATTTTGAACAAGCTGTATATGAGCTAAGGGGTTACCCGAAACTCGAAGGTACACGCCATGTGAATATGTCACTGATCACCAAACTGATCCCCGAGTATATGTTTCATTCCGCGAAGATGCCGGAAATAGGCAGAATCAGCGGCAATAGTGATGACACCTATATGTTTCATCAGGGTAAAACCAGAGGCTATGCCCAAACCAGATTTCATGATTACATGCCTTCCTACCTTAGTCTGGCTCATCTGCCCAACGTAAAAGTTTTCACCGATCAGATCGATGCTTATAAAAACTACTTGACCCTATCGGGTGACAATCTGAACTGGCAAATGGAGGATTTCGACTATTTGCTGGCGGTCGGCGAACTGTTCACCATGGTTGCTTATGGCCAGCTGATCATCGAAAGTGCCCGAATGGAAGGCGTCAGTGACGAAGTTATGAACCAGCTGTTTGATATGTTCGTCAGGGATTTTTCGGCCTATGCAGTCAACCTCTACGGCAAACCAGGAAACTCGCAAGCACAGTATGAAGCCATTTTGGCCATGATCAAGCATCCGGTGCAAAACACCCAAGAGTTTGAAAAAGTTTTGCGGGAGGAAGTATACAGTCTGGCTGATGCCTATATTCAAAATCCGTAACAGGAATAAACATCTGCGGCAACAAAGTATCAAAACTATTTTTAAGGAGGGGTTTGTAATGACAGAAAAGCCATGGTTAAAAGCATTTGAAGAGGAAGTTGCCAAATGGCGACCCGTGTGGCACGCCAACTACGATGACAAAATTGAAGCGCATCCGGAGTACCCCACCGAACCGCCCAAGTGGTGGTTTAATAAATGGGCAGAGGAACAGCCGGACAAACCTTACGTCATGCAAGGAGATGTCGTAATAACCTATGGACTCGCCAATGATTTGAGCCGCCGCCTGGCCAATGCGCTGACCAACCTGGGGGTGAAAAAAGGAGATCGTGTGGCGATCATGTCACCCAATCTGCCCCAGTATGTTTTATCGATTCAGGCGCTCCTAAAGATCGGAGCCATTGAAGTCCCATCCAACCCGCTCTATACAGTCCCGGAGCTTTCCTACCAGTTCAGGGACAGCGGTGCGGAAACCGTTATCGTGATGGCGATGTTCGCCAACAAGGCCATCGAAATCATGAAGGAACCCAATTCCCCGGTGAAACGGGTCATCGTCTTTCAGGTACCCACCATGCCGGTAGAGATCGAAAAGGCTGACAATATCTATGACTATAATGAAATCATCGGCGCGGCCAGCAATGCAGAACCGGATGTGGAAATCACCATGGACGACATTGTCCGTCTGCAATACACCGGCGGAACCACCGGTGTCCCCAAGGGCTGCGTCCTGACCAATTTCAATGTGATGTCCAAGGCAGTGCGCGTCGGGCAGTGGGTCACCAATAATTACACCACCATGCCCGGGGGCGATTTACGTGCGCTGGCCTGCATCCCCATGAATCATATCTTCGGCTTTATGGCTAATGTTGGTTTTAACTTCTTCTGCGGCGGCAGTCTGGTCACTGTGCCGGTACCCAATCCGGATACATTGCTGGATGCGATTGAAAAATATCAGCCCGCCACTTTCCCCACCGTACCGGCGATGATCATCGCCATGCTCAACCATCCCCGCTTTAAAGAAGCTGATATTTCCTGCTTCAAAGGAGGCGTATTCAGTGGGGGCTCCCCTCTGCCGGTGGAAGTGATGAAGAGCT
>CAZACF010000173.1:546-4870 GCA_964483565.1 uncultured Syntrophomonas sp. | reverse complement strand
GTCAGGGTGCGGGTGACAAATTGATTGACCATCTGTGGGGTCACGGCATAGATTTTTTCAATGATTTCTTCGACTGGCTGGATCTTGTCGTACATGAGCATCGATTTGGCCAGGCGGCTCATGCGGTTCATGACGCTTTCCATACCAAGATAAATACTGGATTTCATGAGCTTTTGGGTACGTTCAATCTCCTCGTCGCTGACGCCGCTGTCCAGCAGTTCGACCAGTTGTTCATGGAAAGCGGCAAAAAACTCCGGTACTTTGGCGGGGCTCGTACCAATGTAGATGGTGTAGAGGCCGCTGTCTTTGTAACTGGAGGGGTAGCTGTAAACAGAGTAGGCCAGACCACGTTCTTCGCGCAGACTTTGGAACAGTCGTGAACTCATGCCGCCGCCCAGAATGCTGTTGAGTACGTTCTGGGTGTAGCGTTCTTCGCTATGATAGGAGATGCCGGGAACACCCAGGCAAATTTGCACTTGCTCTACTTCTTTGGAGACCAATTCTATGAATTGGTTGCCAGGATGGGGGATTTCCATCTTCTCCGATAAGGTTTTATTAGGGTACCCGGCGCATTTTTGCTCGATGAAATCACGAATCTTGTTGGCATCAACGTTCCCGGCTACGGAGAAGATAATATTGTTGGGTTGATAATGGGCTTGATAATAATCACGCAAGGTATCGCGTTCCATGTTGTTGATGGTTTCCAGGGTACCCAGAATAGGGAACCCCAGCGGGTGCCCGGAGAAAAACTTCTGGGCGAAAACATCATGAATGAGATCATCGGGGGCATCTTCATACATGTTAATTTCTTCGATGACTACTCCGCGTTCGGTATTGAAGTCCTTCTTGGCGAATTTGGAATGAAATACCATATCAAAGATGATTTCCATAGCTTGATAGATGTCCTCATCCAAAGTGCGGGCATACAGTCCGGTGTATTCCTTGGAGGTAAAGGCGTTGAGCTGTCCGCCCATGCCCTCGAATGTTTCAGCGATCTGACGGGCACTGCGCTTGCTGGTACCCTTGAACAGCATGTGTTCGATAAAATGGCTGGCACCGGCAATCTCCGGGGTTTCGTTGCGCGATCCTACCTTAATGTACACGCCCACCGCTGCTGATTTGAGATATGGTATTTCCTCCACTACTAATTTGGCGCCGCTGCTGAGATTCCAGCTATTAATCATGTTGATTTCCTCCTGTATTCCATTCCTGTTTAGTTTCGTTTTTATTGGGTTCGCTTATTCCTGTTTTTTTACTGATGTCAAAAGTCTGACAAGGGGACGGTTCTTTTGTCAGGCTTTGTGACAAGTGACAAGGGGACGGTTCTTTTGTCAGGCTTTGCAGAGACTGCGTAACAAGGAAACGGTTCTTTCGTCAGGAAATTTAATTTAATTTGACCTTACCCAGAGTCCACAGAAAAGCTGTCCCTTATCAGGTGACATGAAGGGACGACATACTTCTGACAAAGGAACCGTCCCCTTGTCAGTCTGACGGAAGAACCGTCCCTTTGTCAGGTTTTCGCGGGTGCGCAGCTCAATTGTTTCGATGTGCTGGCCTTCTACGTAAATGTCCATTTCGCCTACCTTGTGTGCTCGGGGCAGGGGGGCTTCCAGCAGATAGTTCATGCGTACTCTTTTTTGGATGTCGGGCGGGTTTTCTCCTACCCACAGCCACAAGTCTTGGGCGGGTACAATATCTACATAGGGCTTCACGGCTTTGTTTATTTTAACACTTTTGTATACTTCACGGGAATCTATCACTTTGATGCGTTGGCTTTGGTTAAAACCATAATTCAACAGGCGGGCGCAATCGCCGGTGCGATCACCGGATTTAAGCACCACGGCAATGAGATTGCGGCCTGGGCGGGAAGCCGAGGCGACCAAGCATTTGCCGGATTCATTGGCAGTGCCGGTTTTAATCCCGGTGATCCCTGGATAGCTGGTGATCAAGCCATTGGTATTGCGGATGGTCAAAGGCTCACGGTAAGCGGGATGTTTGAATTGGGCCTGCGGCATGGCTACCAGTTTGGCTACCAAAGGCTTGGAAAGTGCATAACGGCCCATTATGGCCAGGTCATAGGCGGTGCTGTAGGCATCTTCGGCCGGCAGACCGGAGGCATTGATGAAATGGGTATGCATGGCGCCGATGGCAAAGGCTTTGAGGGACATCATATGGGCAAACAGGGCTTCGTCGCCGGCGATGTGTTCGGCCAAAACCACTGCCGCATCGTTGGAGGATTTGATCAGCGTGGCTTTCATTAGTTCTCCCAGCGGCAGTTCCTGCCCGGCGCGCAGACCGATGGTAAATTCGGCGGTGCGGTCGGCGTAGGGACTGACGGTGGCGATCTCATCCATGTCAGCATACTCCACAGCCAGGATGCCGGTCATGATTTTGGTGGTACTGGCAATGGGACGGGGCTGATCGGCATTTTTACTGACAATGGGCTGACAGGTATCGCCGTCGACCAGACAGTAGTATCGGGAATGTATTTGTGGTGCGGCCAGGGCCGGGGCAATCAACCAATTGCCTGACTGCATCAACAGCAGCAGCGCAATGGTCAGCCCCAGTACCTGGACGCGAAAGCTAGGCTTATTTCTTTTCATTGGTTTTTCCACCCTGATCAAGTTTGGACGGCTGATCCAACACCACTTTGTCGATGGTCAGCATTTTATATTTTTCCGTCTGTAATTGCTTCAGCATTTCCGGCAGAGCTTTGACGGTGGGTTCAGTGGGATGCATTAAAACGATGGCATCATTATGCACTTTTTTCATTACCCGGCTGACAATGGTCTCAGGCAAGGGACGCTTCCAGTCCACCGTATCGACGCTCCACATGATGAGTTTATAATCAATCCCAGCGGCGGCAGCGATCACATTGGCGTCGAATTCTCCATAAGGCGAGGCAAAATAGCGCGTTCGGGTGCCGGTTATGCCTTTAATGATCGCTTCGGCTTTTTTAATCTCAGCGCTGCCCTGTTCAGGTGACAAACTGTTGAAATGGAGATGACGGTACCCATGGTTTTGTATGCTGTGGCCGGCCTGGGCCATTTGTTTGAGCAGAGCGGGGTTTTTCTCCGCCCAGCGACCGGTCACGAAAAAGGTGACCTGGGCATCGGCGGCTTTGAACTGTTTGAGCATCTCGGGAATGTATTCTTCTCCCCAATCAACATTGACAGTCAGGGCGACTGCCTTGGCTCCGCTGTTGCCTTGGAATATTGGCTCTGGTGGTTCAGATGTAGTCATGGCCGGTTGTTGCTTGAACATTCCCCAACCCAACATGGTGATGGCTACCAGCAAAGCTGCGGCCACGATGGTAATGTTTTTTTTAGGAAAATAATAAATTTTCATTGATTCTCTCCTCCCCATATTTCTGCGCTTACTATTCCCTGTCCCAACTGAGTTTTGATGATAATGGGGCCGGGGCGCGGGTTGATAAAGCGCAGATCCTGATCGCCAAAACTGACCGCGGCATCCTTGCCGGCCGGTACATAATGAACCGCTTTGCTGTGACTGTGCCGCTCCGTGATGTGCAAACGGGCTTGCAAGGCTGCGTTGTACAACGTGCTGGCGGCCTGACAGACGCCTCCCCCGTGATCCATTTCAAAATCTCCGCCCAGAATAATGGGGGCAGGCAGGTAGCCCCTTTCGGCAGTACGCGGGCCGGTACTTTGGTTGAAGGAAAATTCCTGCCCGGGCCAAACAATGGTATGGTTGACGCTGCGGCAGGCCATCTGGATGTTTTTATAGCGAGCGTTGCTGCCGCTAAATCCGGTCTGGTAGCTGCCGATACAGTAGCGGGCCTGCTCCAGGCTGGTTTTACTGTAACGGGGCGGGAGGGGGCGCCGGACTAGTTTAATGGTGGTGTGGGGGGCTGCGGAAAATGCATTGGTGACGGTCTGTTCAATATCTATGATGACCCCAGAGCGTCCGTTAATGATGGCACCGCTGTCTTTCTCCAGGGTGGGTTCAATCGGCAACTTCTGATAGCGCACTGCCAGTTCAGCCACGATCTCATGGACTTCTCCGGGCAACAACCCTTCTGCCTGGATATCTTCAATGTAGACGCCTTCTTTGGTGCCGCTGGTGCTTCGTTCGATTTTATCAATCCAACTGCCGAGCAGGCTGATACTGATAAAAAAGGTCAGCAAAAAAAGGGCTCTGCCGTCCATTTTGACTACATGAAGACCCCTCTTAAAAAAATAATACCCACCGCCTTTGGTTTGCTTTTAAATCATATTCGGCAGTGAGCACTACTATTCAATTTTTTTATTTCTTTTTGGCTTCGCCTATTAGAGCGTAACTTGATCGTTTCTCTATAAATGAG
>CAZACF010000173.1:0-536 GCA_964483565.1 uncultured Syntrophomonas sp. | reverse complement strand
TCTGAGCTTTAGCCCGGGCTCTGCCAGCTCTGCCATTGGGCTTTGCCATCATTAAAATTGGGGGCGGGCGAAAAGGCTGTACTTTTCGCCTGACCCTTAGTTTCTCTCTTTCAAGACGGCTTTGCGGGAGAGGTTGATTCTGCCCTGGCTGTCTATTTCGGTTACTTTAACATCGATTTTATCGCCCAGGTTTACCACGTCGGTGACTTTGTTGACACGATCCATGGCCAGTTGGGAAATGTGTACCAATCCTTCTTTGCCTTGGGAACCAAATACGCCGGGGATGATTTCTACAAAAGCGCCAAAATCCATGATGCGTTTGACTGTACCTTCATAGATCTTGCCGACTTCTACTTCAGCGACGATGGATTCAATCAGGGCTTTGGCAATCTGGGCACCTTCTTCATTGGTGGAGATGATAAACAGGCTGCCATCGTCTTCGATGTCAATCTTGCAACCAGAAGCGTCAACGATTTTGTGAATGGTTTTGCCGCCGGGGCCGATGACTTCGCGGATCTTGTCGGGTTTGATCTGCA
>CAZACF010000172.1:3236-4896 GCA_964483565.1 uncultured Syntrophomonas sp. | reverse complement strand
GAGCGTTGCTGCAGGTCGCCGCGGTGATTTTCCTGGCCATTTTACTGGGCGGATGGATGGGCTTGACAACCTACGAATCAATGTTTCTTGGCTGTACTTTATCGATCAGCAGCACCATGATTGTACTGAGGGTTTTGAACGACCACGGAGAGATGAATTCATTGCACGGCCAATTGATGATCGGTATATTGATCGTGCAGGATTTGATCGTTATCGTGATGGTATCGGTTTTACCCAGTCTGCGGGAATATTCCCCGCAAGTCCTCCCCCAACTGATGGAAAGCTTGGGGTTGGCAGTCGTAGCCATTGCAGCGGTGCTCTATCTGGCCCCCAAAATCATTCCCCGGCTGATGGAGAAGGCTGCTCAGGGGAGCAATAATGATATTTTCCTGATCATGGCCCTGAGTATGGGGCTGGGAGTATCAGTGCTGGCCCAGGCCATGGGTTTGTCTGTTTCCTTGGGGGCTTTCCTGGCCGGCTTGTTGATTAGTGAATCAGATTATGCCCATGAAATATTGGGGAAAATTATCAGTCTGAGGGATGCATTTGTGATCCTTTTCTTCGTTTCCGTGGGCATGATGGTCAATCCTGCAGCCTTGTTTCAGAACCTGCCGCTGTTGCTGCTGGCCTTGGTGCTGATCATTCCTGGCAAGTTTCTTATCTTTTATACCATCAGCAGACTGTTTAAATATAACAGCCGGGTCAGTTTTTACATCGGCATGGGCATGATGCAGACCGGTGAGTTTTCCTTTGTCCTGGATAAGATGGGTTTGGAGCAACATTTGATTGACTCACCCTTATACAATGTCATCCTGGCCAGCAGTTTGATCTCAATATTATTAACACCGCTGTTTTATAATCTGGCTCCGAAAATCTACCGGCACCTACAGCATAGCAGATGGCTGCAAAAAATATTATCAGATCCGGAAACAGACTTTAGTGATTTAGAAGAAAAAACCCTTTGCGATCACGTCATTGTCTGCGGTTATGGAAGAGTGGGCGGACAGGTAGGACGAGCGCTGCAACAGATGCAGATACCGTATCTGGTGATAGAATACGACCACACCGCTATTGCCAAATTGCGTAATGACCACATCCCGTATATTTATGGCGATGCCTCCAGCCCCTTGGTACTGGAGCATGCCAATGCCGCCCAGGCCCGCATGGCTGTTCTGGCCTTGCCCGATACCCTGGCCAATCAACAGGTGATTAACGGATTAAAAAAATACAATAACCAGCTATTGATCATAAGTCGTGCCCATAATTACTGGGAAAAGAAAAAATTGTACGACATGGGAGCAACCGAGGTCATCCAGCCGGAAAAAGAAGCCGGTCTGCAGATGGTACGGCATATGATTTTGCATCTGCGGCCCGATACCGCAAATGTGGTTGATTATTTGGAGAATTTGTATTTCAAGGATTACCATGAGATCATGCGCCATCAAACAGCTCCCCAGTCGGAAGATGAGGTTCTGAAAATACGAACATTTATGCTCGGGGACAGCCGTTTAAATGGCGTGGCCATCCGTAACAGCGGCATCCGGGAGGTTACCGGTTGTTCTGTGGTGACGATCAAACGCGCTAATGGCGAAATTGTGATAAACCCCCACAGCAATGAGATTATACAAAGCGAAGATATTCTAATTATGATGGGCAGTCT
>CAZACF010000172.1:0-3226 GCA_964483565.1 uncultured Syntrophomonas sp. | reverse complement strand
TTTTCGGCCAATATATCATTCAACAATTGCCTGTTTCCAGCTAAAAACAGCTTGCTGGACGAACCCCACGATGCTATAATGTCCGTACTGCACAGAACGAAATCCATACCACATAGACACGAAGAGGTGATCATATGACGGAACAGAGCAAGTTCTACATGGTGCGGGCAGATCTTTTGCCGGAGTCCATTTATAAGACGGCTCAGGCCAAGGAAATGCTGGCCAACGGCGAAGTCAGCAATATTAATCAAGCTGTTGAACGACTGGAAATGGCCCGCAGTACTTATTATAAATACAAAGACGGGGTATTCTCGTTTCATAATGCTGATAATCTGGGGATCGTCAACATATCCTTGCTGCTTCGTAACAAATCCGGTATACTTTCAGCGGTGTTGAATTGTATTGCCCAAATGAAAGGAAACATCCTGACCATCAATCAAAACCTGCCTTTGCATGGGGTAGCCTATGTGACATTGTCGCTGGGCATGGAGGAAGCTATTTTATCAGTCAACGAAATGCTGAACCGGCTCAACCAGGTCGATGGAGTCATCAGCGTTGAAATCATAGGAAAAAGCTAAACAGCAGGGGGAAAACAAATGATTAACGTTGCATTGCTGGGGTGTGGTACGGTTGGTTCAGGCGTGGTCAAATTATTGACTGCCAACAGTGACGCCATTGCCCGCAAAACAGGTACGGACATTAGAATCGCCAAGGTTTTGGAGAAAGAACCGGAAAAATGCTATGCATTGGGACTGCAGCCCGAGCAGGTAACCAGTGATTATGCTGAGATCCTCGATGATAAAACCATCGACATCATCGTTGAATTAATCGGCGGTATGGAGCCAGCCTTCAGTTTTATCACCGAAGCCATGAAGAAAGGCAAGCATATTGTCAGTGCCAACAAAGATCTGATTGCTGAGAAAGGCAAAGAGCTTTTTGCTACGGCCGAAGACAATCAGGTCGATTTTTACTTCGAAGCCAGTGTGGCGGGGGGCATACCCATCGTCTACCCCTTGAAGCAATCCCTGGCCGGCAACCGCATCCTTGAGGTTATCGGCATATTAAACGGTACCACCAATTATATTCTCAGTAAAATGAGCAAGGAAGGCTGTGATTACCCGCAAGCCCTGCAGGAGGCACAGCAGTTGGGCTATGCGGAAGCAGATCCCAGTGCTGATGTAGAGGGCATGGATGCAGCTCGCAAAATCGCCATCCTTTCCTCCATTGCTTTTAACAGCCGGGTTACGCTCAAAGATGTCTATGTGGAAGGGATCACCGCCATTACCCTGCGTGATATTCAATATGCGCGCGAACTAGGCTTTACGATTAAATTACTGGCCATTGCCAAGGAAGTGGAAGAGCAGGTGCAGGTTCGAGTACATCCGGCTTTCTTGCCCTTCAACCATCCCCTGGCCTTTGTGAATGATGTTTACAATGCCGTGTTTGTGAAAGGTGATGCGGTGGGTGAAATTATGCATTACGGGCGGGGAGCAGGCTCTTTGCCTACCGCCAGTGCTGTAACCGGAGACATCATCGAAATTGGACGCAGCCTGCTGCATCACAGCAATGCCAGAATTGGTTGTACCTGTTTTGAAGATAAACAGATCCTGCCCATCAGCGAATTGACTGCCGAATACTACATCCGTATGACGGTGGCCGACCGCCCCGGTGTATTGGCCGGGATTGCCGGGGTATTTGGCAATCATCATGTCAGTATTGCCCAGGTCTTGCAAAAGACCAGCCAGCAAGACCGAGCGGAACTCATTCTTATCACCCATCTGGTCAAGGAAAAAGACGTACAGGATGCCCTGACCATCCTTGGCGGTATGAGCATCGTTGATAAGATTAACAATGTGGTTCGTCTGGAAGGCAATCATATCTAGTATTATAGGGAGTTGAACTAAATTGGCTTTATTAGTATGCAAATTTGGTGGCAGTTCAGTTGCCTCAATGGACAAAATAAAAAACGTAGCATTACGTTTAAAAGATATGCAAAGTCAAGGTAATGAACTGGTGGTGGTTGTATCCGCCATGGGGGATACAACCGATGATCTGTTGGAACTGGCCGGAGCAATTGGAGACCAGAACAGCGCCCGGGAAATGGATATGCTGCTGGCCACCGGCGAACAGCAAAGCGCCGCTTTATTAGCCATGGCTCTAAACCACTTAAAATGCCCGGCCATATCCCTGTGTGGGTGGCAGGCTGGGATAAAAACCGACGCAGTACATAGCAAAGCTCGGATCACTGGAATCAAAACGGATCGAATCAACAACGAACTGGCTTTGGGAAGCATCGTGGTGATTGCCGGCTTTCAGGGGCTGTCGCCCGAGCAGAACATAACGACTCTGGGAAGAGGCGGTTCGGATACGACTGCAGTTGCTCTGGCCGCAGCCCTGGGGGCTGCCCGTTGCCTGATTTTTACCGATGTCAACGGAGTCTATACAGCCGATCCCAGGATTGTTGAAGATGCCCGCAAAATTGATCGCATATCTTATGAAGAAATGCTGGAGATGGCCAGTTTGGGAGCGGGTGTTTTACAGCCCCGGGCCGCAGAATTCGCCATGCATTATAACGTCGATGTGGAAGTGCTCAATAGTTTTAATAACCAATCTGGGACCATAATTACGGAGGTAGGCAAGATGGAAAAACAGAGAATTGTCAGCGGGATAGCCCATGATTATAACGTAGCCAGGATCGCCCTGTTTGATGTACCCGACCAGCCCGGGGTAGCCATGACCATCTTCAAGGTGCTGGCCGAGAGCAAAATCAATGTAGATATGGTCATCCAGGGAGGAATGCGTTCCAACCGCAATGATATCGCCTTTACCATCGAACGGGATGAACTGGACAAGGCGCTGCCGCTGGTCAACGAAGTGGTCGCCAAGATCGGTGCCTCCGGGATGTCCTATGGCCAAGACGTGGCCAAAGTATCCATCGTCGGCGCCGGCATGCAGAGCAACCCCGGCGTGGCTGCCACCATGTTTGAGGCGCTGGCTGATGCCGAAATCAACATCCATATGATCAGCACCTCGGAAATCAAGGTGTCCTGCATTATCGATGAAGACGAGGTCAATAAAGCCGTCCAGGCCCTGCACGCCAAATTCCGGCTGAGCGAAGTGGAATAGCCATTATTCGAGCTTTTGCTTGACTTAAAGAAGGTTCTGTTATAGAATATTCTTTGCGTCGGGGTGTAGCTCAGTTTGGTATGAGCGCTACGTTGGGGAC
>CAZACF010000171.1:0-4968 GCA_964483565.1 uncultured Syntrophomonas sp. | reverse complement strand
ATATATAGTTTTTATAATATTATTTGGGCTTGTATTTGGAAGTTTTTTTTGCTGATTGCAGCAGCAACCTTGTTGACCATGACCACCACCCATGCTGCGCTGACCGGGGGGCTGGAAAGATTGCTGTGGCCTGTCAACATCTTTGGCATATCATCGCATGATATTGCCATGCTGTTAGGATTGTCTTTGCGGTTTGTGCCTACCTTGCAAAATGAAATGAAAAATGTGAGAGATGCACAATTGGCTCGAGGGGCAAAATTTGAGATTCACCGATCGAGCGGAAAGATCAAGGCAATGGTTGTTTTGGCCATGCCTTTGTTGTTAAACATCATACGTCGAAGTGACGAATTAGTGGATGCCATGGAAGCCAGAGGCTATCAACCGGGAAAGAGAAGTTATCTTTACGATCTCAAACTGACCCTCATGGAATATATCATCATAATGTTTATTATTGCCCTGACAGGGTTGGTGATGATTCTGCCGGTTGCTTGACTGCTGTGACTCAATAAATAAAAAGGATAGGTATGACACATACTTTCTTAAAGCGCACCTCAGGTGATGAATTATGGAGGTTAGGCCATGGCTCTAAAACCGACCGCTAAGTTGTGGCTAATTTTGTCGTTTTGTATTTACTTGAATCTGCTTGATCTGCTGGCAACATTGTCTGTTTGCCAAAGTTGGGGTTGGGAGTGGGAATTAAATCCGGTAATGAGATATTTCTTTAGCCTTGCTCCCTGGTTGGGGGTATTCTATAAAATGGCAGCGGTTATGTTTTTTGTAATCGTGATCCAATATGCGGTTAAAGATCATTATAAACAGGTATATCGAGGAACCTGTCTGGTAACTTTTATATACGCAGCTCTTTTTGGCTGGCATCTGATTGGCAGTCGAATATAATCTGGAAATACTTTTGGCTGGGAGAGTGAATTATCCCGGCACTAAAAAACTGCACCGGATTATTCAGCCGGTGCAGTCTTTAAAGAATCAGTCTAACCGCAGGAAGTGCAAGAACTGCACCCGCCGCCGCCTGCATCGGGATCCCGTTCGGGAACAAGCTGCAAATAGGTCTGCGCGCCCCGCTTGATCGTTTCCAGAGAAAACGATCCATACGTATCTATAAGATCTTGTTTCACGATAAAACTAAGGCCCTCATGTTCTTCGGTCTTGTCATTTGTGCCTGGTTCATCCAGAACCAGATTAAATGAAACGCCGCCTCAGCCGGCACTGGCAATAATCCTTAAATTGCTGGATTCGATATTTTGTGCCTTCATTACGTCCTTTAAGTTATCAACCGCAGCAGATGATACTTTTACGATATCCATTTCCGACACCTCGATTCATTTTTTCTGGGTACAAAGCTTATTCTATTGTTCAACAAAGAAGCGGAATATATTCATTTATACCCTGCAGGGGTATAATATCATGAATTAATTGCTATTGCAAGTTATATTTACAACACAATTCTAAATACGGAACAGTAATTTATTATAATAATGACAATTTGTAAAATCATTACAAAGGGTTATATAAATTAGCAATATTAATAATTGCAAAATTTCGCAATTAGCCCAATCAATCCAAGATTCTAAAGCTATTTGTAACAAAAATATGAATCTTTAGAATGTTACAAAATTATACCGTTTTATAATAAATTATTAAAAAAAAGAGGATTTTATATATTTTTTTAGAATACTATGACATAATAGTGTGAAATGGTTTCGCAAACTCAAAAATATCTAAGAAAGGCTGGTGAGTCCGGCGCTTCCTGGTTGATCGAATTGACGGCCAGGGTTTCTCTGAGTTGGCATAAGGAGAATCTAAGCCGGGAATTATGGCAAAAGATTTTAAACAGATGTACAAAGAAAAAGTCAGAACCGCAGCGGAAGTTGCAAAATTGGTCAAGTCAGGTGATTGGATCGACCTGGGAATGTTCAACGGTAAATCAGTCGCCTTTGAAAGGGAACTAGCAGCCCGCAAAGACGAATTGAACGATGTTCGCGTTTATGTGGCGGTGTGTATGCCTCCCATCCCGGAAGTTCTGATGAAGGATCCCAAGGGTGAATCGTTTACGTACATTGACTATCACTACAGCCCTGTCAGCCGCTATTTCCAGCAGGCACGGCCCAACGTTTTCTACAACCCCACCCAATTTGGCGAATCAGAGGGATGGTTCGAACTGAAATATGACGAACCTGACAAAATCGGCACCAGACATCGCGACTGGACCGTCTACCGGGTATGCCCGATGGACAAGGATGGCAACTTCAACTTTGGTCTGCAAAACGGGATCACCCTGGCGCAGTTCATGACTTCCAAAACCAGAGTGGTTGAGATTTGTCCGGATATGCCTTATTGTTACGGTGGCGCTCGTGAGAGCATCAATGTCGCGGATGTGGACTATATCATTGAAGAAGCTTCTCCTGTTTTCTATTCGGAACCAGTTATCCCTTCAGAAAGTGACAAAGCCATTGCGCAGCATGTCCTTCCTTTTATCCGCAACGGCTGCACCATTCAGCTGGGAATCGGCGGTATGCCCAATGCTTTGGGTGAAATCATTGCTGATACCGATCTGAAAGACTTGGGCGGTCACACCGAAATGCTGGGTCAATCCTATAGAACCATGATGGAATCTGGTCGCATGAACAATATGAAAAAGGATTATGACAAAGGCAAGACCTGCTTTACTTTTGCCGCCGGCAGTAAAGAATTTTTGGATTGGATGGATCATAATTCATCTTTGGCATCCTACAACGTATTCTATATCAACAACCCGGTTCGCCTCGCTTCTTTGGATAACTTGATTTCCATCAATCAGGCGCTGGAAGTTGACCTGTATTGCCAGGTCAGTGCCGAGAGTTCAGGATTCAGCCAGATCTCCGGCAACGGCGGTATGCTTGATTTCGTGCTTGGCTCTTTCTATTCCAAGGGCGGACGCAGTTTGATTTGTTTCCCTTCAACGCATACTGATAAAGAAGGCAAGTTACATTCCAGAATTGTTCCTGCTTTCCGCGAAGGAACGATCGTAACGGTACCGCGTCAGAGCTGTAACATTCTGGTGACCGAATACGGTTCTGTCTCCCTGAAGGGTCTGGGAACCTGGCAGCGGGCGGAAGCTTTGGTTAGCATTGCCCATCCGGATTTCCGGGATGAATTGGTTGAAGCTGCCCAGGCGCGCAAGATTTGGACCCGTACCAATAAAATCAGCGATTAAACAGTCGTTCTTAACTGGACTACAATATGACATAAAGAACTCAGGATATCCACTTTTCGGTGGAAATCCTGAGTTTTTTTAAGACAGTCCAAACATTGTTGAATAAACTTTCTTAATGAAGGAAAATGATACAAGGTTCAAGAATAGTGTAAATGAATTTATTTAATATCACCTAAACAAACATTTCAAGGAGACCGAAATGGAAATCTCCCAGTCAATTCTTTGTCCAGGGATTCTGGATGCTCTTCCTGACGCGGTTTTTGCCATCGATCGTGATCATCGCATTATTGCCTGGAATGCGGCGATGGAAAGAATCACGCTTGTTCCGCGTGCGCAGGCCATTGGCAAGGCAGAGCGGTTTTATGCAATACCTTTTTTTGGAGAACCTTGCCTTATGCTGGTGGATCTGGTTTTAAATCCCGAACTAGAAAAAGAGTATCAACGGCCATTCCAAAAAATGGATTTAAATTATTATGGAGACGGGACCATAAAATTAAAATCAAGGGTCAATGAGGTCTTTTATTGGTCACAGGCATCCCCTGTTTTTGATGACCATGGCCATGTGATTGCAGCGCTTGAAATTTTACGTGACAAGAATTCCGATGCGGTTATTGAAAGCAAACGCAACTTGCATCGCATTACCGATAACATGTCAGATTTAGTCAGTGAATTGGATTGCCATGGCAACGTTGTTTTTGCCAGTCCTTCCCACTATAAGGTATTGGGCTATACGGACCAAAGAATGATGACCATTACATTGGCAGACCTGGTTCATTGCGAGGATCTTCCACAGGTAACGGATGCCCTGAAGAAATCATTGCAAACGGGAAAGACAGGGATCACGCATCATCGTTGTCGGCATCAGGACGGGCATTATGTGTGGACGGAAACAGTCGGCAATCCAATTTGGCAGGATGGCAAGGTGAGCGGCATTATTCTCAGCAGTCGGGATATAACCGACCGCAAACAGCTGGAACAGGAACTTCGTTACATAAGCACGCATGATGCTTTGACTTCCTTGTATAATCGGACTTATTTCGAAGAAGAATTAATTCGCCTGGAAAACGGGCGCTTTAATCCGGTGGGCATGATAATGTTTGACCTCGATGGCCTCAAATTGGTGAACGATACGATGGGGCATGAAGCGGGTGACCGTTTGTTAAAAAACTTCGCCCAAATACTGCAAAGCTGTTTTCGCAGCAGTGATATTGTATCCCGGGTAGGGGGAGACGAATTCGCTGTTTTACTGCCGAATAGCAATAACCAGGTGATGGATAAAATCGCTGGTCAGGTTATTACTTCCATACAGATATACAATCAAACCAATCCTTCGCTTCCCTTGAGCGTATCCATGGGCAAAGCAATCCGCAAAGACAACCGTTCTACTTTGCGGGACACGTTCAAGGAAGCAGACAATCGCATGTACCGAACCAAACTGCAAACCAGCAGCAGTGCTCACAGTGCAGTGGTGAATACGCTCTTAAAAGCACTGCAGGCCAGGGACAATCTGACAGAAGGTCATGGGGAGCGCATGAGCATACTGGTTGCTCTATTGGGGAGAGAATTGAAGCTCTCGGAAAGCGCGCTGACCAATCTGCAATTACTGGCACGGTTTCATGATATTGGCAAAGTCGGTATTCCCGATCGAATTCTATTTAAAAAAGGCAAGCTGACCGAGGCTGAGTACAGGGAGATGCAACGACACAGTGAAATCGGACAGCGCATTGCCCTGGCTTCTCCGGAATTAAGTTCTCTGG
>CAZACF010000170.1:0-5005 GCA_964483565.1 uncultured Syntrophomonas sp. | reverse complement strand
GCTACTTCTGCCATGGAATACCAGGAAAGCTTCAGTGACGGCGTAATCACCTTGAATCTAAGCAAGACCGGGCAGGGTTTTGTGGAGGACGACTATTTGTTCAGCGGTCTGGCCGGAAGGGTCAGCCTCAGCCAAGACAAAGGAAAGCCATTGCAGATCAAAGTCAACACCGGCAAAAACCTGGAAACCTACCAGGTCAATCGCAGCGTTAATGGTTTAAAACTCAGCATCATCCTGGTCAATAAAGATAAGAAAGTCATGGAGGAAGAACCGACCAAACCCACTGATGACACTGACAACCAGGTCACCATCGTCCTTGATCCCGGCCATGGCGGCCGTGATACCGGATCGATCAGCAAATCACGCACCTTGTACGAAAAAGATGTAGTTTTAAGCATGGGCTTAAAAGCGCGGGATATTTTGGAGAAGGCGGGCTATAAAGTGATTATGACCCGCGATGATGATACCTTTGTGGGATTGAGCGACCGACCGGCCATGGCCAATAAAGCCAAAGCCGACTTGTTTGTGTCGATTCACTGCGATTCGGTAGACAGCACCGAACCACACGGTACCGGAACTTTCTATTATGCACCCGAAAGCACCCCGGCCCTTTATGCCCAGGAATACCAGCGCTCCCTGCTGGCCGATCTGCTCCAAAAAGCCATGCTGGAAAAATGCGGACGTACTGATCGCAGCATCCGCCAGGCCAACTATGCGGTGCTGCGAGAGAGCAATATGCCCTCTGCCCTGGTGGAAACCGCCTTTATCAGCAATGCCGAGGAAGCCCAACTGCTGGCCTCAGCCGATTTCCAGACCAAAGCCGCCCAGGCCATTGCCGAAGGCATACAGAAGTATGTGAAGCTGATGCTGTAGATTTTGTCATCCTGAGCAATAGGAACAGCCAAGAATGTCATCCTGAGAGGCCAAAGAGGTAAACATGTTATCCTGAGGAGTTGAAGCAGTAAATATTTAATCCCGAAGAGCTGAAGCCGTTAGTGTCATCCTGAGGCAAAGCCGAAGGATCTCCAAGATTAGCCTGAGCGTCGGCGGGGATCAAAGTTATAAAAGAAATTACCGACAAAATAATCTGTCCTAATCGGCATATTCAAGCATATACCAGTAAATGGAACCAATTCGCCCAAAAAACAGGCGACTGATATTTAAATCAGGCGCCTGTTTGAATTATCTTTTACGCTTCTTGGATGCTTCTTGGGGTTGCAGAGCAAGTTTTATTTTAGCGACCATCATCGGCCCGTAAATGACTGCGCCGCCAGCCATCAATCCCAATAATACAATGATTCCGGAGTTGACGTAAGGTGTCTTTTTCTGTTCGGCAAACTGCTTGTTTTCCGCCGCCATCATCTGTTCCGCATTCTGAGGCTTGAACTCAGGAAACTCCGCTTGTATTTTGGGGACTTCCACCTGCCAGAACTGCAGGGCATTTTCATGCCGCTCGACCTGCTTCTGCCACCCAACGTACTGCCAGCCTATGCCGGCCAATACCAGCACCAATATGGCCGCGCATAGATATTTCTGAAGTTTGTTCATTTTCCCTCTCCTTAGCTATTGAAGTAGTATCTCAGATATTATTGCACCAGCGCCAGCAAAAATGCAAGTCGCTACTTAGCCAAGACATAGGATATAAATGGCAATAACGCTGTCGAATCCGAACGAAACAGAATGAAAAAATATTTATTTAATTTATGGAACCAAATATAAGCCTTGGTCGTCATATTTAACAGGTCAAAAATCACACCAAGCAAACATTTGAGACCATTGAAAGGGGGAATCGACACCTTAACAAGCGCGAGATCACCTGTTCAATGCTGTATTGAGTCATCAATACGATTACCTGTTGAAGTTATATTGAGTCATCAATATGATTATCTAAATCAAAACATAAGGAGGAAAACACAGTATGTTGAAAAAACATAACAAGTTGATCATGCTGCTGGTACTGGTATCATTTATGTTTACCATGGTCGGCAGCGCTGGCGCAGCAAGTTTCAGTGATGTTACTGGAACATCGGTTGAATCAGCTGCTATCTACAAACTCAATGGTCTGGGCATCATTGACGGATATCCGGATGGAACCTTCGGACCCGAAAAGACCATCACCCGCGCAGAATTTGCGAAAATTGCCTGCGTGACCGCCGGACTGAAATCAGTAGCATCCGGTATGGGTGGAACCGCTTCTCCCTTCAGTGATGTTGCCACCGACCACTGGGCCAACGGCTGGATCAATGTAGCCGCTGCACAGGGATATGTAAAAGGCGACCCGGCTGGCACCTTCCGTCCGGAAGACCAGATCACTCAAGCTGAAGTAATCACCGTTCTTTTAAGACTCCTGGGCTACAATGACAATCTGGCTGGCGAATGGCCGTCAGACTACATTGCCAAAGCTGCCAACCTGGGCGTTTTGGACGATGTAACCTTCGTAGCAGGCCAGGCTGCCTCCAGAGGCGTAGTTGCTGTTCTGGCTGCTGCAACTTTGGACGAAAATGTTGTTGAATACAAAGCTTCTGACAACCTGTTCAACGATGCCACCAAAGTTTATGATAAAGGCGATGGCAAAGGGAAAATTTCCCAGGGCTATACATTGCTTTATGACAAGTTTGACAAATCCAATAAAACTGAAGATGCTTTGATCATGTCCTTCTCAGTAAATGATGATGAATATACCATTTACTATTATCTCTATGATGACAATGGCAATCTCAAAGATGCCAACCCTGGAACTTATAACGATACCACTAAAGTCTGGTCAGATCCTGACTTTGATCCCTTTACTGCCAAATTGGCTGACAATTGCAGCCTGCCGGGCGGTTCCATTCTGAATGCAATCGAAGCGTTTGCTGATGTTGTAACCGATAAAGATGGCAAAGTCACCAGCATCGTTTTGAAAGACTACAAGAAGTTTGGACCTAAAACAGCTGCCGGCACCCCCTTTAATGAAGTAGTTGTTGATGGCGGCAAAGTCAAAATCGACGGAGTTAAATACAACTTCGCAAAAACCCCTATCGTAACTGAAGCATGCAACACTGAGTTTGCACCTGGCATCCTGACCGCTCCCATGACCGCCTTGTTGCCCAAAGTTGCGGCCGGAACCAGCACTGCTGCAGAATGGCAGGCTGTTGAAGATGCAATGCTGGCTAACACCATCAATGCATCTGACATTAAAAATGCCACCTATGATGCTTCCGACGCCTATGCGGTTATCTTAAATGACGATGACGAAGTTGTTGCTTTGAGAGCATTTACTTTCCCGACTCCCGGAATCGTTAAAAAAGTAAACGGCGAAAAAGTTACCTATCAGACTCAAGCTACTCCGGCTCAAGCTAAAAATCCTTTAGCAACAATTGTTACCGGAAGCTTGATGGCTGCCCCGATCAACATGGGTGCAGCAGCAGCAGCAGCAGCAGTAGCAGCTGCACCGATTCCCACACTGAATATACAGAGCAACGCTGGTGCTTGGGATGGATTTGCTGCCACTACCAACTTTACTGACAAAGACATCTATGTTCAGAGAGATGGCAAACCAGCCACCCTGGCTGATCTGCAGGAAAATGATACGCTGAGTGTTCTGGAAAACTACCGTGGTTGCGACTACTATCTGGTAGCAATGAGCACAAAGATCAAGGGAACCCTGGCTTCTGCCAAATATGATGGCGGCAACGTCAAATCAGTTAGCGTTATGGGTATGACTTGGAAGGCCCCCTATTCAAATCTGCTCAAGAATGCTTACCAGGGACGTTATACTGATGACACTGAAGATTATCAGTATGCAACCCTGACCCAGAATGTACTCAGTAACGAATATGATGCCTGGAATACCGATGTCACCTTACTGCTGAGTGCTACCGGCAAGGTAGCTGGCCTTATACTGGGTGATGCTGGTAGTACTTCAATGTATGGTGTTGTTACCGACTGGTCTGGAGATATCACTGCCAGCAACGGCGACGCTGTACAGAACATTACCGTTATGAAGGCTGATGGCGAAGAATACACCTATGCACTGGGTGTAGACAGCTATCTGCAGGATGCAGCGACCAATGCCCGCACCAAGGTTAAAGATCTGAACGCTGGTGGCAGAGCACTTGACTATGCTGCAGCCCAGGGACTCCTGATGCCGACAGTAGCTGGTGCAGCATTTAACAACGGCATTCTGGTCTCCGTTTCCCTCGATTCCAATAACATCATTAAGACCATCAAGTATTGGAAGCCTGCTGCAGGAACTGCGATTGCTGCTGCCAATATGGATACTGATGAAGATCTGTTCAAGATCGGCACCATTTGGTATGATGCTGATGAAGTAACAGTATTCAATCTGGTCGGAACCGACCTGGGTGATACCACAGTTCTGGGTTGGAAAGAGCTGAAACAGGCTGCTGGGCAAAACTACTTTGCTTACTATGCCAACAGTTCCAACAAACTGGAATATGTAGTAATCCCGACAACTGCGGGTGCAGCACTGGCTACCGATACCAAGTATGCCATCTACCAGGAACAGTATTCAGATTCTGATGACTGGATCAAGTTCGTAGGCATGGATGCATACGAAGTGGATGCTATTGTTGGTGGTCTGACCAAAGGCGATGTTGTTTCCTACAAACTGAGCGGCGGCAAAGCTACCAATGTTGCTGTTGCGGTTGCCTACAAGACCAGAACAGCTGGCGCATTGACTATTGATACCGTTAACAAGGGAACCATCGTTCTTTCCGACGGTAATTCATACAAGATTGATAGCGAGGACACCGTATATCTGGACAACAGCGATGACAAGAACCTGCAGGTTCTGGAAGGAATCGCCGAAGGCGATACCGTTCGCGTAGTTGTGAGTGGTTCCACAGCTCTTGCTATCGTAGTTGTTGACTAAGCAACAACTTAAAAGACAATCTATCTGAACCCCAAGACTCCCCCGGATTCGTCCGGGGGAGTTTTTTTAGGTGCGCCCGGCACGGGCGCAGTCTAATGGGTGAAAGTCCCTAGTGCGGGTTGATAGTGC
>CAZACF010000169.1:1663-5012 GCA_964483565.1 uncultured Syntrophomonas sp. | reverse complement strand
TATCAGGAAACATTGTGTAGGAGGGTTGATATGCTGGTTTCATGGAATACTACCAATCAGTGCAATATGTTCTGCGAGCATTGTTACCGCGATGCCGGTGCAAGACTCGAAGATGAACTCAATACAAGTCAGGCCCAAAAACTCATTGATGAGATTAAAAAAGCCGGTTTTAAAATAATGATCTTCAGCGGAGGAGAACCGCTGATGCGCCCGGACATATACGAATTGGGAAACTATGCCACCCGGCAGGGGCTGCGGGCAGTATTGGGTACCAACGGTTCCCTGATTACCCTGGACGTGGCCCAAAAGCTTAAACAGGCAGGCTTTATGGCTGCCGGAGTCAGCCTCGACAGTCTGATGCCGCAAAAAAACAACGCATTCCGCAGGATGGACCATGCGTATGATTTGACGGTGCAAGGGATGTTAAATCTCAAGGAAGCCGGCGTTCCTTTCCAGATTCATACGACCGTGATGGACTGGAATGTGGCGGAATTGGAAGATATCACCGATTTTGCCGTACAGATTGGGGCCATGGCCCATCATGTCTTCTTCCTGGTGCCCACCGGGCGGGGTGCCGATATTGAAGAGGAAGCGCTACGGGTAGTGGAATACGAAAAAACCCTGGCCCGTTTGATGGAAAAACAAAAAAAAGTGTCCATTGAAATAAAACCTACTTGCGCACCGCAGTTTATTCGGGTTGCAGACAAAAAAGGGATACAGACACGTTTTTCCCGGGGATGCCTGGCAGGCATCAGTTATTGCATCATAAGTCCCAAGGGAGAGGTACAGCCCTGTGCTTATATGGACATGCCCCTGGGCAATGTCAAAGACATTCCTTTTGATAAAATTTGGACCGAAAATCCTGTTTTACAGGAGCTGCGCAGCATGGAATACGGAGGCAAATGCGGAATTTGCGATTACCGGGAAAAGTGCGGGGGATGCCGGGCACGGGCCAGTTATTATAACGGCAGTATCATGGCGGAAGACAGCTGGTGCCTCTATAATCCCCGGCAAGAGGGTCAGAAAATATGAAGCTGGATCAGCTTGATCGTGCTCTGTTGGATGCCCTGCAAAACGCCCTGCCGCTCAGTTGCCAGCCTTTCGGGGACTTGGCAGCCCGGTTGGGAACAAGTGAAGACGAGGTCCTGGCCCGCATCGCTGCCTTAAAAGAAAACGGTTTGATCCGTCGTATAGGCGGAATCATAAATTCCAAACAGCTGGGATACACGTCAGCACTTTGTGCCATGACCGTACCGGAGGAACGAATAGATGAAGTTGCCGCCATACTTAATCAGTTGTCCGGAGTAACCCATAACTATGTACGCGACCATCATTACAACCTCTGGTTTACATTGACATCTCCTTCGCAGGCGGCACTGACCCAGCAATTGCAGGCATTGGAACAGGCCTGTGGACTGCCCATCCTGCCCATGCCGGCCCGCAAGCTTTACAAGATCAAGGTTTCGTTTGATATGGGGGCTGAATCATGATGTATGGAGATGAAAAAAACCGCCGGATTATCCAATTTCTCCAGGGCGATATACCGCTTGAATCACGTCCCTTTCAAAAGCTGGCGGCTGATTTGGAGATAAGCGAAGAGGAAGTTCTGGAGTGTATTCAAGATCTGCATAGTCAAGGGGTTATACGCCGCTGGGGAGCAGTCCTCAGGCATCAGCAGGCAGGTTATACCTGCAATGCCATGGTTGCCTGGAAAGTTGGAATAAATGAAGCAGACCAGGCAGGTGAATCCATGGCAGCATTTCAGGAGGTTAGTCATTGTTATCTGCGCGAGGTTAGTGCTGATTTTGGTTACAATCTGTTTTCCATGGTGCATGCCCGCAGTCAAGCGGAACTGGAAGAAACGATCAGCCGGATTGCTGATATAACCGGTTTGGATGATTACGTTGTCTTAAACAGTATTCGGGAATTAAAAAAAGTCAGTATGCGCTATTTTGATTGAGGAAACCGATCTGATGAGGATCGGTCGCGAATGGGGGAAAAGGAGTGAAAACCACCAGATCAGAACAGATCTATCAGCAGGCGCTTAAAGTAATGCCGGGGGGCGTAAACAGCCCGGTGCGTGCCTTTCAATCAGTGGGAATGGACCCGCTGATTATGAAAAGAGGCAGCGGCTGCAGAATCTACGATGAGGATGGCAATGAATTTATTGATTATGTAGGTTCCTGGGGTCCGCTGCTTCTGGGGCACAGTCATCCCGCTGTTGTCGAAGCTATGATCGAGGCAGCCAGGGACGGCAGCAGTTTTGGTGCTACTTGTGCGCGTGAAATCGAACTGGCGGAGATGATCTGCGAAGCGTTTCCTTCCATTGATAAAGTGAGAATGGTGAACTCCGGTACCGAGGCCACCATGAGCGCCATTCGATTGGCTCGGGCCTATACCAAACGCAATAAAATCATCAAATTTGAAGGCTGCTATCACGGCCATGCCGATGCGTTTCTGCTCAAAGCCGGCTCGGGGATGCTTACCGGAGGCAGTCAATCCAGCCCCGGCATACCCAGATCCATTACCGATCATACCCTGCTGTGCAAGTATAATGACATTGAGTCGGTGAAAAAAGCCTTTATGCAGTATGGGCCTGACATCGCTGCCGTCATTATTGAACCGATAGCAGGCAATATGGGGCTGATTCCGGCTGAAATGGAATTTTTGCGGGCGGTTCGCGAGATTACCAGTATGTATGACAGTATACTGATATTTGATGAGGTCATAACCGGTTTCAGGCTTTGCTATGGTGGGGTACAGAATATGACCGGCATCATTCCCGACTTAACCACCTTGGGCAAGATCATCGGCGGAGGCTTGCCGGTCGGTGCATATGGCGGCAGACGAGAAATTATGGATATGGTAGCCCCGCTTGGAGAAGTATATCAAGCCGGAACGCTCTCTGGCAATCCACTGGCCATGGCAGCTGGTATTGCCACTCTGAAAGAGTTGGAAGACGGAGATATCTATGACCGTCTGGAGGTATTGGGTTATCTCTTGGCCGGAAAAATAAAGACTTTGTTTGAAGCCCACGATTTATATTATACGATCAAACGGTTGGGCTCCATGTTTTGCGTTTTCTTTACCGAAGAAGAGGTTCGCGATTATGAATCGGTGCAAAACTGTGATACAGAAAAGCATGCAGTTTTCTACCGAAATTTGCTGAATTGCGGAATTTACCTGCCGCCATCACAGTTTGAAGTATCTTTCCTTTCTGGGGCCCATGAAATTAATGACATAGAACTGACCGTGGAAGCATTCGGTAAAGCGTTGGACATGATAAAATAGGGGGAGGCATTTTGCAGAAGGGTTTACATGATTGGGAATGGTTTATGGAAAAGTTCGA
>CAZACF010000169.1:0-1653 GCA_964483565.1 uncultured Syntrophomonas sp. | reverse complement strand
GTCTGATCGATCTGAGCGCATATAAACGGCCACAAATGGAAAGACGTATTAATAGTTTTATGAGAACGGTCGAGTGTCCGGATTACAATTCCTTTATCAGCCTTTTGGAGGCAGACATGCCAACCTGTAATCGATTTATCGAGTATCTGACCATCAATGTTTCAGAGTTTTTTCGCAATCCCGATCATTGGAAGGTGTTGGAAGATAAGATAATCCCTCAACTGTTGAAGCAAAGACCGAGGCTTAAAGTCTGGAGTGCCGGTTGTTCAACGGGAGAAGAAGCGTATTCATTGGCCATGCTTTTTCATGCAAAATTTCCCGGCCATGTCCAAAAGATCAAGGCCACTGATTTGGACCAGGAAGTATTGAGGAAAGCAACCCGGGCCATGTACAACAGCAAAGCTTTGAAAACCTTGCCGATCGAGTATTTTAACCGCTTCATACAGTCAGAAGGGGAGCATCATCACATTATTAATGAAATAAAGGAAATGGTCGATTTTTCACGCCATGATTTGCTCCGCGACAAGTATGAGAAGGATTATGACCTGATTTTGTGCCGCAATGTATTCATTTACCTGACAGAAGAGAGTAAACAGTCGCTCTACCGTAAATTTGCCAATGCCTTGCGGGAAGGAGGCGTATTGTTTATCGGCAGCACAGAACAGATATTTCGACCGGCAGCGATTGGCTTTCATCCGCTTGATACTTTTTTCTATCAAAAAATACTAGTAAATTACAATTAAGAGTGAATCTGCTAACAAAATTTTGTTTGATTTAAAGACGCAAGCAGGAAAATGGACTTTTTTATAGAAGATATTAACTTGTCTATGGCTTTTTCTGCTATCGGAACTTCCCCGTATTTTACTTATGAGGCAGTAACGAAAAAAATAATTCTGTTTTGCATTAACCGATGAATGTCGGTGGTAAACCTATAAACTCTGGCGGTAACTTTGCCGTAGGCAACAGTAAATATATATTATTTCTCATGGGGGTGATTGAAGAATTACTGTAGGCTTTTGGGCAGTGATCTTACTTTTAAAAAACGGATAACCAGCAGATGAAAAGGAGGAATGAACTTGAAGGTTGTAGTATGTGTTAAGCAGACTTTTGACACAGAGGCTAAAATCGAGTTAAAAGATGGCAAAATTAATGATGCAGGTATAAACCTCATTATTAATCCTTATGATGAAGTTGCAGTCGAAGGTGCAATTCAATTAAAAGAAAAGGGCATCGCTACTGAGGTGGTAGTTGTTTCAGCCGGCGCTGACAAAGCTATGGATGCCATTCGTACAGCCCTTGCCATGGGAGCAGACCGCGGTATCCTAGTAAAACAGGATACGGCTGCCGATGAATATGCCAGAGCTGTAGCCCTGGCCAATGCGATTAAGGCTGAAAGCCCGGAATTGGTTCTGGCCGGTCACGTAGCCTCCGATGATGGTTCTTCACAGGTTCCCACCCGTATTGCTGAAATTTTAGGCATGCCTCATGTAAACGTTATTACCAGCATTGAAATTGCTGGCGGCAAAGCTACCTGCACCAGTGAAGCTGATGGCGGTACTGCTGTAACCGAGGTTGCCATTCCGGCAGTTATTTCCAGCCAGGTTAGCTGGAATGAACCCCGTTATCCTTCCATGAAGGGTATTATGCAAGCCA
>CAZACF010000168.1:4786-5056 GCA_964483565.1 uncultured Syntrophomonas sp. | reverse complement strand
CACCATTCCCCGCAACAAATTTCCTTTGTTGCTCCATTACCATCCTTTGCACTTGTACCGCCACCAAATCTGTAAACAAGCGGACACGCTCATGGCCCATGCTATTATGGAAGATGCCCAGTCGGGAGAAACCATGTTCAATTCATTTGAGTATTATGAAAAGATAACCACCCACGATTCTTCTCTTTCCTATTCCATATTCAGCATTATGGCTGCCCGGTTGGGAATGGTGGACAACCTCGACTCGCTGCCGCTACCCGAATGGGCGCC
>CAZACF010000168.1:0-4776 GCA_964483565.1 uncultured Syntrophomonas sp. | reverse complement strand
GGAATGGTGGACAAGGCCTACGCCTATTATGAGCTTACCGCCAAACTGGATCTGGAAGACCGTCATGGCAATACCGCAGACGGCATTCATGTCGCCAACATGGGCGGCAATTATCTGGCCGTAGTCTACGGATTCGGCGGATTCCGTCTCAAAGAACAAGGTATTTTCCTGGCGCCGATTCTGCCCCGTCAATGGAGCGGGTACAGTTTCAAACTGACCTTTGAGGACAGCCGTATAAGGGTTCAGGTCAGGCCAGAGCAGTGCCTGATCAGCCTGGAAAGTGGGGCCGCCCAAAAAATCACCGTCTACGGTCAGGAGTATCGGCTGCAGGATATACTTATGATTGACCGTCCTCCCTGGCCGGGGGATGATCGACAAAAGGGGTAAGACGATGAAATATCAAGCCGTTATTTTTGACCTGGACGGGGTCATATGCAGTACTGACCAAGACCACTATTTCGCTTGGAAAAAAATTGCCGACGAAGTCGGGGTGTCTTTTGATGAAAAGGTAAACCATCGACTGAGGGGCATTGGCCGGCGGGAAAGCCTGGAGATTCTGCTGGGCTCCCGCAGCAACGAGTTTTCGGAGCAAGACAAAGTAAAACTGACAGAACGAAAAAATGCGCTCTACCAGCTTTCATTGCAGAAAATGACGTCTCAGGATCTCCAGCCGGTAGTCAAGCAAACCATGGATGTGATCAAAGCCCAGGGGATGAAAACTGCCATCGGTTCTTCCAGTAAAAATGCCCGCTTGATATTGCAGCAGCTTGGTCTGGCTGATTATTTTGACGCAGTTGCCGACGGAACCAATATTACCCGTTCCAAACCGGATCCGGAAGTCTTTTTAAAAGCCAGCCATTATTTGGGTGTCGAACCGCAGTTTTGTTTGGTGGTTGAGGATTCCCAAGCCGGGGTGAAGGCGGCCGTGGCGGCCAACATGGATTGCGCAGCGATTGGCGATGCCGCCGGGGCAGGACTGGCTACCTACGATTTACAGCAGTTTTCCGATTTGCTGCGCTATGTTCAATAATTTATATAACAGGTTTTTCCCAGTCAGGCGCACGCCAGGAAATAAAGCAAGCATCAGCTTATAGAAGCGGGAAGTGAGTGGAAGATGAAATCCTCTTATCGTATTCAGTGCCTGGCAGCAGGCGCAGTTCGGACATGGGTTCATACGTTGGACAAGGAGAGGCGTGAGTTGTGGGAACCGGCAGTATTCCCCATCCTCATTTTTTATTTGCATGCGGGACAGCAGCGGATTCTGATTGACACCGGGGCACCCAATCCGGCCTTGCTAAGCAATGTCCTGAGGCAGGCGGGTATTGTACCCAGTGAAATTGAGACGGTCATCCTGACCCATCTGCATTTTGATCATTGTGCCAACACGGCTTTGTTTCCGCGCGCCCGGTTTATTCTGCAGCAAAAAGAATGGGAGTGTGCCCACCAGCCAGTTCTATCACAGCGGGATATTTACGCTCCGGAGCTGATTGCTGAGGTGGGGCAACGCGATTTGATACTGGTTGACGGTGATTTCGAGGTAAGCGCAGGCGTTGCGGTACATCTGGTTCCCGGTCATACCCCGGGACAACAGGCGGTGTCGGTTGCTACGGTTGAGGGTACCTACATCGTGGCCGGGGATTTGTTTGGAACCTTCTTTAACATCCAACCGTTCGTCCATGGTCTGATTGATCTCACCGGCAAGCGGATAGACGTTCCCATCTTGCCGGGACAGGAATTTTATCCGCCTGACATACATACTGATCTGCATGCCTGTCAGGTGAGTGCCGCTAAACTGTTAACCATAGCGGGCTGCCGGGAACGAATTATTCCCAGCCATGAGCCCGCTTTGTCCGGCAAGTTTTTCCCACTGGCGTAGACCGGCTAGAGCGGCCCGTCGATGCAAAATCAGATATTGCTCCACGGGCCTCTACAAGCGGTTAATGTCTGCCTGCGAGTAAATGTTAATATGGTTCTCCTGCAGACGCGCGATGACCTTTTCGCTGTCCATTACTCGTAAGACGAATAGGGCGTTGCCATCCACATTGTAATTAAACGAATAGATATATTCGATAGAGACATCGGCTGCTTCAATAATTGCCAGGATATTGTCCAGTGCGCCCGGCTGGTTGGGGATGCCAATACAGATAACATTGTTTTTCTTGGCCATGAAGCCGGCATTTTTTAGGCAGAGTAAAGTGTTATCTATACAAGCTTCCCGGATAATCAGACGAACAATACCGAAGTTGGAAGTGTCAGCGATTGAAAGAGCCATAATATCAATCTTGTTATCGGCCAATATTTTAGTCATCTCTCTCAAGGTTCCCCGGGCGTTTTCCAAAAATACGGAAATCTGCGCAATAAACATATCGATCCCTCCTTCTAAATATTTCTCTTGTCAATGATCCTTTTGGCTTTCCCTTCTGAACGGGGGATGGATTTGGGCGGAACCAGATGGATTTTGGTATTAATGCCCACCACGGATTTAATTTTTTCTTTAATGTTATCTCTTAACGTTTCTATTTCGGCCACCGTATCCGAGAACATGTCTTCGGTCAGCTCTACCTGTACTTCCAATTTATCCAGGGATTTGACCCGGTCAACTACCAGCATGTAATGAGGAGAAACCCCTTCCAGACCGACCAAGACGGCTTCAATCTGACTGGGGAAGACATTGACGCCGCTGATTACCAGCATATCATCGGTGCGCCCGGCGATCTTATCCATCCGTACATGGGTGCGCCCACAAACACAAGGTTCGGCGTTTAACTTGCAGATATCATGGGTTCGGTAACGCAGCATGGGCATACCGGTTTTGGATATGGTGGAAAAGACCAGTTCGCCTGATTCCCCATAGGGGAGAGGTTCTTCGGTGACCGGGTCGATGATCTCTACCATAACATGGTCTTCATTAACGTGCATGCCTTTCTTTTCCAAACATTCAAAGGCAACCCCCGGGCCGGCGATTTCGGTTAAACCATAAATATCACAGGCATCTATTCCCAAAAGCTCTTCCAAAGTGACTCGCATTTCTTCCGACCAGGGTTCGGCGCCAAAGCAGCCTGATTTCAATTTTAATTCTTCTGGTTTAATGCCCATCTCGCGGATGGTCTCGCCCAGGAAGGTGGCATAAGAGGGAGTGCAGCATAGCATGGTTACACCCAGTTCTTTCATCAATAGAATTTGGCGCTGGGTGTTTCCGCTGGACATGGGTATCACCATGGCGCCAACCTTGGTTGCTCCCTGATGGGCACCCAGACCGCCGGTGAATAATCCATACCCATAGGCAACTTGAATGATATCGTTCTTTCCGCCGCCAGCCGCAGTAATCGCCCGGGCCACCATCTCGGTCCAGATGGCAACATCATTTTTAGTATAACCGGCCACAATCGGCTTGCCGGTGGTTCCCGATGAGCCATGGATGCGAACAATTTTAGATTTTGGGGCAGCCAATAACCCGAAAGGAAACTCGTCACGTAAATCGGTCTTTTCGGTGAAGGGTAAAAACCTTAAATCATTAATGGTTTTGATATCTTCCGGTTTGATTCCTTTGGCATCCATGCGGGTGCGGTAAAGAGGTACGTTCTTGTACACTAATTCTACTGTTTTGCGCAGCCGTTTGCTTTGCAGTTCGGATAAAGTATCGCGGCTTATGGATTCCATCTGGGGGTTGTAAATTTTGTGTTCTGGGTGTGCAGTCTTCATTCTAAGCAAACCTCCGTTCATCAGATTTTTGCGAGGACAAGACCATAAAACAGCCCGTCCTCTGTACTACAGAGGACGGGCTGTATCTACTACTCCCGTGGTACCACCTCAGTTTAATGCTTTCTCGCGAAAAGCATCCTCGTCGGGTACGGCCAATGCTTATACCCTATCGCGGTAACGGGCGAACCCGGCGCTGCCTACTTAAACTTACTTTCAGCATGCTGCTCTCGGGATGAATTCGGAATGCTGTTCCTTATTGGCTTGCACCAGCCGCCAACTCTCTGCAAGGTTTTGCGCAGACTTACTACTTCCCGGTCACTGCATTTAATGTATTACATTCTATGCTAATAAATGAAATCTTGTCAATAGTATTTTAATTGCACTGAACGGGCGGGAGCAATCGCTATTGCAAATTATTGTGAGGGGAATAGTATATTAGAGTACTTCTGCAGCTTTTTTAGCGTCTGCTCTGACACCATCTGGAAGAGCCCGTCAAAGCCCGTCTGGAGACCTGAAACCCCGTTTTTCTCAAATACCCTATTCGTCATCCAGTTTAAACAGACCGGTACTCAAGTATTTTTCTCCCCGATCGGGAAACAGTACCACCACCAAGCCTTCTTCCATGTCCTTTATGCATTCCAAAGCAGCCAGCATGGCGGCGCCGCTGCTCATGCCCACAAAGATACCTTCCCCGGCGACAATCTTGCGAGCCATGGCAAAAGCCGCTTCCGATTCGATCATGACCCGGCGGTCGATCTGGTCAGGATCGTAGATGTCCGGCACGATTGCCTCCTCCATGTTTTTCAGACCCTGGATATAATGCCCCAGCACCGGATGGGCTTCAACGATCTGGATATTTGGATTTTTTGCTTTTAAACCCATCCCTACCCCCATGATGGTTCCAGAAGTGCCCAACGCAGAAACGAAATGGGTGACCTTGCCTCCCGTATCCTCCCAGATTTCATGGGCAGTCGTCTCATAATGGGCCAGTTTGTTATATTCATTGGAAAACTGGTTGGGCATAAAGTATTTATCCGGATAGGTACGGCACAGCTCATGGGCTTTGCGGATTGC
>CAZACF010000167.1:3685-5059 GCA_964483565.1 uncultured Syntrophomonas sp. | reverse complement strand
TGCGTTTTCTTTAATGATGAGCTGGTTCATTCTTTCAATGTGGAATAAATGCGGTAAAATTATATTGTAATCTGCTCATGACGAAAAGAAATGCTGAACATCTATACTGATTTCGCAGAATCGTTTAAACTTGTAAGAGGAATGGACAGTAATAACTGAACCTGTAAAGTTGGAGGGATTAATTTGGAGGATATTCTTGCTACGTTCAGGAACTATAATGAAAAGCCTTACGAGAGGGCTGCGCAGTTAAAAGCAGCCAAAAACATTAAAGTTATCGGATGTCTTCCCATGTATTTCCCGGAAGAGATCATCCATGCAGCCGGAGCACTGCCGGTCACCTTATTTGGCAGTGACGAGCCGATTACTCTGGGAGACGGGCATATGATGACCAATGCCTGCGATCAGGTGCGCAGTTCCTTTGACAGTCTATTGAAGGGAAAATATGATTTTTTGGATGGGATTGCAGCCATTTACGTTTGCGACCAGGTCAGATTCTATTTGGAAGTGTGGCAGCTGGATCATCCTGTCGATTTCTTCCATCAGATGTGGCGTCCTTATAAGATGGATAGCTCCACCGAGGTGTTTTTCCGCCAAGAGTTGGAAAGATTGATTGCCAATCTGGAACAATTTACCGGAGCTAAAATCACGACGGAAAAACTCCAGGCCAGTATTCGTCTTTATAACGAATCACGGGCCTTGATGCGCCAGCTGAATGAATTACGCATGGAGCGGCCGGGTATTATTAGTGCTTCCGATATGGCGCGCATCGTTGCTGCCAGTATGCTGATTCCCAAAGAGGAGCATAATCAGCTATTAGGACAGCTACTCGCCAAACTCGCCCAGCAGGAAATTCCGGCGGGTAAAAAGCAGCGCATTATTGCCGTCGGACATCCCTGTTCCATGCCGGAAACAGAGGTGTTGGATCTGATTGAAGAAAATGGGATGGTCATTGTCAATGACGATTTCTTTACTGGCGGCAGATATTTCAGTAAAGATGTTTCCACCAGCGGAGATCCGATTGGCGCTTTTGTTGATTTCTATCGCAACGCCATTCCCTGTACGACTTATCACTATGCCGACATCTGGATCAAGCCCGGCAACACCCACTCCCCTTATGCCGAATACGTAATCGAGATGATGAAGAACGGCCCTGCCAAGGGGGTCGTGGTGTTGAAAGAAATGTATTGTGATCCCTACGATATGGAATTCGTTTTGATGAAAAACCGTTTTGAAGAAGAATCTATCCCTTATATATCCATTATTACCGAGCACGGAGCCGGTCCCTTGGAAGCGATTCGAACCAGAGTGCAAGCCTTCGAAGAAACCCTACGCTTTATTTAGGGGAGGATTTTAGTATGATCACTGCCGGTATTG
>CAZACF010000167.1:0-3675 GCA_964483565.1 uncultured Syntrophomonas sp. | reverse complement strand
GGTTCCACTACCGCCAAAGCCGTGGTGCTGAAAAATGATGACAGTTATTTTTACGCGTTGCAGCCCAGCGGAATAGATATAAGCTCGGTCAGCCGACAGGTCCTCCAAGAAGCCTGTGAAAAGGCTGGATTGAGCTTTGAGGATCTGGAACGTATTGTCGCCACAGGTTACGGACGAATCAGCATCCCCTTTGCGACCACCACCATAACGGAAATCACCTGTAATGCGTATGGAGTTCATTATTTGTTTCCCAACGCCTCTCTGGTGGTCGATATTGGAGGTCAGGACAGCAAGGTTATCAAAATTGATAAGAATGGCCGGGTTATACAGTTTGCCATGAACGACAAATGTGCGGCCGGTACAGGTAAATTTCTCGAAGTAGCTGCCCAGACACTGGGCGTGCCGGTAAGTGAGATCGGCGATATCTCACAGCAGTCACAAAATAAAGTATCCATCAGCAGCACCTGTACGGTCTTTGCCCAAACCGAGATCGTATCCTTGATAGCCCGCCAAACCAATAAGGAAGATATTGCCGCCGGACTGCACGAATCAATCGTCAGCCGGGTATACGGACTCATTAGTTCGGTCAATCCCGACCCCAAGGCGGAAGTGGTTTTGACCGGTGGAGTGGCTAAAAACGTCGCCATTGTCAAACTGCTGGAGCGTATGCTGGGACGCGAGATTTCTGTTCCGGAAGATCCGCAGATCGTAACCGCCCTGGGTGCAGCTCTTCTGGCCCGGCAGTGGGAAGGTTAATCATTAACACAACTATCATAACCCTTGGGTGATGATAATTTAGGAGGCAAGAGCATGGCAGAAGAATATAAACTGGTTCGTAGATTGGAAGGCCAGAAACGTCTGGCAGGAATGATCATGGCTCATTACGGAGGCGCACTGGAGATAGAGAAAACCAAATCCCAGCCGATCGCCTGGGTATCAGCCGGAACGCCTGCGGAGATCCTGTGGGCGATGGATTTTTGCGTACAATTTCCCGAAGCATATGCCGCCACCTGTGGCGCCAGACATATCGCTCATAACCACGTTGAAATTACCGAGCAACGGGGCTATGAACATCATCTCTGCACCTATTGCCGCAACAGTTTGGGGGCCTCCATGTCACAATTGGAAGGAATGTCACAGTTCTCGGAACTAGCCCGTCCTGACTTTTTGTTGGTCTCCAACGGCAGTTGCATTTTGGTCACCAAATGGTGGGAACATCTGAGTCAACTCTGGAACATCCCGCTGTTCAATATAGACTGCCCGCTGGTTATTCCCGCCTATAACGAAAAATATTTGGTGGACCATGTCAAACGCCAGTGTTTGGATCTGATCGCTTTCCTGGAAGAATTCACCGGCAAGAAGTTTGACTATGATCGCCTGCAGGAAATTGTTGCCAACAGCAAACGCAGTTCCGAAAATTATATCGCGATGCTGCAAGCCAATAAACATGATCCCGTACCGGCCACCTTTTTTGATATCATGGGTCACAATTTTCCCAACCTGGCCTTGCGCTATATGCCCGAAACGGCTGAACACTATCGCCTCATGACCGAAGAATTGAATCAGCGCATCGCCGATAAAATCGTCCCCATGTCCAACATTAAATATCGTATTTACTGGGATGGGATCCCCTACTGGTTTGCCATCCGCGAACTGTCGGAAAAACTGGAAAGCCTGGGGCTGTGTCTGGTTACCAGCGGTTACTTTGATCTGTTTGCCTTTGACCGGCTTGATCCGGCCCATCCCCTGGATAGCGTAGCCGAAGGCGTGGCCACCATGATCCTGAACCACAATGTCAGCTACAAAGCCAAAATAACCGAGAAGATCTTCCGGGATTATAATCTGGAAGGCGGCATCTTTGCCTATGCCCAGAGCTGCAAGCCCTTCTCCATCACCATGCGCTACATCGCCGAGCATGTGCAAAAAACCTTGGATGTGCCGGTAACCATTATTGAAGGTGATCTGGTAGATGAGACCTTCTACGACGCAGAAAGAAATAATATGAAACTGCAGGCCCTGGCGGAAACCTTGGCGGCTCGGAAAGGTTAAAGAGAATCTTGCTGTCCTCGGCATTATTACCTATTGCCAAGGGGTTCCAAATAATTTTGCAACCCCTTGGCCTTTTTTAGAATGATAATATTTTTTGCAATACTTTGGCATGCTAATAAAAAAGTGAATTTGGAGGGAAGTTTTATGGATCACCAAAGAGCGCAAGAAATATTTGATTCCCTGGGAATTATTGAAGTATTCTATCAAGGTAGCCCGGTATGGCTTGAAAAGATTAATGCCAATCACGTTCAGGTTCAGGTTCAGGATATGAGAACCAATCAACGATTGGAAGTGTCCGTCCATGATCTGCATGAAGGATAAAAGATCTTGCCCTATCACACGCTGGAGATACTGAATCATGACCGCAAACTGGGTATTTTATAAAACCTCCGGCAAAAGCCCTCATATTTACCCGCTGCAATGGGCCTGTCTGACGTTGCCAAGCGATTCTATCCCCACAGATAAAAAGCAGTTTCATCGGATCTGTAAGGAAGGCTGCAAATCATATGCCAGCAACGGCAGTTGTCCGTCCTATTCACCTGATTTCAAAAATCTGGTTCGCCAATATAAATATGCCACGGTGCTGTATTTCAAACTGCATACCCGCCATTATCCGCCCCGATGCATTTCCGCCAAACATTACATCCGCTGGAGCTTTACCGAATCATTTTTGCCGCGGCTGCTCCGCAAAACCGCCATCACCCTGGCGGATAAAATGGGGGGGATGGCGCTGGTTAGCGGGCACTGTAGAGGATGCAAAAAATGTAGCTATAGAGAAGGCCTAAATACTTGTAAAAGCCCGGAAAAAAGAACTTTTTCGGTTGAATCTACGGGCGTCAATGTTTCCGATTTGATGCTGCTTTATACCGATTCGCCTTTGCTCTGGTGGGATATAAATAACCAGAACTATATCCCCGAGTATCAGCTTCGGGTTGGGCTCATTTTACATAATCGGGATGATTACAGCCGGTATGAAAAGTCCTTGCCGGAATTCCTGCCGGCCGATCAGCTGTTTCACCCGGCCAGCCAAGATGATCAAATCAGATTAATCAGAAACCAGTTATTGATCCCCGGGCCGTAAATTCCTCATGATTTTCTCCATCTCGTCTATTGTCATTATCTGTCCCTTTCTACTGCCGTCCATCAAAAGATTGCCCGCTTCTGTTTATTTAAGTGATAAGGTTGGGAATAACGGTTACCTTTTTGTCACAAATCTCCTGGTGGTTACTATATAATATGTATTGAACGATATCCTAACCGTTCATTATATTTAGGAGATACACTTTTTTTAGCAAAATGAAATACGGTGGTTGCAAGAAATATTTAATGAAAATTTGTTAAGGGAGGACAAAGTACATGTACGACAATATTATCGAAACCATTGGTCGTACTCCACTGGTCAGAATAAATAGCTTAAACCCCAAACCGCATATTCCCCTTTACGCAAAATTGGAAGGCTTTAACCCCACCGGCAGTATCAAAGACCGTATCGCCATCAAAATGATTGAACAGGCCGAAGCATGCGGGGCGCTCATTCCGGGAAAAACCATCATCGAACCCACCTCCGGCAACACCGGGATCGGTTTGGCGATGATCGGTGCAGTAAAAGGATATGCGGTGGAAATC
>CAZACF010000166.1:0-5064 GCA_964483565.1 uncultured Syntrophomonas sp. | reverse complement strand
TTTGCCTTTTTTAATTGAAACATTCCGCCTTGTCAAGGAAAAGCAGCCCAAGACGACGCTGGTGCTTACCGCCGCAGGACCGCTCGAGGATGAACTGAAGGCGCTTTGCCGGCAGTTGGGTTTTGGATCGACTGATATCATTTTTACCGGCGCCGTGCCCTACGAAAAACTGGTCAATGTTTATCATTCAGCTGACTTATTCGTTTTTTCCTCCTTGACGGAAACCCAGGGATTAGTGCTGACCGAAGCCATGGCCTGTGGTCTGCCGGTGGTGGCGGTACGGGCCAGTGGGGTGCAGGACATGGTCGATGACGGAGTGAACGGACTGCTTACCGAGCTCAACCAGGATCAACTGGCGGACAGCATTTGCCAGGTAATAGCGGATAAGGCTTTATACAAGATGCTGCAGCGTAATGCCTTGCTGAAGGCGGAAGCGATGTCAGCACGCAGTATGGCCCTCAAATTGGAAGACGTTTACGCCCGGTTGAGTAAAAACCGCACCTATCGTTCCCGCCGTTTATTAAATGTAAGCAACTGGTTCAACAATTAAACCAGCTGTAGCCTGCAGGGGAGAGAATATCAATATGAGAATACGCCTGATGATCGCCATTATTGTCGGCAAGTTGGCCATCGTATTCAGCCGTTTGGCCGGCAATCAGGGCACTGATTTTCCCGGGCAGTTGGCCCGTCGGATTTATCCGCCCATATTGACTGCCCTGGCCGGTAATATTAATAAAGAGATGATCATCGTCACCGGTACCAACGGCAAAACCACTACCAGCAATATGATTGCCGGGATTTTACGCGAAAATGGCAGCACTTATGTACATAATCAGGCCGGAGCCAATATGTTGACCGGTATCACCACTGCTTTTATCAAAGCCACCAATATTCGCGGGCGGCGGCGCTTTGAATATGCCCTGCTGGAGACCGATGAAGCCAACGTGCCGCTGTTGCTGAACGAGGTTAAGGCCAGCTTGCTGCTCATCACCAATTTTTTTCGCGATCAGTTGGACAGGTACGGAGAACTGGATTACACCATCAATCTGATCAAGAATGCCGCTCAGGGCAGCAGCCTGGAGCTGATCCTCAATGCCGATGATCCGCTGCAGAGCGATTTTGCCGACCGTACCGGACGCCAGTGCTGGTATTATGGATTTGATGATACCATTTATGACGAATCGGTCAGCAGCGGCAGCCTTGAAGGTCGTTACTGCGTCTTTTGTGGATATGAACTGGATTATCAACGCTACCATTATGCCCAACTGGGCCAATACCGCTGTTCCCATTGCGAAAATCGCAATCCCCGCTGTGACTACACCGGACATCAACTGGAAATGAACCCGGGCATCCGTTTGCGGATCAACGACCTGCCTTTGCAAAGTTCCTATCAAGGTTTCTACAATGCCTATAACATTCTAGCAGCTGTTTCCATGGGACTTCGTTTGGGAATCAATGATGAGGTCATGCAACAAGCGATCTTTCACTATCAGCCCCAGGCCGGGCGCATGGAAAGATTCCTTATTGACGGCAAACCGTGCCTGTTGGTGCTGGTCAAAAACCCCACCGGATTAAACCAGAGTCTCAGCATGCTGCAGCTTGATCCGGCCAGGAAAAGCCTCTTTTTTGCCTTGAATGACAATGCCGCTGACGGACGCGACATCTCCTGGATCTGGGATGCCGACGTGGAGATCATGCCCCAACCCCAGGCCAAGATCCAAAAAGTCATTTGCTCAGGGCAACGCAGCGGGGACATCGCTTTGCGGATCAAATATGCCGGTTATGACCCGGGCAATATCCGCATCGAATCGAGTTTGCAGGAAGGAATTGCTTTGGCGGTAGCCGAGGCCAGCGAAGCGGCTTATATCCTTTGTACCTATACCGCCTTGTTTTCCTGTCGAGAGATTATGCTGAAGATGCAGCAGCAGTCCGCCTCGACAGCACCGTCCGGCAGACAGCCCAAAGCACATCTGCCACAGCAGGAAGGAGGAGGGGAGTAATGAGCGAGAAATTTGTTATTGCTCATCTGTATCCGGATCTGATGAACCTTTACGGGGACCGTGGCAATCTACTCTGTCTGCAGCAGCGCATCCGCGGCTACGGATATGCTTGTGAGATCCGTAGCCTCAGTCTCCATGATATTGTTGATTTTCATCACCTTGATATGGTTTTTATCGGCGGCGGCTCCGATCGCGAGCAGGGTCTGGTGTATAATGATTTGCTGGCCAAAGCGGAAAATCTCCAGCAGGAAATTGAGGGCGGACTGCCCGCGCTCTTCATTTGCGGGGCCTTTCAATTGCTGGGCCGCTATTATCAAGCCCCTGACGGGAAGCAGCTACAGGGACTGGGATTTTTTGATTTCCATAGCGAAGGACGTTCCCCGCGCCTGATCGGCGATATTCTGTTGGAAAGCGAAATGGAAGGCGAGAAAATCAGTGTAGTAGGGTTTGAAAACCATGGTGGACGAACCTATTTGCATGACCCGGATCTGAAGCCCTTCGGCACGGTTGTCAAAGGGTACGGCAACAATGGTGAAGACAACGGAGAAGGACTGTGGTACAAAAACCTCATCGCTACCTATCTGCATGGCCCCCTGCTGCCCAAAAATCCAAAAATCGCCGACTACTATATCAAAGCCATGGCCGCACGCCGCGGCCTCACCCTCACCCTCACCCTCGATGACAGCATCGAAAACTTCGCCCACCAGCAAGTCCGCAACAAAATCCAAAGGTGACAGTGGGGACGGTTCTTGGCTTGCGCGCTATAGTATGAAAAACAACTCAAAAATAGCTTAAACGTCCAAACAACTTAAATGCCTGACGTTTGAGTTATTTGGGGTATAGTTAATCATTGGGATGGTAAAAATAACGGCAAACCTTATTAAATGGGGGCGTTTGCCATTAGATCAAATCACAAAGCTTTGACCCTGTATCCTTTTCCCGCCGATCTTATCAACAGTCGCATCCGCGAAATGCTCATCGGCCAAGACGAAGAGATCGGCCGAATTATCGAATACCTGTTGGCAAGCAGCGGCAAGATGCTGCGACCGCGGTTGGTATTCCTGTCTGCCTCGCTCTATCCGCACGACCCGCAAGTGGTTATTGATATGGCCGCCGCGGTGGAACTGGTTCATCTGGCTTCTTTGGTACATGATGATGTGATTGATCATTCTGACTGCCGCAGGGGACGGAAAAGCCTTAACAGTTGTTTCGGCAACCTGGCCAGTGTGCTGACCGGTGATTACTTGTTTGCTTCGGCTTTCAAGCTGGTCAACCGACATGGCCAGCAGGAAATCCTTGATACTCTGACCACCACTATTCAAACCATGTGTGCCGGTGAGATCCAGCAAATGCAGTTGGCTTTTGACTTGGCGATCAATGAAGCGGATTACCTGCAGAAGAGTTACGGTAAAACTGCCTGCTTGTTTGCGGGCTGCTGCAAGATCGGCGCGCTCACCAGTGCCATGCCGCAATCCGAGACCGATGCTATGGAAGAATTTGGATTGTGTCTAGGGTATGCCTATCAAATCATTGATGACTTGCTGGATCTGATGTCTGACCGCGCCAGATTGGGCAAACCCTGCGGCAGTGATCTGCGCGAGGGCAACATTACCCTGCCGCTTATTTATTTACTAAGGGATGACGAAAACGGATCGTGGCTGCGCGATGTCATCAGCCAAAGAGACTTTTCTGAAGCGGCGATCGAAAACATCACGGCAAAATGTATTCATAACGGAGCCATCGACGATTGTTTGCAACTGACCTACAGCTTTATCGCCCGTGGCTTGGAACGATTGGATCAATTGCCTCCCGGACCTGCGCGCAAAGAGATTATGTCGTTGGGGAAACTTTTACTGGAAAACTACTACCGCAGTCTGCGTCTTGATTTTCAGGCGACTGGTCAGGAGATGAGCAGCTATTGAATATGACCGTTAAAACCTCCCTGGAGAGCAAAATGATTAATACTGGAGCAGGTCAGCCAAAAATTTTAACCCATTATGTTTTGCACACTTTGCCCCGGGTTAAAAAAGAATTGCAGCGCTGGCGGCGTCAGGCAGCACAATGCCCCGACGCGCTCCTGGCCGACCAGGCGCTTAGCAGTTTGACCAACAAAGACTTTCATTGCTATGGCGGAGCAGTCTTTGCGGTTGGCACTAATGAACAGGAAGAAAACTTGATCGAACTAATCACCGCTTATCAGACCATCTGCGATTACCTTGATAATCTCTGTGATCGCGCTGATTATCTGGATGGGAAAGCTTTTCGTCGCCTGCACGCCGCCTTGTTGGATGCCCTCCAACCGCAGCGGGAGAGCGCCAATTATTACGAAATTTATCCGCACCATGATGATGGCGGCTATTTGGCTGGTTTGGTGACTGTCTGTCGAGCATGTCTTCAAAAATTGGCTGGTTATGAGCGTGTGCAAGCTGATATCCTGGAATTGGTCGGGTATTACATTGACTTGCAGGTAAAAAAACATATCGACTGGAGCATACGCGAGCCGCAGCTGATTAGCTGGGCTGAAGAGCAGGCCAGGCGTTATGAGGATTTATATTGGCAGGAATTCGCTGCTGCCAGTGGTTCTACCCTGGCCGTATTTGCCCTGTTGGCCCGTTCCGCCAGTGAAGAAATTAGCGCGGAGCAGGTACAGGCAGTAAAAAACACTTATTTTCCCTGGATCTGTGGGATGCATATCCTGCTGGATTATTTCATTGACGGGGAAGAGGACCGGCAAGGGGGAGACTTGAATTTCACCTTCTACTATACTGACGAAGCAGTTATGATCGAGCGCATCAAAAATTTCATTCGTCAATCCCTGGCCTGCTTGCCTGATCTCGAAAATCCTGCTTTTACACGCACCGTGGTGGAGGGACTGCTGGCCATGTATTTGTCCGACCCCAAGGTCAAGCGCCTGGGACTGCAGAAAACGGCGGCCGTCTTGCTCAACCAAGCCGGTCCTCACAGCTGGTCGGTCTATCGCCTCTGCGCCTTGGTACGCAGGTTTTTCTAAATCTCCCTAACAACTAAAAAACTCAAACGCTAGTCGTTTGAGTTATACGGGCGA
>CAZACF010000165.1:0-5075 GCA_964483565.1 uncultured Syntrophomonas sp. | reverse complement strand
TGATACGGGTTTCCTCCGCAAAGGGAGCCAGCAGCTCTGCCGCCGCCGGGCCTTCCACCTTGACGTTCATAGCCTGCACCGCAATGGTCAGCATTTCCTGTCGGCTGAGAGCTTGCTCAGGCCGGAAGGTCCCGTCCGGATAGCCGTGGAGCAAGCCGAGCGCGGCGGCTTTTTCCACATATTCGTAAAACCAATCACTGGTTTTGATATCACTGAAACGACTGCTGCTGCCAGCGCTCTGAGGCGTTTCCCCCAAAGCCAGCACCGCCATTTTGGCAAACTGGGCCCTGGTCAGCCCCTCCTGGGGGGCAAAGCGATCATCGCCCATGCCGTTGATGATGCCTTTACGGGACAACGCTTCAATGGCCAGACGCGCCCAGGGATAATTGCCCAGATCACTGAATCCGGCCCCGGCAAACACCACCGCCGTGGAGGCCACTGAACTGTTGGCCTTGCCGGCGCCGACGGCTACAGCTCTGATTTCTTGATCGCCGCTGACGATAATGGGCTGGTTCAATTGGGGCTGATAATAGGAAGCGCTGATATTATACACCGCGCTGTTGAGACCGGGATTGCTGCCGTCGGTCGTATAATAAATCTTCACCGCATCAAGATCGGGGTGCTGCAGGGCTACGCTGACTCCATTGGGGCCGGGGGTTTTGAGATAAGTGACCGGCGCCCACTGCTGCGGCTCAGCCGTACTGACCTCGATGGTCTGCAGGTATTTGACAAACCAGGGGTTGGTCTGCTCTTCGCGCACTCTTTGCCCCATGGTCAGGACCAGTTCCATCTCCGTCATGGTATCAAAGCCCTTGCTGCTGTCTGCCCAGGCAATGATGGTCGGCACCGGCACAGCCGTACCTGCATCGGCGTAGTAATAGCGTGAGTCGTCTAAAAGCTCCTGCCGGGTAAAGGTGCGGCTATATCCGTCGGAAGAAGTAAACTTCAGGACTTTGGCGCTGTCCTTGAGACCGGCCTGAGCCAATAAATATGGCAGGGAAATTCCCCGGCGATACATGGTTTTATTGGTGGGATAGTTGTTGGTAGCCGAATATATCGTTTGTACAATGCCTGCCTGCATAGCCTCCAGTTCAGCCCGGCTGAAAGTCATTTCCTGGCTGACCCCGTCTCCTTTGATGGTCAGGGACTCAGGAACACTATCTTCTGCCCAAGCTGTTACAACCATGCCCAGAATAAATACTAACATGGTAATAATAGTGAGCGTGAATCTTTTTTTCAAATCTCAAGCCTCCCGAGAAGATTATTATAAATCTGTCATTAATCCTATCATATCACGAAACTGTCTTATCGAAGTAAAAAGGCCAGGCTTCCCGCTGACAGGAAGTACCCTGGCCTTTGTAGATTAGTTTATCTCAGCAAAGCGTCAATATATCCTTTAATCACGGTAGCGGCTTCTGCGCGGGTGGAAGTACCCTGCGGGGCAAAGCTTCCGTCGGTTCGGCCGTTGATGATCCCGGCCTGCTGCATTTTGGTTACGGATGCTGCCGCCCAGCTGTTGATCTTGTCCTGATCGCTAAATTTGGATGCATCCTTGAGCACATCCAGATCCGCCTTCATGGCCTGCAGGAACTTGTCCGCCATGACTGCCATCTGTTCTCTGGTGATCAGGTCATTGGGCCCAAACCTGCCATCCCCGTAGCCGCTGACAATCCCCTTGCTTACTGCCCAGTTGACATTGTCGGTATACCAGGCACCCACAACCACATCATCGAAACCTGCACCAGCCGAACCTGCCACCGTAAGCCCATCCAGGGAATTGGCCAGCATGGTAACAAACTCCGCGCGGGTCACTTGGCCATCGGGATCAAATGCATTGGCTGCCTTGCCTTTGATGATCTCCCGGGCTGCCAGAAATTCAATGTTGTTCTGGGCCCAGTGCTTCTGGATGTCAGCAAATGTCACATCGTTATAGCCCACCCCATACAGACTGAGATGAACCGTAGCAAACAGCATTTGGCTGCTTTCCCCATCGAAGCGGGACAGTTTCACCGGCTGGCTCTCCCCTTTGTCATTGATGTAGTATGCCAGCAATTGGTTCTGGTTTTCAGTGTTTTGGGCTTCATAGGAAATACCTGCTCTAATCTGCCTGCCGCCCAGGCTGGTGATCTGCTGGCTTCCCTGGGTAATGGTAATGTCGACGATCGGGCGCTGACCGATTTGACCTGCTCCGTCCGCTGGAGCCTGCCCGGCAATCAGAGTAATCACTAACGGCTGCGAGCTATTGGCATTTAGTTCTTGCAGTACTTGCGGCGGTAGTATGACTGTGCCAAGGTCGGTTTTAATACGGGCAGTAAGGTTTTTCTGATTAATCAGCGCTTTTAACGTATCTGCCGTCAACGTGACCTGAGCCTGCTTCACTTCCCCGCCCTTTGTTCCCGATCCGCCAGCGGAAGCGTCAATATCCAGGATGGCTTTTCGGGTAGTACCGTCGCTTGGTTTGCTCTTATTGATATCTTCAAGAGCTTTTCTTACCTCAGTCATAGTAACTCTGGAGCTGGCTACACCACCACTGAAGAGCGGAGTTGTTTTTACGGTTTTGGTTATCGTCCCGGTCAGAGGAGTACTACCGATTGACCCTTCATCCTTGCTTTCATCTTTCGTTCCTTCATATCTGCCGGATGAGCCTGAACCGGAACTAGTGGAACTGGCATTAACGGTGATAGTCTCAATATCGCTTACCCACATGGGTTTGTTCACATGACCGGTGTCGGTTTGCCCGACCACCAATTGCAGATCGCAATTGGTGCCGTTCTTTTTCCAGGCCAGCATCAGCTTGTTGCCTTCAATGTCTGTCCAGTATACGCCCAGCGGTTGACTATCCAGGTTAAAGCTGCGGTAATAGCCGTCTCCAGCCGTCACGGTAATACTCAAGGCCCGGGAGGTCAGTCCGACCACATCCTGCAGCAGGTTGTCCAGATAGACGCCTTCGAATTCATCGCTGCCGGTCGTGCCGTAACTGTTCAGCCAGCTGTAGGACTTGGTTTGTTTTACCAGACCTTGTGCATTTTTCAGCTGCTTGATGGAGAATTGCGCGACCTTGCCGGCACCGTTGCCATTGATGGTCAGATCATATTTCACCGGCTGTTCGCCGCCGCCGCCGACCGCGCTGACTACAATCCCGGTAACCCCTTTAATGCGGTTGTCCTTGAGATTTTCCGTACCGGCGTCCAGATTGCGATAAACACGGAAGGAAGCTGTCGCTCCGTTGCCGTCAACATCCGCAATCTTGCTGAGGGTCTCGGTGCCTTCGCCCACATCGTAGGCGACAAAATATTTCTGGGCGGCGATGTCAGCGTAGGCAATGTTTTCGTAGGATGCCTTGCTATAGCCGTCGCTGGTTTTAATGGTAATCTTGGTATTCTGTCCGACTGCAGCATCCGCCAGCAAGGTGGAGAGCAATGCGCCTTTCACATAATGGGTGGTGCCGTTATAGGGATAACTGGCGGCAACTTTTCCGGTTCCGTCCGCCAGACCCTTGAAGGTTTTATCATGCGTTCCGCCCACATAGTAAGGAATATCTGCATTGCCTGCACCGGAAATGGTGAAAGATTCAATAATCGTTGGTTGTTCGGTGCTGTTGGTGAAATCAAATGCTTTATAAGCCAGTCCGGCACTGGAACCTACATAGACGGTTCTGTCCGCGAAATCCAAACTGTAAATATTGTTCCAGCTGGCTGCATTGGCCCACGAACCTGTGCTGCCGCTGTATTGAGCGGTTATGGTCAGCGGGGCGGTCGTGCCCGGTGCGGCGATATAAAATACTCCGTCAGCCGACGTACCGAGCCATAACCCGCCGTCCGGATCTACTGCTACCATTCTGATTTCTGAATTACCGGTCAGTTTGCCTGTTCCCAGCAGCTCATCTCCGCTAAATTTGGTGGCTTTGCCGGTACTATCCACGTACCAAATGGTACCGCCCACATTGGCCAAGTCGCTGTAGGAACCCGAAGCCACCACCCAGGCACCGCCGTTTTGGTCAACGGCAATATCCCGAATCCAGACCTGGGCCAGCAGGGACGATTTCAAGGCCGCATCATAATCGGCGGTAAACTTGTAGGAAGTAATGTCGCCGGCGGCGCTCATATGGGCAAATCCTCCCACAAAAGGATCCGCCTCGGTGCCGGCTCCGGTGGGATAAAATCCCAGCCATACTCCGCCATTGCCGTCAAAATTAAGATTATCAATCGACATGGCCGGGAAGCTGTCTCCCTGTGTATCTTTGTAACTCTGATCCCAGGTGGTCCAGGTTCCGGCGCTGGGATCGTATTTGGTCAAACCGCCGAAGGATCCGAACCAAACTTTGCCGTTTTTGTCGATCTGGATCTCCTGCACGTAGTTATTGGGTATGGTTGCCGGGCTGTCGGTTTCTTTGTAGTAGGTGACCTGCCCATCCTTCATATAAGCCACGCCCTGGTTGCCGGATGGATCCGTATAGCTGGCGTTCTGGGTCATCCAAACGCCGCCGTTTTTATCCGCCGCCACGGCTGAAACAACTGCAGTCTGCAGCGCAGGCGTACTGGCTTTGTTGTAAATCTTAAAAGTGCTGGCATTGGCCGCTTTGTAAGCCACCCCGCCGCCATAAGTGCTGACCCACAGTCCGTCGGCATTGTCCATCCAAGTGGAACGGATCCCCGCCAGCGGGAGATTGCCGGCAGCACCATCAGCCGGATAAACATTGAATACTACTGACGGATCGGGCAGTGTCACGGTCACGCCTTTGACATTGGTCACCCGGTTGTACCAGGTACTGCTGCCATCGTCATAATTGCGGTAAATACGTACGGTGGATATCACCGGAGTAGTTTGTTTGTCAGCATCACTAAAGGCCGTCCAGGTCGTTCCCCCGTCGGTGGTAATGTCATAGGCGACAAAATATTTTTGGGCCGCAATGGTATCCAGGCTCAAATCAGTATAACCGGGACCGGCATAATTATCACTGGTAACAATGTCAACCGTTATCCCATTGCCGCTGACCCCTGCCTGGCTGAGAAGATCAGCAAGATAGGCGCCTTGTACTTTGTCGGTTTTCCCTTTCCAAACATAATCAAGGATTG
>CAZACF010000164.1:0-5156 GCA_964483565.1 uncultured Syntrophomonas sp. | reverse complement strand
GCCTATGATCCGCAGGAAGGGCAGATTTATGACGATAGCCGGCTGGTTTGGACGTCCGACCGGGTGGGTGAGCTGGGCCGTGGGCCGACGGTGTTTACAAGTGCACTGGACGAAGGCCGGCATGTGATCACCCTGACGGCGACCAACAGCACCGGGCAATTCAGCTCGCAAAGCGTGACCGTGGACATAAATGGCCTGCCGTTGGCGGTGCCCAGTACGCATGTGGTTACGCTGCAGGCCAATCCTGCGGCGGGCGGCTCGGTCAGCGGCGCCGGAACATATAGTGATGGTGCCAGTGTGACGGCTGAGGCGGTGACCCAGGCCGGTTATACGTTTGTCAACTGGACCGAAGGGGGCAGCGAGGTCAGCCAGAGCGCCAGCTATACGTTCAGTATCAGCGCCGACAGAGATTTGACCGCCCATTTTCAGGCGAATGTACCGGGCCCCACCGACGAATGCTTCATCGCCACTGCTGCCTTCGGCTCCAAATTTACCTGGCCGGTGAAGCTGCTGCGTCATTTCCGCGATCAGTATCTGCTGACCAACTCCCTGGGGACAGCGTTTGTAGAATTTTACTATCAAAATTCTCCCCCCATCGCCGCTGCGATTGCTGACAGCCCGGCCCTCAGAGTCCTGGTGCGCCTGTTGCTGGCCCCAATTATTCTAGGGGTTTATTTACTGGAGCACCCCCTGTTGCTGAGCGCCGCTCTGCTGGGCTTGCTGCTCACGCTGCGCCGCCGCCGTCCCTCCGCAAATTATCAGAATATTCCATAAGTTAATACGCCTGACGCATAAACTTATGGAATATTCGCACAATTTAAAAAATCACCGGGCATCGAGGCCGACGTAATCTTTGAAGGTGACGTTGCTTTGATAGGCCGGGCGGATGATTTTGTCGGCGTTGATCAGCTCTTCCAGGCGATGGGCGCTCCAGCCGACGATCCGGGCCATGGCAAAGAGGGGTGTGTAGAGCTCCAGGGGAATGTCCAGCATGCTGTAAACAAAACCGCTGTAAAAATCAACGTTGGCGCTGACGCCTTTGTAGATTTGCCGTTCCTGGGCGATGACCTCGGGAGCGGTTTTTTCGATCATGGCGTACAATTCGAAATCGGATTTTCTGCCCTTGGCGTTCGCCAGTTTTTCCACGAATCCTTTGAATACCAGCGCGCGCGGATCAAACAAATAACTTGGGGTCAGACCCCAAGTTATTCAAGTTATTGTTCGGCAATGATTGGGGCGGCCATTTTACAAGGGGGTGAAAGGTTATGGATTTCAAGGATAAAATCGTGGTAGTTACCGGCGGCGCTGCGGGGATCGGGAAGTGCATCTGCAGCGAGTTCCGCAATGCCGGTGCCCGGATCTGTATCATCGATAAGAAAGAGAATCCTTATTTTGTCGGCGATCTGGCGGACGAAGACACCCTGCGGAGCTTTGCGGAGAAGGTGATTGTTGAGCACGGGCGGGTCGATTGTCTGATCAATAATGCCATGCTCAGCCGCGGCGGTTTGCCGGATTGTACCTACCAGGACTTCAATTACGCGTTGCGGGTCGGCATCAGCGCGCCCTATCTGCTGACGCAACTGTTCTTGGAGCATTTTTCCCAAGGGGCCAGCATTGTCAACATTTCTTCCACCCGGGAAAAGATGAGCCAGCCACACACCGAGAGTTATTCGGCTGCCAAGGGCGGCATCGCTGCCCTGACCCACGCCATGGCGGTAAGTCTGGCGGGTAAGGTGAGGGTCAATTGCATTTCGCCGGGGTGGATTGATACGGATTTTACTGTTTATGATGGCCCGGATGCGCAGCAACACCCGGCCGGCCGGGTTGGGAACCCGCTGGATATCGCCCACATGGTGCTGTACCTCTGCAGCGACAAGGCCGGTTTTATCACCGGTGAAAACATATGTATCGACGGAGGCATGTCACGGCAGATGATCTATCATAACGACTTTGGCTGGATCCTCGAATAACTTGGGGTCGGAACTTTCGAGTAAAGAGGAAAACAAGCAACAAGAAATACCGCGCCAGCCTGCTCCGATGCAAACTGTGGATACAGGAGAATCGACACCTACCCAAAGAAAAGCTTATGGAAAGCCTCGGTCGTTTAATGCCAGCGATGCCAGTTATGATATTACTACCGACGCCGGGCAGTTGAAGCTCTGGCGGGCCCTGAACGCACTGCAGAGCAGCATCGAGCCCTACGACCAGATCATCGGTTTCATTGAAAAGGGGATCCGGCTGCCTGATAACTCGATGTTGCAGGGCTATACCTAGTAACTTAAATAACTCACGCAAGTCGGGGACGGTTCTTGCCTTGCGCTATGGTATAATACAGATAACGGCTAGGGGTTGCAGTATATCAAGGGACGTGAGAGATTTTGAGGAAAAGCTTTGATTACTTTGTAAAAAAGATTCCAGTTAATATCCATAATCATACGCAATCGATTATTACCGCTCATATTGCGATCTTTATTCCTGAACAATTTGTTATCGAACTGGTTTTCTTTAGACCCAATTGTCACTTTGTTATTTGTTACACCACTCCCCCCACAGTGACAATTGGCTCGAAAGAATACCAGTTTAAAAAAGGCAGCCTGATTTGTATGGCGCCTGGCGATGAAATCATACTCCAATCGTTAAATTCTGCTTCTCCGGCCAATTTTATTACGATCTGTGTCAATGAAGAATTCATGCAAAATATTTATCTGCAAATGGGAGGGAAGGGCATCCTCTCTTTTAAGAAGCCGGATAATACGTATAGTTATCAGTTGCTGGAAGGAATCGAGGCTTTAATCTATGAGGTTACGCACTATGAAGAAACCAACCCCCTAATGATCGAAAGCCTGGAAAATCGTATTGCTATCCAATTACTGAGGGATTCCAACTCGGAGTTTGCTGTAGCTGCCAATCGGCAGCAGAATTTTCAAGACAACGTGCAAATGGCTTTAAAATATATCGAAACGTATTATTGCAGCAATATTACTATTAAGGATATTTGTGACGCGATCTATATCAGTCCTCCCTACCTGCAGAAGATATTCCTGGAATCCGTGGGCAAAACTCCCTACCAATACATCATGGAATGCAGGCACCGGAAAGCGATAGAAATGCTGGAAACCACAGATGATTCCATTGAGGAGATTGCCAGGCAGTGTGGTTTTGTAAACAGATCTCATTTTTCAACTACTTTCAAACAAAAAGAAGGCGTATCGCCTTTGGTTTATAAAAAATCCGTCTAGATAACTAAAAATAACTTGTGTGCGCAAGTCGGGGACGGTTCTTGCCTTGCTTTCTGATGACAGAAAGCAAGGCAAGAACCGTCCCCGACTTGCGCTTGGGTGAAAACCCGGTTGTTTTTTTTCAATCGTTTTCTATAAAAAGAAACATAGGTTTTGAAATAAACCAGGACGATTTTGTGTCTATTATGAAGTGAATGAGTTTGTGGATTTTTAATTTAATAAAAGTCTCAAGTATGAGCAGTAACATTAACAGATTGGCGGGGAGAATGAATGAAGAAAAAATGTTTAACATTGCTTTTGGCAGTATGTCTCGGATTGGTATTATGTCACCCTGCTCTGGCGGCGGAAGGCATAAACGACGCTGAGGGGGTGTTACAGAAAGAACGTCCCGGTGTAACAAGCGTAACCGACATAAACGGGCACTGGGCCCAGGTGCAGATTGAAAAATGGATCACGGATGGCTTAATGGCCGGTTATCCGGATGGTCAGTTCAAGCCGGATGACCCCGTTACCCGGGCCGAATTTGTATCAATGGTGAATCGGGCCTTTAAAATCGAAAAAAGTGATAGCCTGTACCCGTTCTCTGATGTACAGCCAACGGATTGGTTTTACGATCAAGTTATGTCCGCCAAGGCGGCAGGCTACATTGCCGGTTATCCGGATGGCACTTTCAAACCCAATCACCCCATTAGCCGCCAGGAAGCTGCGGTGCTGATCGCGAGACTTTTGCGTCTGACCTCCGAGGAACAGACAGATGATATATCTTTTGCCGATTACCTCAGTATAGATCAATGGGCTCAAGCCGGTATTCACGCGGTAGTAACCCATGGTATCATGAGCGGATTCCCCGATAAAACCTTTCAAGCGCAAAAGAACTTTACCCGCGTCGAGGCGGTTGTTGCCCTGGACCGGTCGCTGTCCTATCAGGTGCCGGCGATTGTTCCCGAAAAAGAACCTGAACCTGCAGGCGGCGGAGGAAGCGGAAGCGGCGGCAGCGGTGGAGGTAATAACGGCGGCGGCAACGGCGGCGAAAACCCTGATCAACCCGATGATCCCGCCCCGCCGGCCCTCGACCGTACGGTGGCGACCAACCTGTTCACCTCCACCGCCTTCCTCTATACCGGAGACAATCCGGTCCAAACCGGTATGGCTCCTGATACCATTGAGCAAAATCGGGCAGCGGTCATCCGCGGCCAGGTCTTGACCCGGGACAACACGCCTTTGCCGGACGTACGTATTAGCATATTAAATCACCCGGAATTCGGCAGCACGCTCAGCCGCCCGGATGGTTATTTTGATATGGCGGTCAATGGCGGCAGTCTGCTGACGGTGCGCTATGAAAAAGAAGGTTATATTACGGCCCAGCGCCAGGCGGAGGTGCCCTGGCAGGACTTTGCTATTCTGCCTGAGGTGGTAATGATTGCGTATGATCGCAATAAAACCGAAGTAAACCTCAACCCTGACAGCCCTATGCAGGCAGCCCGGGGCAGCGAGGTCACAGATGCCGACGGTACCCGCCAGGCTACTTTAATAATACCGGCCGGGGTAACGGCCCAGCTGGATGATGGCACGCCCATCAGTAAATTGACGGTGCGGGCTACGGAATATACGGTTGGCGCGAATGGGCCGCAAGCAATGCCGGCTGTCCTTCCCCCTAATGTGGGCTATACCTATTGCGTGGAATACAGCGCTGATGAGGCGGTAGCGGCCGGTTCCAAGAGTGTAGTATTTGATCAGCCTATTTACCACTATGTAGAAAATTTTATTGGTTTTCCCGTGGGAGGCTTGGTTCCCATGGGTTATTATGACTACGATCAGGCCGCCTGGATTCCCTCTCAAAATGGCCGGGTTATCAAAATAACCAGCATCAATGGCGAGGGCCTGGCTGAGCTGGATATCGATGGCAGCGGCAGGGCG
>CAZACF010000163.1:0-5205 GCA_964483565.1 uncultured Syntrophomonas sp. | reverse complement strand
CTTTATGTTGTTGAAAACAAAAATGTAATGGCTACATATTTATTCTGAATTACAGGGATTTTTCTGTCAAGACATCTTCGTTTTAATTTACTGAATAGGTTGTGTGTAGCCTGTGGTAAAATGTCTAAAAGATTAACTGATGCTAAGTGCAAATAATCGGAGAGCAGATTCTTATGAAATGTTGGCCTGAGCATATACAATTTATTTTTGATCGGTTGTCAGAGCATGGGCAGGAGGTCTTTGCCGTGGGTGGCTGTGTCAGAGATATGATAGCGGGAGTAACACCACGGGATTTTGATTTGGTCTGTTCGGCTACCTCTGAACAAATCACCAGGATATTTAGCCGGACGATGTCAGCTGCGGCCAGATATGGAACTGTTATGGTGATCATTGATCAACAGCCGGTGGAGTTGAGTAGTTATCGATATGTTAAATTAGTGAATAATGATGTTACGGCTTTGGAAATGGATCTGGCCGGACGGGATTTTACCATCAACGCCATGGCCATGGATGTTAACGGAGCTGTATATGATCCTTGGGGAGGACAGGCTGATTTAAAAGCCGGCTTGATCAGAGCTACTTGTGACCGGGCAGAGGAATTGTTTGCCGACGATCCATTGCGTATGATGCGGGCCATTCGTTTTGCGGTAACCTTCGGTTTTCAAATTGCTGATTCGACCTATGCAGCCATATTAAAAAAGAATCATCGCTTGGGGGAGATCGCCTGGGAACGGATCAGAGAAGAATTAAACAGCATCATTACTTGTGAGCGGGCTTCTGATGGAATCAGAAAACTACAAGCTTGCGGACTTATGACTTACATTATTCCAGAACTGGAAATCATGGTGGGTTTTGATCAAAGAAATTTTCGCCACGATAAAGATCTTTTTGAACACAGTCTGGCCGTTTTGGATGGTGTACCAGCCCAGATTGAGCTTCGTTTGGCGGCGCTGTTACATGACATTGGCAAACCGGCCTGTTTTACTGTCGATGAAAACGGGGTGGGACATTTTTATAATCATCATCAGGCTGGGATGGATATAACCCGGACAATTCTTGAACGACTTAAATATGATCATCAGACCATAAATGGTGTTGCCCGTTTGGTGGGGGCACATATGACCCGTTATGCGAAGCTGAGAAACTCTTCTCTAAAACAGCTGATCAAGCAAGTTGGCAGAGACAACCTGGATAATTTGTATGAATTGCAAAAAGCAGATATTATGGGCTCGGCACCGCCGTTCGATTTTTCCGAGCTGGATAAAATGCATCAGGCAATAGATCATATCCTGGATACTAACCAGCCTTTGTCGATCAAAGATTTGACGGTAAAAGGAACTGATCTGCTGGCCATCGGCTATGCTCCCGGGCCTTTGCTGGGGGAAATGTTACAAAGGCTTTTGGAGGCCGTGTTGGAAGATCCTGAGCAAAACCAGCCTGAATTACTGCTGGCCATGGCGAAAAAATGGATGGATCAGCAGCGACCATAGCCTTCTGGTGCACCATGCTGCATCTGTCCCCCATCAAATGATGCTGTTTTAGTATTTATTTCAAATTCTTATGAGACTGTCATTACACCGCTTAATGATTGGGTTGTGGATTAACTGAAGCGCCGGCAGGGATTCGACAGTTATGACCATGAAATCAGTTACAACCCGTTTCAGTTTGATTAGTCCTTAATCATTGAAGCCGGGTATGGTATGTAAATCAATTTTGCTTTTCATGAAATCCCCTCGACCGAGTGCGATCAGCTGTCCTTTTTCGTTATACAGACTTGATTCACCGATAAACAAATTGTTGGTGCTGTGTTTGATCTCGCCAACTGCGGTGATGATCCCGCTTTGCACCGGACGCAGGAACTGGGTTGTAAATGAAACGGTGTAAACCATGGCATCGCTAACCGTTGAATTGATGGCGAAGAAAGCGGCGTCATCCAGTAGCCTGAAGTACCCTGAACCATGCAACGCACCGGCACCGTGATGGTGGCGAGGATTGACCCGGGTGGATATAACCGCCCGTCCTTCACTAATGTTGATCGTCGTATCATCATATAGAGATATGTTATAAGGTGCTTTTAAATATATTTGTTCCAGTTTTCTGTAATGATCTTTCATCTTTCATCCAGTCTCCTTGCCCAAAATGTTAGATTAATTGTAGTTTAACATGTATTTATCAGGAAAATAATGAAATATAAATTGTCTGCGTGATGATCGTTTGTGATAAACCGTAGTCCTGTTATTAAAATCGGTTGCGGTTGTAAGGCATTCATGTAAAATACATGTTAAAATAAGGAATAAGCCTTAATTGGAAAACGATTGAGGCTGATCTTTGATAGCCAGTAAATTAATTCTTACAATTAATTTATATTACTCCGGCAAGTGATATAAATGGAGGAGGTTATGTGATGGCAGAGGAAAGACAATTTGTGGTTTTTAAACTAATTAATGAGGGACAGGTTTCAGAATTTGCCGTTCCCATTGCCAACGTTCAAGAGATTATTCCCCTGCCAGAGCCGACCCGTTTGCCGCAAGTTCCCGATTTTATTGAAGGAATCATTAACCTGCGGGGTAAGATCATACCGATCATTGATCTGAAAAAGAGATTTGCTCTGGGGCCAACCGATGATGTCCAGGAAAAGCGCAGTATTATTATTGATTTGGAAGGTCAGATTATTGGTGTAATTGTTGATGAGGTAAACGAGGTATTGAGATTAGCAGAAGACAAAATCGAAGCGCCGCCGACAGCGATCAGCGGAATAACTGCTGAATACTTGAGCGGAGTAGGAAAGCTGGCCAACAGATTACTGATCATACTTGATGTGGAAAAGATTTTTAATGAATGGGAAAAAGATGCTTTAAAGAATGCTGGCATTTCAGCATGAGATAAAATATCCCCCTGAAATCTGAAGGTTTCAGGGATTTCTTTTAATAACGGGGTGATGCTTTGCGAATCGGGATTGATATCATTGATATTGACAGAGTGGAGGCGGCCGCCCAAAGGACGCCGCGTTTCCTGAACCGGGTGTTCACAGCCGGTGAATTGGACTATTGCTTGGCCAAACGTAATCCTTACCCATCACTGGCGGTTCGGTTTGCCGCCAAAGAGGCTTTCCGCAAGATTGATCTGGATTTATGCGGGGGGATTCGTTTTCGTGATGTTGAAGTGACGGTCAGAGAGGGCGGGCGACCGGAACTGATTTTGCATGCTGCCGCTTTGGCCAAAACCAAACAATTAGGGATCGACCGTTGGGAAATATCTCTGGCGCATTCAAAAAATCAAGCGATTGCAGCCATTATTGCCTATGGGGAGTGAATTTATGAAACTGATAACAGCTGATGAAATGAAAGAAATCGACCGCCGGGCCAGCAGTGAGTACCTGATCCCCAGTATCGTTTTAATGGAAAATGCCGGCCTGCGTACTACGGAAAAAATTGTGGAACTGCTGGGAGGAGTTGCGGGACGCCACATTGTGATCCTGGTCGGCCGCGGCAACAACGGCGGTGACGGTCTGGTTATCGCACGCCATTTGCTCAATGCCGGAGCGCAGGTGGATGTTTTTTTATGTACCGAGGCTGACCAGTTAAGTGCAGATGCAGCCATAAACTATGAAATTCTGACCAGAATGAAGAGCAGTATTTATCCTTTGCAAAAGGAAGCAGATTTACAGGGTTTTATAATGGCTCTACTAAATGCCGACATGGTAGTCGATGCTTTATATGGGATTGGTTTTAGGGGCAGCTTGAGCGAGTTTGAAACCAAACTGGCCAAATTTGTAAATCAAAGCCAAAGCATGGTGCTGGCAGTCGACATTCCTTCCGGACTGGAGGCTGATTCAGGTAAGGTAAATGGTGAGGCCTTCAAGGCGGATCATACCGTTACTTTTGCTTTGCCCAAACATGGAATGATCCTGGGGAAAGATCGGGAATATGCAGGCCAACTGATGGTGGTAGATATTTCCATACCCGGAGCTTTATTAAAGGATGAACAGTTGAAACTACAGATCATTACGGAAGAAATGGTGCGCTCGCATTTCAAGCCACGTCAGCAGGAAACCCACAAAGGCAGTTACGGTCATGCTCTGGTCATAGGCGGTTCCACTGGTATGAGCGGGGCGGCCGTCATGACTTCCTGGGCAGCGCTACGCTGTGGGGCGGGCCTGGTAACCCTGGCCTTGCCGGACAAAATCATAGATGCGGCTGATCTTGTACCTGAGATTATGAGTCGGGGATTGCCTTCTACTCTCGAAGGAGCAATTGCAGCCGAAGCCGGCCCGATCATTGAGAATCTGCTGGGAATTGCTTCGGTATGCGCAGTTGGCCCGGGAATGTCACGTTATGAAGAGAGCAATACCATCATCAGGACGATATTGGAAAAAGCCGGAATTCCACTGTTGGTCGATGCAGACGGACTCAATGCCTTGCAGGGAGACGCAGATTTTTTAAAAAATCGGCAGGTGCCGATTGTTATTACTCCGCATCCGGGAGAGATGGCGCGCCTAACCGGAATGACGGTGGGAGCAATACAGAACCAAAGGATTGAAATCAGCCGGCATTATGCCCATAAATGGGGAGTTACGATTGTTCTCAAAGGCCATAATACCGTTGTGGCGCATCCTTGCGGACAGGTTTATGTCAATCTCAACGGTAATCCGGGCATGGCTACCGCCGGCAACGGGGATGTTTTGACGGGTATTATTGGCGGACTGATTGCGCAGGGACTGAAGCCGACGGAAGCAGCGGTAGCGGGTGTGTTTTTGCATGGTCGGGCGGGCGATCTGGCCTCCCTTCAACGGGGGCAAAGATCCCTGGTCGCTACCGATCTGATTGACCGGATGGGAGACGCAATGATTGAATTGGAGACCAACGCCCATCAGCCAAGCCGAAATTTAAAATTAAAGTAAACAAGGAGGTTTTTTTATGTTGGCCAAAGATATTATGACCAAAGATGTGATCACCGTCAGACCGGAGGAGGATGTTGAAAAAGTCGCCCAACTTCTAGTGGACAACAAGATCAGCGGAGTGCCGGTTGTTGATGAGAACTATCACCTGGTCGGAATGATCACGGAAAAAGATTTGATGATCAAAGCTACGGAGCTGAAGGTGCCATTTTATATAACATTATTTGACAGTATTATTTTTCTGGAAAACCCCATACGTTTAAAAAACGATCTAAAAAAGTACACCGCATCGCAAGTGAAGGATGCCA
>CAZACF010000162.1:0-5221 GCA_964483565.1 uncultured Syntrophomonas sp. | reverse complement strand
GGAAGATGTTTTGAGCCATATCGAGGACAGTTTGGCGATTCTGAAATATATATCGCTTTCCGGCCGGCGGGTCATCGATATCGGCAGCGGAGCAGGTTTTCCGGCCATTGTTCTGGCCATGCATTGTGATGATGCGCAGTTTGTCCTGGTAGAATCTGATCTGAAAAAAAGCAGCTTTTTGGAGTCGTGCCGAGAACAGCTGGATTTGCATAATGTGCAGGTGGTTCGTGCCCGTGCCGAGGAAACGGGTCAGGATCAACAGTTCCGCGCTCAGTTTGATTATTGCAGCAGTCGGGCTGTAGCGGCCATGAACATTATGCTGGAATACGGTCTGCCTTTGCTGAAAACCGGCGGCAAGATGCTGTTATGGAAAGGAATCAATTACCAGGCAGAAATTGATGCAGCTCATCATGCACTGCAGATCTTAAAGGCGGGCGTAGAGACGGTATATACTTACCCCTTGCCGGGCGAGCGGCAGCGCACTATCGTAGTGGTGAACAAGCAAGCCGCAACACCGCCGCAGTATCCGCGCCGGGTAGGGATTCCGCTCAAAAGACCGCTGTGATCAGGTTGATTCTATGGAGAGGCCCATGTTTTAGGGGTTGCTTCCCCACTGTAGACAGGACTTGCGGCTTGGGCAATCTACGAGCCAGGCTGGCCTGAATATAAGCAAGGGCTTTTTGCCGGGGGAGTTTATGTTTAAATAATGGAATAAATCGTCGGGCGGTTGTTTGGAAGGAGGGAATGACATAATGGAGGTCAAGAAACAACTGGAGAAGATTCTTCATAGGGGAACCGGCAGCCGGGTTTTGGATCTGCCTCTGGAACACATCAGCCCCAATCCTTTTCAACCGCGCAAAGAGTTTGACGAAATGGAACTCAAGGAACTGGCTAAATCGATCAGTAATTATGGGGTCATTCAACCCATAATCGTTCGCAAAAACAAAGATGGATTTCAATTGGTGGCCGGGGAGCGACGTTATCGAGCCTGCAAAATGATCGGGCGACAACAAATCCCGGCCATCATACAGGATATCGATGATCAATCCATGGCGGCCGTTTCCTTGATCGAAAATCTGCAGCGCAAGGAACTGAATTATTTTGAAGAAGCCATCGCTTACAGCACTCTGCTGCACCGTTTTGGACTGACCCAGGAGGAACTGGCTCAGCGAGTGGGTAAAAGTCAGTCCGCTATTGCCAACAAATTAAGACTGCTCAAGATCGCCCCGGAAATCAGAAACCTGATTATTACCACCACCATTACCGAGCGCCATGCCCGTGCCTTGCTCAAATTAAATACCTCCGATATGCAAAAGGAAATCATTCGTAACATTTATGAACGCGAACTTACGGTCAAGGAGACCGAAGAACTGGTGGAAAAGGCCCAGCGCAACAATATTCCGCGCGAACCGAAAACGGCCGTGAACGGCCAAAACGTTTCCATGGTCATCAGAGATGCCAGGATATTTTTGAATACCATTAAGGAGACAGTCAATCGGGCCAGGCAAACGGGGATCGATATGCTGGTGATCGAAAATGAAAATGAAATAGAATATGAGGTTATTATCAAAGTCAAGAAACTACGAAAAAGCAGCCGCTTGACGGCGGGAATGTAAAAAATGTTTCACGTGAAACATTTTTATTAAAAGCAAAGCGCAGAGGATTAACAAAGAATACCGGAATAAAGGCATTTGCAGCTTTTGTTCCGGTAATTTATTTTGTAAAATAACGAAAAAAATATAAGCAAATCAAAAATAATACGGAAGGCTTCTTAAAATGTAGTAGAATGATAAGAGCAGAGACAAGAAAGGTGGGCAGCAAATGGCAAAAGTAATTGCAGTGGCAAATCAGAAAGGCGGCGTAGGCAAAACCACTACTTCGATTAATTTGTCGGCATTTCTTGCTCTGGAGGGTTATCGGGTATTGTTGGTCGATTGTGATCCGCAGGGTAATGCCAGCAGCGGGCTGGGCATAAATCGCAAAAAACTGCCCTACTGTGTGTATAATCTGATGATCGACGGTCTGGATATGAAAAAGATTCTCTGCCAGACCAGGATCAATAACCTGGTGCTTCTGCCAGCTACCATCCAATTAGCCGGAGCCGAAGTGGAACTGGCCAGTCGACCGGGCCGGGAGTTCGTTTTGGCCAAAGCTTTGCAGCCGGCAATGGATGATTATGATTATATTATTATGGATTGTCCGCCATCTTTGGGGCTGTTTACCATCAACGCGCTGGCGGCCGGGACATCGGTTTTGGTTCCCCTGCAGTGCGAGTATTATGCCCTGGAAGGCTTAAGCCAACTCATGGATACCATCCAACTGGTCAAAAGCCGTCTCAATCCCGGCCTGCGTGTGGAAGGAATTCTGTTTACCATGTTTGACGGACGAACCAATCTTTCCATTCAAGTGGTTGACGAAGTTAAACGGCATTTCCGCAAGGAAGTTTACCATACGGTTATCCCCCGTAATGTCAGGCTGAGTGAAGCACCCAGTCACGGCAAACCAATCGCCTTGTATGATCCGCGCTCCAAAGGTGCGGAAGTATATAGAGATTTAGCCAGGGAGGTCATTGAACGTGGCAAAACCAGAAAGAGGCCTTGGTAGAGGCTTGGATGCGCTTTTTTCAGTAGAAGAGCCGATCGAAGAAAAGTCAGGCACGGAAATCGATATAAAGCAGATTCACCCCCGCAAGAATCAGCCCCGGAAAAATTTCGATGCGGAATTGCTGCAGGAACTGTCTGATTCCATCAAGGAAAGAGGAGTTCTACAACCGATTCTTCTTCGTCCCTTTGAGAAAGGTTATGAAATCGTGGCTGGCGAACGACGCTGGCGGGCAGCCAAAATGGCAGGATTAAAAAAAATACCTGCCTTGGTCAGAGAAATGAGTGATGCCGAAGTCGCGGAAATATCTTTGATTGAAAATCTGCAACGCGATGATTTATCTATTATTGAAGAAGCTCTGGCCTATAAAAACATGATCGAGGAATTCGACTACCGCCAGGATATCTTGTCACAGAAAATTGGCAAGAGTCGGGTCCATATCAGCAATACCATGCGACTGCTGAGCTTGCCGCAGGAAGTGATCAGCTTGCTGGAGAATAAAAAATTGACCCCCGGACATGCTCGCGCTTTGTTGAGATTGGATAACGATGCAGCCCAGATCAAAGCGGCCCGCAAGATTGCCGAGGGCAAGCTCTCGGTACGTAAGACCGAGGAAATTTTTCGCTTTGATCAAAACCAAACAAAGCCGGGGAGTGTAAGGACAGCAGAAGAGCTAGATCTGCAGGAACGGCTGCAAAAACACCTGGGCAGCAAGGTGCAATGCAAACGGCGCCGTCAGGGGGGCAGCATTGAAATAAGTTATTACGATCACGAGGATCTGCAAAGAATCCTGGAAATTATCGGTTTAGAATAAGTTGGCAGACCTTTATAATGATTTAAAATGTTTCACGTGAAACATTTTTATAAATGGCAGGGACAAAAAACCTGCCATTTTTATTTTGACTATTAACAAACAAAGTCCTATATATTGGGATTGCGGAGCTTTGATTGGGTTTTCTAAAAACAGAAAATGTTTCACGTGAAACATTTTCTGGCCGGATTATGGAAAAAAACATTTGCCTATGCGGCAGAAAGGTATAAGATTACAAGGTGAATAAATATGTTATCCATCGGAGGAAACACAGGTGCCTTTGTTAAACAGCACACCAACATCGTCTCTTTCAAAGCTGGGGCTGGGTCATCTGTTTACAGTTTACATCATCTGGAGCAGTACCTATCTGGCGATTCGCATAATGGTCGGCCCCGGGAGCGGGATGTCAGTCTGGACAGCCGGCAGCTATAGGATGGCCCTGGCCGGATTGATCCTGCTGGCTTTTGCTACGCTCAGACATTACCGGATTAAAATCAGCCCACGGGAGCTGGCCTATTTATTCATTACCGGCTGGCTGATGTGGATTGCCAGTAATGGGATGGTCATGTGGGTAGAACAGCGTGCCAATTCAGGATTCGTTGCTCTGGCACTGGGATCTACGCCGATATGGAGTGCCTTTATAGATGGGCTGCTCGATCGCAAGCTGCCTTCCCGTAGGCTGGTGACCGCCTTGTTGTTTAGTTTTGGCGGCATTATCTGTTTGGTAATCCCCTCCTTAATGCAGGGAGATACGACCAAGCTGACCGACGGACTGCTGGTGGTGCAGGCCTCAGCTACCTGGGCGCTGGCGTCGGTGTTGCAAAATCGCTGGCAGATTCGGTTGGAGGCACCGGTCATAGCAGCCTATCAGCATTTGCTGGCCGGGATTGGGTTTTTTGCCATTGCCCTGGTGACTGGACAAGCATGGACCCATGCCACATCATCAGCTTGGCTGGCATTGGTTTACTTGATCCTTTTTGGTTCAGTGATTGCTTTTACATCGTTTATCAGTGCTTTGAAGTTATTGCCGATAAACATTGCCATGACCTATGCCTTTGTCAATCCGGTGCTGGCCCAAATTCTCGGTTGGTGGATCCTGGATGAACCGCTGACGATTTGGACGCTGATCGGAACGGTGATGGTCATTTTAGGAGTAGTCAAAGTTTTTGCCGACAGAAACCAAGTCAGCCTCAAAGAAAACGCCTCTATTCATAGGGCTGCATAAACGATTATGATATTTCAATAACCCGCAAAATGTTTCACGTGAAACATTTTGCGGGTTATTGTTTTTTATAAAGCCCGGAAAATGTGATATATCAGGTTCTATACAGCTATAATTGCCAAAAAAAAAATAATTGCGGTACATTTATTTTAATGGCAGCAGCAAAGGCAGCAGCAAAACATTTAAATAATACGTATAAAACGCTATCATTAAATAGAAAATAATACAATATAGCAGGAGGTGTATTAAATGAATGCATTGATCGTTTTGGCCCATCCCAACCCCGAGAGTTTCAACAGCGCGGTGGCACAGACCCTGAACGATGAATTGGTGAAGCACGGTGTCCAGGTGAAATTCAAGGATCTCTACGCCATGCAATGGGATCCGGTCTTGAGTCTGGAGGACTTTAAGGGATTTCACGACGGGAATCTGCCCGCCGATCTTATGGCCGAACAGGCTGATGTGAAATGGGCCGATTTGGTTATCATGGTTGCTCCGGTCTGGTGGACATCAGTGCCGGCTATTTTGAAAGGATATATTGATCGGGTATTCAGTTTGGGGTTTGCCTATGAGTATACGGCCAATGG
>CAZACF010000161.1:0-5284 GCA_964483565.1 uncultured Syntrophomonas sp. | reverse complement strand
AGATGGCGACGGTTGGAAGTAACATAAAAGAGAATATTCTGCGCCCGCGCTTCCAAACTCCCCTCCATACTGGCTTTGATGTATTTGTAATCCACCTCAAAATCCTCGAAAGAAAGGTCATCAATAAAAATAATAAATCGATAATTTCGGTAACGCAGCTGACCCACGATTTTATTTATATCGGCCAGTTGCCGGCGGGTCATTTCCACCATCCGCAAGCCCTGTTCCGCAAAGGCATGGAGCAGGGCTTTGACAGATGACGATTTACCTGTGCCCTTGGCCCCATAAAGCAGAATATTATTAGCCGGTCGGCCTTCCACAAAGGCTCGGGTATTTTCCAGCAAGATCTTTTTTTGATAATCATAACCGATGATCATATCCAGGGTAATGGGATCAGGGTGGGCAATCGGCTGCAAACCGTTGTCCCAGCGAAAAGCACTGTAACGACCCAGTTGTCCGCAACCAAATTGACGATAGTATGATTCAAGGGCTTCCAATAAGGCCTGGGGGTCAAGCTGGGCGACCAGACTTAACAGCCTGGCTTTGGCTGCCTGTCGGGCCTGATCAGGGGGAATTAACCCTTGAAATTGAGGGTAATTGCAATCCAGGCGAATGAAGGCCGATTTGCAGGTATTCATCCAGTTGAGACTGATAAGATCCTGCAGGTTTCCTAAATCACGCCAGGCCATTGTGCGTAGTTGCGGATCAATCTTATCACTACGCTCGCATTCCAAGCTAAACGGATTCTCATCCAGCAGCAAGAGATCGATTAAATAAGTTTGCCAGACATCCCCCTGGCTGCCATATAGCCGACTGTATTCGATCAATTTGTGGCTGATTAAATAGAAACATTCTTCAAATTTGACCTTATTGGCCGCGCCTTCACAGTCCAGCATCCGGCAAACCAGATTGACCAGTTCGTCTTCCAGCAAGTCTCGATACAAAATGATTCGATTTAACTCCGTCCGTTTAGTAATCAAAGCAACCTCCTGCATGCATTCCCCTAAGGAAATTCGGTGTTGAGCCCCGCCCGATTATATTGACGATAAAATCAATGTTTTTTCTGCTTGCCGTTGGAACCATGCTGATGCTGGTCATGGCTGCAACCTGGGCCGTGATGGTGGCAGGTCTCATCACAAACGTGACCTTCCGGGATAATCTCTACCGCATCAAGCTGGGTTTTGACCTGTTCACGAATGGATGCCAGGTATATTTTATAAAGCCTTTTTTGCTCAGCTTGCTCGGCAAAAGTAAGCCCCTGGCTCTTTTTTTTATTGGCCAGTTCATTGATACGCTCAATCAGCTCCCGAGTTATCATTTTCCACCTCAGTTTCTGTACTTATGTGCTAATTATAATAATTTATGGCAGTTGGAGCAAGCCGTAAAGCAATTGCAAAACCAGTCGTGCTGATCCTGACCAAAGCAGCGCATATGAACCTTTTCTCTGTCGGTATTCAATTCGATTCCTCCTTTATACTTGGTTGAAGAATGAATCCTCTGTCAGCTCTATATTCATCTGCCGGAAACAAAGTCACATTCAAGCTGATAATGACATTAGCGGTAACATATCCCAATAAAAGTATATTGACTATCAACATCTACTATGGTTATGCTGAATTTGGCATGGAAGAAAAATGCTAATTTGGCGTGTGGTGGGGATCAAGTGGAGAAAACAACCCTTTTTTACTACACCGGTACTGGTAATTCGTTGTGGATCGCCCGGCTTCTAGCCAAGGAACTTGGCAATACCGAACTGGTTTCGATGAGCAATGCCAAAATTGATTGGAATGAAAAACCACTGTGAGCAATGTCTGGCCTGTATTCAATGGTGCCCTAAAGAATCCATGCAGTACGGCGAAAGAACTCCCAAATACAAGCGCTATCATCATCCAGAAATCAAAATCAAGGATCTGTTAAAATGACGCAGAAAATGAATTGGGAGTAATCCACCCGTCCCAATTCATTTAATTTTTATTCTATGGCTTAACGCAAAACGGCTGCCCCTCCATCCATTTTGGATTTTTAGGACAGCCTTTTGATTTTTCCAAGTTTGCGTAAGTTTAAATTGCTTTGCGCATCTGCTTGGTATTTATATCAGAAGCTGAATCAATCAGGTTCAACCGCTTGGCTTCATGGACCAGCCAATCACGAAAATCAGGATGAGCAATACTTACAATCCTCTCAACCCTTTCCCGCATACTGGCACCTTTGATATAGACACAACCATATTCCGTAGCCAAATACTGCACATCCCAGCGGGTGATGCCAACCCAGCCGTTTACCACCGGGGATATTTTGGAATGGAGCTCACCTTTTTTATCGGTATAGGTTGAGTATAGCGCCAAGAAGGCTTTGCCTCCTTTGGATTGCCAGGCGCCCTGGACAAAATCAGCCTGCCCGCCAATCCCTGAAAAAGGCACGATGCCCATGGATTCCGATATGCATTGGCCACCCAGATCGCATTCGGTAATGGCATTGATGGCCATGAAATTGTCATGTTTGGCGATATTGGCAGGATCTGCACAGAAATCAATGCCATGCACTTCGATGCCCGGATTTTGATCCACAAATTTATACAACTCTGGTTGCCCAATGACGATACTGCCTACCATTTTATCTTCCATAAAGGTCTTTTTTCGATTGGTCAGTGCTCCGGATTTATATAAATCCAGATAGGCATCCACGATCATTTCCGTGTGGCAGCCAAGATCTTTTTTGTTGGTCAATTGTTTGCCGACGGCATCGGGCAGGCCGCCGATGCCCAACTGAACACAGGCTCCGTCAGGAATCTGCTCAGCTATATAACCGGCAATTGCCACATCTTCCTGGGTGATTTCCGCTCTGGGCAAGGAAATCAGATCCCAATCTGCTTCATTGACGGCGGTAACCTCGGAAATATGGAAATGATTATGCCCATACACACGAGGGGCATTTTTATTGACTTCCAGGAATATTTTCATTGGTTTGCCCAGCTTGATCGCTTGTCTGGTTAAGGAATAACTGTGGGTACAGTTCAGCGCGCAGCTGAACCAGCCGTTTTCATCCATAGGACTGGCGGTCATGGTGACTGCATTATAATTGCTGTCCGTCATGGAACGAGGGATATCAAAGAACCTGACCGGCCAGGGATCAATGATCCCTTTTTGGGCCAAGGGACGTTCAAAGGGACTGATGTAACCAGCCCGATAATGAATCTGGCTGGCAATTTCCGGCGTACATAAAAAAGGGGCATTTAGATTCAATCCAACCGTCAATTCGCTGTCGACAAGTTCTCCTTGGGCGATGCGTTGGGCAATCGCCTGCCATAATACCCGGGGCGTACCGTTGGCCGTCGGCAGGGATATTTTATCGCCATTGACGATCAACTGAGCGGCTTCTTGCGGAGTCTTTAATTTTTCTTTATACATCTGCTGCCATTTTTCGTACATTGTTTCATCTCCTTGCGGTGTTAAATTTAATACTTGCACCGTTTCTTACAGCATGTGCTGAGTCCCTTACTTTTAATGGTTACTCGTAAATTTTCTCATCCACATCGAAAGCGCTGGCGGAATCGAATTCGCTGGCCCGTTTGGTGGTATTATTCTTTAACTCTTGCATTCTTTCGGTATACCATTCGTGTTGAACAATAACATTCATAATCTCATTGCTGCCCACCCAGATCATGGATAAACGCATATCCCGGAGGATTTTTTCCAGCGGATATATATCTGTATAACCGATACCGCCCATCGCCTGCATGCAAAGGTTGGCTACATCCCAACATTGTTCGGTAACAAATTTTTTGCCTTCAGAGACGAGCCGCCGGCAGAGATTGGGATCTGCACCGGAATCAACTGCACGAGCCGTGGTATACATAAAACTGCGGCAGCTGTCCAATTTGGCAGCCGAATCAGCAATTTTGAAGCTGACTCCCTGGAAATTGTTGATCGTTCTTCCAAATGCTTTGCGCTTCATGGTATAGTCGGTAGCTATTTCCAAAGCCGGACGTACCGCTCCAACTGTCATGGCTGCTGTGCCAAATCTTTCCGGAATCATCATCTGGTAGAAAATTGGATAGGCCCCATTGACTTCACCAATAATATTTTCTTTGGGTACCCGCACATTATCAAATACGACTCTGGCTGTTCCGCCACCCCGACATCCCATCAAGCCGTACAGGTAATCGGTTTGAACTCCCATTTCGCGTTCTACCATAAAGCAGGTCATAGATTTATTGGCTTTGGCTTCCGGATTGGTCTTGGCGTAAACCAGGAAATAGTCCGCTCCTTCGCCACCGACGATAAAGCGCTTTTGCCCATCGAGGATAAAATCGTCACCATCTCTTCTGGCATAAGTTGTGGATCCAAAAAAGTCAGAGCCGCCGCGCGGTTCAGTTAAACATTCCGCGGCGAACTTTTCCCCTTTGCAGATGGCCGGCAAATATTTTTTCTTCTGTTCTTCGGTTCCATAATGCACAAGGGCCTCGGGCACAACATCACCGGTAACACCATAGCTGCAGCCAAACATGTAGCCATTGACACAGATCTCTTCCAGGGCAATAATATCATCTTCCCACTTCAGGCCGCGTCCGCCGTATTCCTTGGGAACTCTCAGTCCTATCAGTCCGCGCCGGCCGCATTCGCGCAGATATTCCTTGGGATATTTAATCTTGTCTGCATCCATATCCAGGATATATTCACGCGTAACCGATTTGGCCAGATCTCTTGCTTCGTCGCGAAGCTTTATTTGTTCAGGGGTCATAAGAAATTCAAACATTAAAAAAATCCTCCTTTTTTTTCGGTATGGACGTAGTGTTTACATTCCTATATTCGATTATTCTGCATTCGACTTGCTGATCGCGCGCTTCATCAACAATTTTTATGTATCAACTTTACCACGATTGTAATAATTTCGCAAGCACATTGGAATATTTGTTGATTTTTATTTTATTTGTAATTGATGAATGCAAAAAAAGAAGGCCCTCCGGCCTTGGCAAGATGGGTTCAATCCGGTTCACGTTCAGCGATCGCTCCGCTGGGACAGCTTTCCTGGCATAAACCGCAAGAGATGCATAAATCGGTTTTAATTTTATATATACCAATCGGGCTTATGGCTTCATTCGGACAAACATCCGCACATAAACCGCAGCTGGAACATTTATCTGCTATAATGACAAACATATATCCTCCAATATACTCTAAATCGATTTTTACAGAAGCGAAGCGATGAGGTTCTTCTGAATATTATTGGTGCCTTCCAGCGTTGACAGAACCCGGGCATCACGCACCAGCCGTTCAATAAACGA
>CAZACF010000160.1:0-5292 GCA_964483565.1 uncultured Syntrophomonas sp. | reverse complement strand
GCGCTGGTTGTCTGCTGCATGTCTTTTTATGTTTCAATCCTCTATCTATCGAGTCAATGGTTTTTACAGCACCCCCTTCAAAGTTCGCTTGGGCAAGGGCTCATTTTGTACTTTTTAATAACCTCCATCATTTTCACCTCACAAACTATGATGTTAAATTTTACCATTGGGGCGTTTTTATTAAAAGCCTTTATTATTCGCGTTTTGACATGCGTGACAAAATTTCATAACCTACCCGGTTTGAGAAGGCATTCCGCGTTTATCAATTTTCAGACAATAAAATATGGATCATCCAGTTCATAATCACGTCCTCTTCCAATTGTGATGATTTCATCCCGGCATGCTCTGCATATAATATACATTCGTATACTGTCCTCTTCGGGAGCAATCAGGGTTTGCAGATGAGAAAACATTACTTCTATGATTTCCCTTTTTTCACTGACCTCAAATACACTGTACTGCACTCTCTGACCATAATCAAGCAGATATTTAGCCACTTTGTTGCGGCGTCGATTGTCGCTGATGTCATAACTGATTAAGGCAAACGGCAACTTCTCTCCTCCCTACTTTCCCGCCAGGTTATGCGGTTGATAAACTGTTTTGGTTTCGATTGCCAGGCGCAGTTTTTCTACCTGCAGTTGTACCAAAGTCCGCCAGGATGATTTTTCTTCGTTAAGGATCTTGTCTTCTTCCATTCTTTTTTCATATTCATTCAAGAAATGCTTAAATGACTCGCTATTGAATCGCAAAGGTTTATCTTCCTCATCAATAAAATCTTTTTCGGAAAATATCCTTAAGTTGACCAAACGGAGAATAAACGGATCGATAACAGCCTGCCGAAATTCCTCCAGCAGATCCAAGGATAAAGAGCGACGGCCGTAGCGGACGGCGTGCAGATATCCCAGATACGGATCAAGGGATGTCGCTTCCAATAATACTGCAATTTCATTGCCCAAAATCGTATAGCCTAAACTCAGCATGGAATTTATGGGATCAGTCGACGGGTGCTTTTTGCGCCCTGCAAAGTCCATATCTGCGCGGCACATTGCGGAAAAGCACTGAAAATAAATGCGGCTGCAGTTGCCTTCTATTCCCATTATTTCTTCGTTGTCAAGCGCTGTATCCAATCGTTTTATCCCTTTTTTAAGAGATTCTGTTTCTTTCTTGAAATCGACCTCGGGGTGGTTGTAGCTGTATTTTCTGATCATTGTGATCATGTTTTTCAATTTCGATGCGATCAAGATTTTAGCCATGTTCAGCCGGTATTGATCATCGAATACGCTCTGATATTGCTGAACCCTGAGCGGAATGTTCTTGGACATTCTGCCCCCCAGACTGCCAACATACTGACCCCGGGATGTAAAGAAACTAAGGTCTATTTCTGCTCGCATTAAACTGTGTATCGCGGGTGTAGTGATATCAATATTGCCAAAAACATATACCCGTTCCAGTTTATGCATGGGAATATCCAGCAATAATTCCTTGTCTTTATGAACTTTGAGGCGTTTGCCGGTGATGCTGACTTTGCTCCTTTGTTCTGTTAGATAAAGCGTACTCATGTATTTAGCCTCTTTCATTCACGGTTGTTTTAACCTATATCTATAGCATTCCTGACTTCTGCCAACCAGAAATGTTTCACGTGAAACATTTCTGGTTTTTTCAATCCTCTATTAATCGAGTCAATGGTTTACTTTACATGATGAAGACGAAGACGATGACGAGGAGGAGTTTCAATCCTCTAGCAATCGAGTCAATGTTTCTCCTTGTCCGCACAGCCTATTTCCAGTATTCAAAAGATTGGTAGTCACCTTTTCTGACGCCCGACTGATTTAACTCTTCGTAATTAAGTTCATGAAAAGCAATCTCGCAAAGATAAAGGCGGTTGTCTTTTTCATAATAATATATGCGTTGCGCGCAGTCGCCGCGCGGATAGATGTAACAATCAGAACTGCTTATCTGTCCGCTGTTGCCTTTGCGCAGAGGTTCTATTCTAAGTTTATGGACTTCTCTGTCGATGAGCTTTTGCCGGGTGGAATCAAGCTTGCGATACAGGCGCAGGGCAGCATCAGAAACCATCACCGGGGGCAGATCGTGTATCGCTTCCTTATATGATTCATAATATACCCAACCCGCCGGTGACAATGTTGTATAGCCATCCGCGTCATCTTCCAGCAACAATTGTATCCTGTCCGGCAGAGCTTGCAATCGGTTATTAACCTTTTCTGTTCGGCGATACTGATCTGTGATCCAGAAAAAGAAATCTTCATGTTCAGCCAGCAGTGAAAGGTCCCAATCGATAGGCGCAGGGGGCATACAAATAATATCTTGAAAAATTTCATGAATATAGTAGACGGGCACATGAAACATCAACCCTACCAGGGTCGCATATGCGATCTCTGCCTTAAATCCACCGGTGGCATTGATGTGGACTTCCAATCCTTTTTGGCGGGCAACTCTTATTTCATTAATCAAGATATTGACCAGCGATTTCAGTCCACGGGACATAAAGTTGTCATGTTTGTAGTTGAGTTCTGCGATCACGCGCCGAGAGGATTTAAGACCTTGCTGCTGATAGAACCTGGTCAAGGCTTCCGATGCCAGGTTGCCTTCCGGTGTATCTGAGCACAGGAACAGCAAACAGTCATCCGGACTGATAATGCGTGATAGGGAATTGGTCTCGGCGCTGGCCTTAACCTCCCCTTCTCGGTTGATGCTTGTCAATAATTGTTCGACACTCGTATCGGTTGGTTGTTCTTTCGGCAAATTGCTGATGATCGATGTTCCAACCGTGCTGATGATTAATCTCATAATTTCCTCCCCGCCATTGAATATGATTGTTTGTAACAACTTTAATGATCTGCTGAAATCATCATTTTATATCGTCCCAGCCCAAAGCTGGTGCCTTTACCGACATGAAGGTTCTCAGCCATTTTGAGATACGGTAAAAGCATTGCAAAATCACCTGTATAATAAATTTCGCCGATTATTCCTCCCAGTTTCATGAAGCGATCTTGGGAACTGGAATATCTCTCCCAATCATGCCATCTGATATGGGATTCATAGATTTTAACCTGAGACGCGGCTTCCAGATGGCTCTGGAAATCGATTCCCAATCCGCCCTGGTCATGGATCTTGCCAAGCGAATCGAGTCTTCTGAATACTGCTCGCATGAAAACAAGGAAATCCGGATCCGAATCCAGTTTCCCTTGATCAACCAAACGCATTGGCGTCAAGAACCTTATCGATATGACTTTAAGCATTTCTTCTTTCATATAATCTTCGGTAGGATCTTCATTCTTCAACACAATTGGTTTCGGAGCGTTTGCTGAGCAGGAACGGACTTCTTCCTTTGCCCAGTCCCGTCGTTGCTGCCTTTTCAAAGGCAGTGATAAATACCGGAAGCAAAGAAATGGATTTTCCTATCAGCAACAAATGAAAATGCAATAGATCCCCTTTTGCAAAATCTCGATTGCTTGGTTCCGGTGGTTCGATAACATAAGGAACCGGTAAAGCTTGGATACGAGTTTTTCTTTCATTGCTGGTCTCTTCGCGACCGGTTGCCATTATATAGGCATAGGCGCATTGCCAGCGGTGCATACATTTCCGGCAGTCTTCCCCAGGCAGAAGACAAACCATATTACGCAGTGCAACTCCCATTGCTCCCCGCAGGGTTGAACCCAGGTAAGGGGGTAACATACAATCTTGCATTGCCTTCATCGTGAAACGAAACCGCGCATATGAAATGTTAAAAGATTGATCATTCATGCTTTACGCCCGCCAACTGCATAATAAATGTCGGTGGTTTTAAAACAGGTCTTTCTTTGAACTCGTTTTCTTTTTTACCTGAATCATTGATCTTTCTTTCAATTTCCATATATCTGGTTCTGTCGAGCCAATCTTTTGCTCTTGCAGTATTGGTATAATCTAGCATCGCTTTTAATTCTTTTAATCGTTCAGTTTTCCATAAACTCACATAGGGATCAGTACTTGCAGTTTCCTGATTGGTTTCTTTTAAAATAAAGGTTGAAAATGCTCTCTTTAACTCTACTAACTCGTCTTCGCTCTTCTTGGATTCACCCAAATACCATTGTTTTTCCTCGAAAAGCTTTCCATAACGGCCTCTGCTGTCGTCTGTTTTATCTTTTCTTTGAATGAAGGTCAATACAGGTTGAATTCGAATAGAACCCAAACCCAGAGGTTTTCCCATACCAATTTTATGTGCGCAGCCTTCCGGCAACTGAAGAACAAACAATAATGCCCCCAGTTCAATGTCAGAAAGATTTTCAAAACGGATACGACCATTGAAAACACTCTTTTCTTTAATGGGCTTGATTGTAGTGTATTGGCTTTTATGTTTGTTTGCATTTTCTTCAGTTTCAGCCCATCCATTGATTCCATATTGCGGGGTAATGCGATGCCAGTAAAGCTTATAACCCCGAATTAACCCTTCCGTTTTATTCCAATGTAACAGATTGTTTTTATCTCGGTTTCCTTGTTCTATGTAGTGTTGAAATGTTGTTGGTTTAGGGCCGGACAATACTTTAGGATAATATTCTTGTTCAGAGTCCATATTATGACGAGCCCCGCTGTGCTTTGCATCTTCAAAAAACACTCTGCCTGCAAAATTTGACCCCATCCCAAAAATAGAATTGGATATATCTATCTCACCTTTTTGGACTTGATGTTCGGAGGGCAAATGTTGTTTTACACTTAAGCGATACGCTAACCGGAAGTATGCAGTATGTCCAAAAGATACTCTTTCCGTACCTTCTCTATCCTTCCAAACCACATAGAAGCAAGGCACCATTCTTTTGCCTTCGCTATTATTTTCTTCCACACCCAAACAACGCAACAAATCTCCATCTCGTTTCTCTGCATCGGTAACTTTTCTTTTATCCTTGAATCGGTTGATGTCATCCCGGTAAGAAGCTAAATCACGTTTTGTAATCATAATGGGTTTGGCAGATTTATCAACTTGATTGATTTGCCAATCCTTTGATTTTTTATTTGGAGCAGGGCCACTTACCGTGATGCATGACCCGTCTGACTGCCAATGCCAGGAGAAATCGGGATGGTATTTTATGTTTGTACGAAAATATTGCCTGCCGTTAATAATTTGCGCAGGTCTGATCTGATAGTTTTTGCCGCTTCGTTCTAGATAACCTGCGTTAAATTTGTAAATGGTTTTATTGTTTTTTATATCTCTTTGACCCATATTATTTTGGTACTCTGTTCGTATACTTCTGCATTGATCCGCCAGGGAACGGTAATATAATGTAGTATCATCTACAT
>CAZACF010000159.1:0-5316 GCA_964483565.1 uncultured Syntrophomonas sp. | reverse complement strand
TCGTTCAGATTTGTTTGTCGCTTTGTCTTCTGCTTTGTTTTGCCTGGTCATCGGCTACCTGTTTCCGGCAACCATGGGCAATCTATTCAATATCATTATTGCAACCTTTATCGCAGCCAGTCTGGGGGTGTTGATCAGTGAGCGCGACTAGCATTTGGATTATGATCTTGTGCGTATCTGCAGTCTCTTTGTTGCCACGAATTCTGCCGGTGGCACTATTTTCCCGATTCGAATTCCCCAAGCTCCTGCAACGCTGGTTATCCTTCGTCGCCCCCGCTGTATTAGGAGGCTTGACCGCCATAAGTGTTCTGGCACCTAGTGGCACCATCGATATTAGTCTGCAAAACAGATTTATATGGGCTTTTATCCCTACTCTGCTGGTTGCCATTAAGACCCGCAGCCTCTTCTGGACATTGGCGGTCGGAATCATGGTCATGGCGCTTTTATACCATTTTCTGTAGAAGTACCGACTATTGTCAGTACTGGCTTGCTTCGCACGTTCGGCTATGCCACTCCAAGCAGTAGCCACCATCACCTTTCCGATACGATCGCCTGATGAGCACCACCCTTTCAGCAGCCCCGCCCACCGTTTTCTAGGATTTACTTACCCTGGTGTTTTATGCTAGCATGGTTTTAATCAAGTAAAATAGTTGGGGGGATTGTTCATCATGAAGAAAAGCGTGCTCATATCGATCTTGATTCTATCTTTGGCAACCTGTCTGCTGGTTACAGGCTGTTCCCAAGAAGGATCCCCGGACACCCAGGGACCGTCAACTGAAAAGCAGTCCGGAGCCAATACTCCGACCGGCAGCAATGAACTTGACGACTTGTTCAAAGCAGCCAGTGCAGTCCAGGATTTATCCTTTGAAATGGTAACCACCTCCACCAATGCCGGCCAAACCGTCAACGCTCAGGGTAAATATTGGATGAGTGGCAAAAAAATTCGCATGGAAATGGAAGCAGAAGGCATGAAGGCCATTTCTATTATTAATGACAAAGGCGAATTGTGGATGTATAATCCGGCAGACAAGACAGCCATGCAACTGCCGCAAGCAGACATCGATGAAGATTTGCCAAATCAATGGACGGAAGCCGAGCGTAGCAACATGAAGATCGTCGGTCACGAAAATATTGATGGCTATGATTGTACCGTCGTGACTTTGACAGATGACGGCGAAGTCTCGAAAATGTGGCTACGAAAAGACATAGGTATGCCGGTAAAAATGGAAACTAAAAGTCCGGAAGGCGATCTGCTGATCGAATACAAGAACATTCAAACAGGCAAACAATCGGCTGATTTGTTCGAACTTCCGGCTGACGCCCAGGTATTGGAAATCCCGGATATGAGCAAATTTCCCGGCAACTAAACGAATCGAGAAAATAAGCAATCTGCTCGGGGCACCCTGGTTGGTGCCCCGGTTTCAATAGCCATTGTAACGATCAGCGGTTTTTTCGGTTTAGTCAATTATCATGTTAATCTTTACCAGTTTTCTGTTTGACCAACCTCGGTGAGCTGGTACACATCTGCAAGCGGATGCAACCCAAACGGTATTTCTTCTGCCTTCATTTGATATTCTTGAACCACGGAAAAAGCCGGCTCAAACTGCTCGTAAAAGAGTATGATCAAATCTCCCGGCAAAGCATTATCCAGCGCTTCCCTTAAAGCATCTGTTTCCGACAGGATTATTTTAATGTTTTCTGCTTTGATACCGGCACTAAGGGCACCAAAATGCATCAGGTTGGCAACTTCACCAGCATTTCTACCCCGCAAATCCTGATCTTCCTTAATATATATCCGGGATAAGGCCTGCCCGGCAATTCTGCCCACATCCATGATAGCATGGTCCTGACGATCCCCCGGCATGCCAATAATCCCGACTAATCGTTCAGCCTCAAGAGCATTTGCAAAGGCAAAGATGGCTTGATATCCGCTTTGATTGTGTCCGTAATCGATTAATACCTGATAATTTCCCATATCAAACAGATTTAAACGGCCCGTATTGACAGTCGTATCCGCTTGAAACGACATCATTCCCAAGCGAATGACTTGCTCAGATATCCCCAAGCCAATCAAGCCGGCCATCGCTGCTAATGAATTTTCAATATTACAGACCGCTTTTCCCGCAAACGTTGCGGGGATCTCATCAATCCTCATCAAAACATTTTCTATCTGGTTTCTATAAATGCATATGATTTCATTCTCAGCTACGATTGCCATCCCTCCGTTGGCGAGATGGTTGTGCAGTAATTTGTTTTCTCGCTTGCGGGCAAACAAAATGAGATTGCATCTTACCTGTGATAAAACATATTCAGTCATCGGGTCATCCGCATTTAATACCGCGTAACCATTGGGTTTTACCGCTTCTACCACCAGGGATTTGACAAACGCCAGCTCTTCCAAGGTATTTATCCCGTCCTGCCCTAAATGGTCCTCGCTGATATTGATGATGATGCCCACATCGGCCAGATCATATCCCAGGCCTCTGCGAACCATCCCGCCTCGCGCCGTCTCCAGTACAGCCGCCTCGACCTCCCGGTTGTAAAGAATCAACCCGGCACTGCCCGCCCCGGTATTATCCCCCCTGGAGATACACTCATGGTTGATAAAGGTGCCGGTTGAACAGGTCATGCCGATCGTTTGTCCGGTCATGGATAATACATGGGTGATCATTCTGGTGACCGTGGTCTTGCCGTTTGTCCCGGTAATGGAAATGATCGGAATTGAGCAAGTCTCTCCGGCCGGATACATCAGATCAAGCACGTGGGCAGCTACATGTTGGCCTTGGCCCTCCCTTGGATAGAGATGCATCCGCAGACCAGGTGCAGCGTTAATCTCAATTACTGCGCCATTTTCAGCAGTTAATGGTTTGGATATATCGTCATCCATTACGATGTCAATCCCGGCCACATCCAATCCTATTACTTTGGCGGCCTTGACTGCCAAAGCCGCATTGTGCGGATGAACCTCCTGGGTGCAATCGCGTGCACTCCCCCCAGTGCTAAGGTTGCCATTTTCCCTTAACCATATTTGTTCTCCACAAGACGGAATATCCTCGATCTCGAATCCTGATCTATACAGATAATCCTCGCTGATGGAATCCAAAGATATCCTGGTCAAAGGCTTGGTGTGGCCAAACCCTCGATTGCTATTTTGGTTTTCCAGCTCTACCAATTGAGCAATCGAATGGACCCCATCTCCTGCCACAAAAGGTGGTTTTCGTTCTGCTGCTGCTACAACTTGATCTCCCACTACCAACAAGCGGTAATCTCTGCCTTGAACATATTTTTCGATCAGAATTATTTGTCCATAGTAACTGGCCAGGCGGTAAGCAGCTCGAACCGCTTTTTCATCTCTCAAATTAACTGAAACACCTTTGCCTTGGTTGGCATCCTGCGGTTTTACGACTACCGGATATCCTGTTTTTTTAGCCAAAGCCACCGCATCATTTTCTGATTCTGCTACATTCCCTTGCGGAACCGGGATGAGGTGCTCCCGCAGCAGTTTTTTGGCCAGGCATTTATTTTTGGCCAAATCTACAGCCACGCAACTGGTACGATCCGGAAGTGAAGCTTGAATAAATCTCATCTGCTTGCCGTAGCCAAGCTGTAGCAAACTGCTTTCGCCAAGCCGGCGCACCGGGATATTACGCTTTCTGGCCTCATTATAGATTGCTCTGGTACTGGGTCCCAATTCTGTTTCCTCCGTCAGACGATACAAGCGCTGCAAAGATCTGTCGATCGACAACGTTTCATTGTGCAGCAAAGAGGATACAATTTCTTGGGCTGTGTAACCAAACTCCCGGGCGCAATATTCATTGATGTACTCATAGATAATGCAATAGGTGGATGGCTCCTGAAAAATTCTGGTTTTGCCGAAGTATACTTCATAGCCCATCATACATTGCAATTCTAGGGAGAGATGTTCGATAACGTGGGAAAGCAAAGTTCCTTCCTTAAGTCTGGTAACAAACCCGCCCTCATATCTGGGAGAGCAATAATGAGTTTTAAGTCCGGGAAAATAGTCCAACAATAGATCGTTAAAATCATCGATCTCGTTGGTAGGAGTATGGTGCAGTTTTTCCAGATCTATAATCATTTTAACGACTGGTTTATGGCTGTAAATATTTCTGCCACGATAACTACATACATCTACAATCCTCATGGTTTAATGAATCCTCCCGGTTTCTTATAAATAACAATCCAAGTAATATGACGAAGTCTGCCTTAATGAAGTCTAAGTACTTCTCTCTTCTTGAAATCAAAGCCATACCCTTTGGATAAAACATGCAAGCTGGCATTAGTGATAGCCAAAATCTCATCAGGCTGTAATTCAGATACATTGCTGCTTTTTATGGTTGTCCCATCAATGATGGTAACCGCATTGCTGCCCAGCACCTCAAAATATTCCTGCGGATAGACTCTGATGGCAGTATCTTCATCAATTCCGATTCCTAGAACACCCGGGTTTTCTGCTACTCCACAGAGGAGTCGGCCTAATCGTCCTCGCTGATCAAAATGTTGATCGATAATGACTCCATCTACCAGACTTAAGCCAGGAGCCATTTTCAATGTACATTTTCGCGCTGCATCGTTGCTGTTTCCTTCCACGATCATGGTACTGCTCATCACTGACGCACCTGCACTGGTTCCGATAACAGCCGTTCCTTGGCTGAAAGCATGGTGCAAGGCCTCACAAACTCTTGTCCCCCCCAGAATACTGGTAATTCTGAGCTGATCTCCCCCGGTAAAAAAGAAGCCATTCACATCTCTTAGCCTTCTGACGTTTTCTTCCCGATTGGCGTCATCACGGGTATTGATATCCAATATTTCCGTATCTTTGACCCCCAGGCGCAAAAATACATCACGATACTCTTCTCCTGCTTCTTCAGGTTGCTGCGTAGCGGTTGTAAAAATCCCGATGATGGCATCCCCTCCGCCAATCATTTCCACCACTTCTTCCAGGATCCTGCTCTCTCCATATTTATCTTCTGCACCACCAATAATAACCAGGTTTCCTTTGCGGCTATGTCCCATCACGTCCTCCTTGTTTTCCAATACAATTAATGTCATTTTTCAAATTTGCCAGTCTTCACTGCCTTTTGCCCGACCACCACGGTCTGTCCTTTAGCAAACATTTGATAAATACTAAGATCGTCTTTTTTTAAAACCAGTATATCTGCATCAGAACCAGCTTGTAGACAACCCTTTTTAGGATACAATTTTAAGACCTTGGCAGGATTTGTGGTGACAATAGGCAACACCTTGGAAAATTCCAAATGATTGGAGCATCTCCAAACGGATAGATAAAAGACTTTT
>CAZACF010000158.1:0-5373 GCA_964483565.1 uncultured Syntrophomonas sp. | reverse complement strand
CGGTCAAATGGAAATGCCGCAACTGCGGATATATCCACGAAGGAGACGAGCCCCCGGAACTCTGCCCGGCTTGCGCTCATCCTAAAGCTTATTATGAGGTTTTGGCTGAAAATTACTAAGATAAATCGCGCTGCCAAAAAATGGGCTCTCCCTACAATCAAGCACCTTGAAAAAAAAGAGTCCGTCCAAAAAGGATGGCCTCTTTTTTATTCTTGAGACTTCTTATCCTGGTAATCTTCATTTTATGACTTAAAGAAAAAAGTCTGCCTCTCAATTCATTTTGAATTCTAAGGGACAGCTTTTTATGTTCGTTACTTAAAGGCCAGCAGGGCCTCGCGCAATATTTTGGCCCCCAGGACGGAGGTATTGTCAGCCGTATCGTAAGGCGGTGAGATTTCCACCATGTCAAAGCCAACAACCTGCAACGAAGCCAGATCCAGCAGCGCTTGGAAGAGATCCCGCGAGGTCACTCCGCCGGCTTCAGGAGTACCTGTACCGGGCGCAAACGCCGGATCAAGCACATCAATATCCAGGGTCAAATAAACCGGTCGGCTGCCGATTTTCTGTTTGACCTCAGCCACGACGGAGAGAAACTGATCCAAATAAAGATTGCTGCAGCGTTGGGCTAATTGCAGTTCCTCCCGGGTGCCGGATCTGATTCCCAGTTGATATAAATTCTTGTCCCCCACCAATTGCAGGACATGGTTCATCACGCTGGCATGAGACAGAGGTTCTCCCAAATAACCATCGCGCAGATCGGCATGGGCATCCATCTGGATCACGACCAGATCTGGATATACTTCCTTATATGCCTTGATCACCGGCAGACTTACCAGATGCTCACCGCCGATGGAAAAGATTTTTTTCTGCATAACCAGCAACTCCCGGGCGGTATCTTCCATCCGGTTCAGGCTGTGCTGGACATTGCCAAAAGGGATTTGCACATCCCCGGCATCATAAAAGGAGATCTCCTCCAGAGACAGATCCTGATAGATGCTGTATTCTTCGACTCCTTCCGAGACTTCCCGGATGCGATAAGGAGCCAGACGAGTGCCGGGTCGAAAACTGGTGGTAGAGTCCATGGGCAAACCAATGATGACCCGGTCTGCTTCTTCCAGATGATCGGCACTGGCCATAAAAATTGCTTTGCGCTCCAACCATTTTAGATTCTGCATGGGTTACCTTACCTGCCTATGATAGCCTGTACAAAATTAGGCAATTCAAAAGCGGCCTTGTGTACGGCAGAATTGTAGTATTTAAACGTATGATCTGGAGATGTTTTAATTTCACGGGGATCATACTTCTTGGAACCAACCGTAAAGCTATAAAGGCCGCTCGGGTAGGTGGGAATATTGGCCAGATATAGATCGACAATGGGAAATGCCTGGCCGATCCCCTGCCAAACCATTTGGATCACATCCTGATTAAAAAAGGGAGATTCACTTTGGGCTACCATCATGCCGTCATCTTTCAGGGCAGCAAAGCAACTGGCATAGAATGCAGGGGTAAACAACTGGATGGCCGGTCCGACCGGCTCAGTGGAATCGATCAAGATAACATCAAATTCACCCTGGTGTTCCTGAATATACTTGATCCCATCGGCAACGATCACTTCTGCTTTGGGGTGGTTAAAAGAACAGGACAAAGCCGGGAAGAAGTCACGGGATGCCTGAATGACCTGGGCATCTATTTCCACCAAAACACCTTTTTCCACACCGGGATGACGCAAAACTTCCCGCAATGCGCCGCCATCTCCGCCGCCAATGATCAGAACCTTGCGGGGAGAGGGATGGGAATTCATAGCAATCATACTGATCATTTCGTGATATACAAACTCATCTTTGTCCGTAGTCATGACCATCCCATCCAGCAACAGCATCCTGCCGAACTGTTCAGTCACGACCACCGCCAAGTCCTGAAAGGGTGTTTTTTCAACTCTCAATGTTTCGCTGGTCTTGCAGCTAAAACCCAAATTGGGGGTTTGATATTCTGTGACCCAAAATTCCAATTGACTTCCTCCTCAAATGAGCCAACAAAGGGACGTTCTTTTTGTTGGCTTACCAATTCTAGTACCAAAGGGGAACAGCTGCAAAAGCACAGCCAATATTCATAACTATATGCTCAGCAGCAGCCACTTTAACTTCATCTAGTTCCAGACCGCGCATGGAAAAAGCCTCTTCCACCATTCTGATAACCTGTTCCTCCGCTTCCTTTTTGCTGCATTTTCCTGAAAACTCCATGATCACTCCAAAGCTATTCCTTTTAATGCCAACCCCAACCGCAGCAGAGATAATGTCGCCCGGTTCGGAACTGGTAATAGAACCGTAGGCAATCGGCAGCAGCGATCCGGGCGGAACAACCAAATCCGGATCATACTCGCAGCCCGGGGGTAAAATACTGCTGACTCTCAATAGATTAGTATTGCCAACTCGGGCATTTAGCAATGCACCGTCAAAAGCAGTCAATGATGTTGTACCTTCAGATGAACCAGCGGTTACAAAGAATTTTCGGGGTAATGGTAACACTTTAAAACACCTCCAGTTTAAGTTAATCTCAATATCAGAATAATTATATCCAATGACCTTTTAAAAAGATACAAAATAAATAAATTCCAGACAAATCTGCCCGGAATTATTATTTCCCAATATGTCCCACTTAAATGCGTATGGTGACAGGATTTTGCTAACCGGTTTGCTAAGGCATGCTGCTTTTTAAATAATCAATGAAATAATTAACTGATTTGCGGCGTACTTTTTGTTTGGGATAAATCACATAAAACATGCGCCGGGCTTCTCTTTCTTCCAGCTTGAGATAGCACAATTTAGTCTGAGGATGGTCGGCGCGAATCACCCAGCGAGATACAATGGAAATGCCCATGCCCGCTTCTACCATGGCCAGAACTGATTCGGTGCTGCCTGCTTCCATATAAACATCAATATTGTCCTTGTTTAATTGGCGGGCGGTTATCATTTCTTCGACTGCCTTGCGAGTCCCGCTGCCTTTTTCTCTAAAGATCCAGCTTTCTTCCTGCAAATCTGCCAGACTGCAACTGGTTTGCCTGGCCAATCTGTGATCGTTCGGTACGACCACTACCAGTTCATCCTCCAACCAGGGAAAACCCTCTGCTTTGCGCTGGTTGAGCCAACCTCCCACCAGGCCGATATCAAGTTCTCTTTCAGAAATTTTATTGAATATTTTTTCCGTATCAGCAATTTCCAGACTGATACTGATATGCGGATATGCTTGTTTGAATCCCTTGATCAGGGTTGGGATTATATATTGACCCGGTATGGTGCTGGCCCCCAGCAGAAGGTTGCCTTTGCGGTCTTCGGCAATGGCTTGCATGGCATTCTCCAGTTTTTCCATACTGCGCACCAAATCGCGAGCATGATTGTACAGCGTTTCACCGGCTTCGGTGGTTTTCAATCTGCGACCCGATCTCTCCAGCAGGAGCACACTGTATATATCCTCCAGGGCTTGTATTTGTTTGGTGACAGCCGGTTGCGACAAACCAAATTCTTCGGCTGTTCGGGATAAATTTTGGGTCTCAACTACCCTAATATAGGTTTTGAAAAGATTTATATTCATCGTCATTCTCCTGCCTGATTATCGAAGGAAACCTTCCAATATCGCATTGACCGCTTCTTTTTCAGTCAAGCCCAAAGTCATTAGTTTGATCAGTTGCTCACCGGCAATTTTACCGATAGCCGCTTCATGGGTCAGCACAGCCTCAGCATCCTCGGCCATCAGCTCAGGAACCGACTTGATGCGGGCCTTGTCCATGAGGATGGCATCGCATTCCACGTGGCCCAGGCAACTGGCTTTGCCCACTAATGACGCCCGGAAGAACTGATAGGAATTTTCCTGGGCAACAGCACGGGATAAAACCTGGGCAGTTCCGCCAATGCCTTCTATAATAATTTCAATATCGGATTCCGCCCGTTGACTCCCTTGGGTCAACAAACGCTCAACAATTTTCAGGTTGCCCTTTTCATGTACGTGGGCTTCGGTGCGGCGAATGGTATCATCAACCCCTTTAATCTGCACCATTTCCAATTCAGCCGAAGCATCCTTTTCAACAATGATGACCGTGGTAGGATTGAGAACGTTTTTTCCTTCCCCGCCACCTTCTCCGTAGTGTTTTTCAATATATTTTAATCTTCCGCCCTGCCTGACGATTATTTCATGAATCCCATCATGGCGCGAACTGCCGTGACCATCATTGTGTATCCCGCAGCCGGCAATAATGGTGGCATCGGCGTCTTCACCAACGATAAAAGTATTGTAAACCTTATCTTGATAACCGGGCTGAGTCAAAATAACCGGAACATGTACAGTCTCATTTTTGGTACCGGGCTTTATTTCCACCAGCAGTCCCGGGTTGTCTCCCGCTTTGGAACTTAACAGGATATTGGAGGATGACTGACGAATAATGGCTTGTCCGTCGCGTCGTATATTGACTGCACCCTTTGGCACTCCATGCAGGTCTGCAATGGAGTTCAGCAGATCCATATCCAGATTATTTAATTTCATACAGCATTTCTCCTTGGCATTGATTTCTTACTTTGCATTCGATATCGTCTTTGATTAGATGCCATATTTCCGAAGAACTGCCGCGGCCTGCCACGAGCCCATTCTCAATAACAATGATCTCATCACAGATCGGCAATATTTTTTCATTATGGGTAATCACAATGGCGGTTTTGTTGGGATTGTTGCGGTAACTGCTGACCAGCAGGGTGATCAGCTTCTGAATGGTCCACAGGTCGACGCCTGCTTCAGGCTCATCAAAAATAGAAATGTGGTTATCACGTAAAAGCAACTGGGCCATTTCGATACGCTTGATCTCTCCTCCGCTAAGCCCTGGCCCCAGGTCGCGGTCAAGATAATCCTCCGGGCAAAGACCCACGTCACGCAAATATTTCCTCTGCTGCAATGATTCCGCCTTAGGTGCGGCAATGGTCAGCACATCCTTGATGGTCAAACCTTTAAACCTTGGAGGTGCTTGAAAGGCATACGCTATTCCACGGTGAGCTCGGTCTGTAATGGAAAGGTCACTGATGTCTTCCCCGTTTAGGTAGATTTTGCCCTGGCTTTTTATATGGTCCATGAAGTACAGGATAAAAAGAGTTTTTTAAGCGAGGTTGCTTCCCACCTTAAACCTGATAGCAGGTTTTTGATTGTTGAACCTAAATTTCATGTATCAAAGCCCAATTTTGAAAGCACTCTGGAAATTGCCCGATCCGTAGGTCTGGAAATGGTGATATTGATGAATGGTAGTCGTAATAGTAAAGAAGAACGCCGTAAGGTATTGGAACAAGAACTCACCCTACATCCGTTCTTGACCGATAATGAACTGGCGGAGAAGTTTAA
>CAZACF010000157.1:0-5382 GCA_964483565.1 uncultured Syntrophomonas sp. | reverse complement strand
TCCATGTTTTGCAGGGTGAACGCAAGATGGCTGAACACAACATAACCCTGGGCAGATTTCAGTTGACCGGAATACCGCCCGCACCGCGCGGAGTACCGCAGATCGAAGTTAAATTTGATATTGATGTCAATGGGATCGTGTCCGTAACCGCCAAAGATATGGCCACCAACAAGGAGCAGCGCATCACCATCACTGCCAACAGCGGTCTGCGTGATGACGAGATCGAACGCATGGTAAGGGAAGCGGAACTTCATGCGGAAGAAGACGAAAAGCGCCTCAAGGAGATCGAGGCCCGCAACGCGGCTGACAGTATGATCTATCAGGCTGACAAGACCCTTAAGGACTTGGCTGAGCAGATCGATGAAAGCGATAAAACATCCATCGAGGATGCCAAGGAAGAACTGAAAAAGGCGCTGGAAGGCAATGATATTGACGATATTACTGCAAAAACCGAAGCCTTGACCAATGCCATTTATGCAGTATCAGCCAAGGCTTACGAAAAGGCCAATCCTGGAGATAAGGCGGATGACGGAGTATTTGACGCGGATTACAATATCCAGGATGAAGACTAAAGCTATTTAATAGCTGCAGACCAATCAGGTTTGACACGGATGAGTATCAAAAAATCGTTGCTCAAGCGGCGATTTGCTCGATCCGTGTTCGTCTGTTTCAGGAATTATGCCATAGACCATTAATCGGCAGGCAGGAAGGTGGGGGAAAATGGCCGATAAACGAGATTATTATGAGGTGTTGGGGGTATCGCGGGAAGCAACCCCTGATCAAATCAAAAAAGCTTATCGCCAACTGGCCAAGAAATATCATCCCGATGTCAACAAGGATGACAAGGATGCGGCTGACAAATTCAAGGAAGTTGCTGAGGCCTATGAGGTGTTGAGCGATGAGCAAAAGAGATCTGCTTACGATCGTTTTGGTCATGATGCCTTTGATCCGACTCGTGGAGGAGCCGGAGGATTCGGCGGATTTAGCGAAGGCATGGGAGGCTTCAGCGATATTTTCGATTTGCTGTTTGGCTCGGCTGGCGGCGGCGGTCAACGTCGGCGCAGCGGTCCGCAGCGCGGAAGTGACCGCGAGGTAAGACTGGATATCGATTTTGAAGAAGCGGTTTTTGGCAGTGAGAAGGATTTTGACCTGCAGAGAGTGGAAAAATGCGGTACCTGCAAGGGCAATGGAGCAGAACCGGGATCCCCTATAAAGACCTGTCCCCAGTGTAAAGGTTCAGGCCAGATGCGCAGTGCCCAGAGTACACCTTTTGGACGTTTTGAAACCGTCAAGACTTGTAATCGCTGCCAGGGCGAAGGGAAAATTATTGAAAAACCATGCTCCACCTGCAAAGGGAGCGGAAAAGTCAAAAAGAAACGTACCATAAATGTCAAAATACCGGCCGGGATCGACACCGGTGCACGTCTGCGCATGCAGAACGAAGGGGAATTGGGAATTAACGGGGGGCCCTCCGGGGACCTTTATATCATGATCGTAGTCCGGCCCCATGAGAAGTTCAACCGTGACGGCTATACCCTCCTAACCCATACGGAGATCGATTTTGTGCAGGCTTCTTTGGGAGCCGAGATAGAGATCCCGCTGCTGGGGGGCATGACTCACAAACTGGAAATTCCGGCCGGCAGTCAGCCCGGTGATGTGATTACCGTCAAGGGCAAGGGCATTCCCCATTTGCAAGGACAACGCAGTGGGGATTTGAAGGTTTACCTGAAGATCAAGATCCCTACCAAACTGAGCAAACGGCAAAAAGAGCTGCTGATGAGCTTTTACGAAGATCAGGATAATAAAGACAGCAAAAAAGGTATTATCGACAAGTTAAAAGACGCCATGGGATAAAGGAGAATTGCGATTGAACTGGAAAGAATATGCGGTCGTTACAGAAGGCCAATGTGTGGAAGCGGTGGCGGGGATTTTTCACAGTATGGATTCAGGTGGAGTCAGCATCGTACCCGGCCGGTCAGAAGTCGGCCAAATCATAGCCGGCATCGATGATGTTCCCGTTGCTCCAGCCTATGGGGAGCACGACATGGTGCTGGTCAAAGCCTACTTCCCGGAAGAGCGTGATATATTTGCCGAGCTGCAGGAGGCATTGCGGCGGGTGAAAGAGAATTTTGAGGTTAGCTGCCAATTAATCCTTAGCGAAGTAAAGGAAGAAGATTGGGAAGAGTCCTGGAAGCAGTATTACCATTGTTTTAAAGTCGGCGACCGTTTAGTCATCAAACCTTCCTGGGAAGAGTACCAGCCCCGGCCTGATGAGGTCGTGATCGAGCTTGATCCGGGGATGGCTTTCGGGACGGGAATTCATGTCTCTACCCGCTTTTGTCTGAATTTTATCGATCAGTATATCAAAGGCGGAGAAAAAATTATCGATGCCGGATGCGGTTCCGGGATTCTGTCGATTGCCGCTGCCAAACTGGGGGCCGCCCAGATACTGGCCATGGATATTGACCAAGTGGCGGTCAACGTTGCCTCTGCCAATGTGAAAAGAAACCAACTGGAAAAGGTAGTTGCCGTTGAAGTCCGGGATATTACTGAAGATCTGGCCGGCTTTAAAGCCGATTATATATTTGCCAATATCACCGCCGAGGTGGTTATGCTGGTAATCCCACGGGCAGCCGAGTTGTTGACCGGAGGGGCCCGGATGTTCTGTTCGGGTATTATTACCAGCCGCCTGCCCCAAGTCCGCCAGCAACTGGAAAGTTATGGCTTTGAAATCGATGGATAGCGATCGCCGCCCGCAAGCAATGATTCGCCACTCAGGATGGCAAGGAGCAATAGGATGCACCGCTTTTATGTATGTCCGCAGGATATAAATGATGAACAGGTTCGGCTCGACCAGGCCCAGAGCCGCCATATTGAAAAGGTGCTGCGGCTGGGTCGGGGAGACCGGGTGATTGTTTTTGACGGACTCGGCCGGGAATATGAAATAGAGGTCAGCGGTGTGCAGCATGGGCAGGTGATGGGGGAGATCATCCGGGTACTGTCCGAAAGTGAGCAACCGTCAATCGGGATCAAACTGGTGCAGGGCATTGCCAAAGGCGATAAAATGGATTTTATCATTCAAAAGGCAGTTGAACTGGGAGTAGATGCCATTTACCCGTTGATCAGCCAACATGCGGTGGTAAAGCTGGAGCAAGATCGAGCCCTCAAGAAGCAGGAGAGATGGCAGACGATCGCCCGTGAGGCCTGCAAGCAGTGCCGGCGCAGCCGCATTCCCGAGGTGCATGCACCGCTGTCTTTGGATGCTTTGCTACAGATCATCAATGACAAACCAGCCATCATGCTGTATGAAAACGAGACCCGGCAAGGGTTAAAGGAATTGCTGACGGACAAGCGACCGGCACTGTCAGGGGCACAGGAGCTTTATGTCATAATTGGTCCGGAAGGCGGTTTTGCCGAGGTTGAAGCTGAGCTGGCCCGTTCCCGGGGCATCATGACTGCGGGACTGGGGCCGCGCATACTGCGAACCGAAACGGCAGCGCTGACCGCCCTGGCTATTGTCCTGTATGAGCTCTCCGATCTGGGTTCAGGCAGGATAAATCCGGAGCCAAGGCAGTCCGAAGTATAGTAAGAAGAAGCAGGACAAACCATGAAAAAAATTGCATTTCATACCCTGGGCTGCAAAGTCAACCAGGTCGAAACCGAAGGCTTGATCGAAGATTTCATCAGCCGCGGTTATGAAGTGGCGGACTTTGATGAGACCGCCGATATTTATGTAATCAACAGCTGTACCGTCACCCACGTCAGCGACCGCAAATCACGCGCCATGGCAAGAAGAGCCGTACGCCGCAATCCGGATGCCTTGGTGGTGGCAACCGGTTGTGTTGCCCAGGTCGATGCCCAACAACTGGCCGCGATAGATGGGGTCAAATTGGTGGTGGGCAATCGTGACAAGCAAAACCTGGCTGATATTATTGAGGATTATATATTGCGTGGTCATGGCGGCCAGGAGGTTTTGGTCAACCCGATCAGCCGGGATGATAAACCACGGGAGATCTTGTACAGTTATCATCATCAGCGCACCCGGGCTTTTGTAAAGATCCAGGACGGCTGTCAAAGCTTTTGCAGTTACTGTATTGTTCCCATGGCACGAGGACCGGTCAGAAGCAAGCAGCCGGCGGTGGTTTTACAGGAGATCGGGCAGCTGGTGCGTCTGGGCTATCGGGAAATTGTGCTGACCGGTATCCATACCGGTTTTTATGGAGCAGATATCCCGGATTGGGATCTGGCTCGCTTGGTGGCAACCATCCTGGAGAAGGTTGAAGGTTCTTACCGGCTCCGCTTAAGTTCAATTGAACCGTTGGAACTGGATGAAAAAATATTGTCCATGATAGTTGCTGACCGGCGTCTGTGCAGACATCTACATATCCCCATGCAAAGCGGCAGCAACAAAGTGCTCAAAGATATGGGACGGCGTTACGATCGTGAATACTATCGCCAGTTGATCAATACGGCCGCTGATCGTATTCCTGGGATTGCTTTTACCGCCGACGTCATGGTGGGCTTTCCAGCCGAAACAGAGCATGATTTTCTCGATACCTGTGATCTGATCGAAGAGTTGCCTTTGTCCGATCTGCATGTTTTCAAATATTCCCCGCGCAAGGGTACCAAAGCGGCCCAAATGTCCGGGCAGATATCTGAATCAGAAAAAAATCAGCGCAGTGAAGAATTGCTCAAAATAGCAAGAAAAAAGAAGCGGGAATTTGCAAAACAATTTATTGGCCAACGATTTGACTTGCTTGTTGAAGAGAAATCGGGTAAAGATAAATATATAGGACTGACAGACAATTATTTGGAAGTCGTGGTTCAATCAGATCAGGATTTGTGCGGTCAGTCATGGTGGGTTGAAATCATATCTGCTGACCCCGCAGGCATAATGGGAAATATATGTATAGAGTCGTCATAATTATTGAATACTTAATTTAGTCAAGGTTTGAAGTAATTATTTTACAACACTTGAAAGGGGTTCGCCCATGGGATTTAAGGAGATTGGGAAAAAGCTGCAGCTGGCCAGAGAAGAAGCCGGCCTGAGCCAGGAACAGCTGGCCAATATGTTGGGTTGTGCGCAATCAACCCTATCCAATTATGAAAAAGGCAAACGGCGTTTGTACCTTACCCAATTGGAGAATATTGCCGAGCTTCTGGACAAGCCGATTGAGTATTTTATGGAGAGCTCGTCTGCTCATCATGAAACACCACCGGTCAACCATATTACCAACTCAGAGGAAGATGATCAGGAATTGCTGCAGATCATCAATACGCTTTATACTCTTCCGCGAGAACGGCGGCGCTCCGTGATGGATTATATTATCTGGCAAAAGACTCGTAGCAACTAGGAGGACATGATATGTTTAGAAGTACGAT
>CAZACF010000156.1:0-5391 GCA_964483565.1 uncultured Syntrophomonas sp. | reverse complement strand
TTTTATACTATCAATCTCACCCGTCCAGTGCTCGTGATTGCCGGAAACATAATAGCAGGAATACGTCCGGCCTATGACGGAAAGCAACTGTCTGGTTCCGTCATGGGGTACCTGGTCGTCAGCAATATCTCCGAGCAGAAGGATAATATCCGGGTGCTGCGCCCGGATTGCTTTGATCAGTGCTTTTTGATGATCTCCGTACATAGTGCTGTGCAAATCGGCAATCACTGCGATTCGTACCGGTGCAGCGATTTTGTCCGTCTGGATGGCATAGGATTTGATCGTCAAGCCCTGCCAAAAGGTGATCACCAACAGGACAAGCAACGCTGACAGCACGCTGGCCCATATTGTTTTTTTATGGCTGGTTTTTTTCATATTCGGCTCCATAAATGAGACAGGGTTGTCAGCTTCCCCCAACATTGATTTCAAGGGCGCCAACAACCCATCGCATTACAAGTTTTCTTTGTGATTTATCAGATGGTTTGCATGGATTTATTTAATCCTCTTGCCTCCGATTATTGTTTTATTAAACCAGGGAAGTCTTTCGTATCCCAATCCTTCTGCCAATACGCCTCATTACTTTATTTCGAACTCGCAATTCATCACGGCGGTGATTTCTTTGTCCAGCGATGTGGTATCGTTGAAGCCGTAATCGGAGACTTCATTGGAATAGAGCGGGGTGATCTGGAATACTCCCATCTTGGCCGCCCGCAGTGCGCCTACCTGGCTGCCGGCATTGCTGGCGATTTGATCCGCCCGCACTTTGGCGTCCTTGGTAGCCAAGGACAGCATTTTGACTTTCAAATCGGCCAACTTGGTATAGAAGTACTGGGGCGGGTTGGATTGGAATTCCACTCCCTGATTAATCAGGTCGGTGGCCTGCCGGGACAACTGGGTGATTTTATCCACGTCCTTGGAGCTGAGCTCCACCTGTTGATAGAGGCGGTAGCCCTCTACCTGGGTGGTCATCTGCCCGTTGGGCATGGTTACATAACGCACTTCGGTATTAATGGATGAAAAGGACATGGCATTTTCATCGACGCCCTGGGCAACCAGGTATTGCTTGACAACTTCCTGATTGGATTTGATTAGATTATAGGCCGTACTAAGATCGGCTGCCTGGGCTGAATAGCTCCCGTTCCAGGTGGCCAGGTCGGATTTGATTTGTTGTTTGGCCGAACCGGTGACGGTGATAGTGCTGCCGGACGATTTCAGCCGAACCATGCTGTTGCTGACGATCCATGATGACAAGATCAAGCCCAGCGCCAGAATCGACGCCACCATGATCAGTCCCCATTTTTGGGTATGCTCTCCGTTCAATTATGATTCCTCCCCCACATTTTCCCTCACTTGCCGAACACAAATAGCTGCGCCTCACCTCTTCCCGGCATATTTTGAAAATTATGCTTGCTGATTACATAATATACGCATTAATCGTCCAAAACTTACCAAGTTGACAGTGGGGAGGTCCTTTTTTATCACCTTTTTATTTTATATTTGGCGTTTAAGCGGGGTCCGTTAACGTTTATGCGGGGAATTTAAGCGGGACGGGGTTGCTGACAACCTCATCGAGATAAGTTTGTCACCCCCTTCTTCCGATCACTGGAAAGTACATGTTTTGTCAGTCTGTTACTCTCCTTTTTGCAGGGCGCGGGCCAGCTCCTCCATTTCCTTTTGGGCCAAATCGTCGCGGCCGGCCAGGGCCTCCAGGTGATGTTGCATTTCGTGCAGGACGGTATCAATGATTTCCTCTTCCCAGACAGTGATTGGTTCATCGGCTAACAAGGCGACAAAGGAACCGTAATAAAAGACGATGAAGCAACCTCCCAGTCCGTCCTCCACATACTCGCCCATGATGAAATATCCGTCTTCACGTTTGGTCTCCTTGCGCAGGTTAAAACCGCCGCTGAGTTCGTGTAAAAATCGATCCGGAATGCGATCCACGGCGTCGTCGAGCAGGTCTGCGAATTGATTGAATGATGGTTTGGCCATAGATTTTTCTCCTTATTGACGCAGTTTGCGCAAGTCGGGGACGGTTTTTGTCTTGTGCTGTGGCGGCAATGCATGGTTGCAATCATCTGCGCTGCTCGTCTTCGTCACTCTGCTGATGTGGGAATGTCAACCAGGCGAGGTTGAACAACCCCGTATCTGTGTCACTCTTCCCGTGTCACTCTGGCTTGTGACAACAACCCCGTCCCCCTGACATGGCTTGTGACAACAACCCCGTCCCCCTGACATACGGTTGTCAAGATTGGCCTTCCTGCTGGCGGAAGTATTCATATTCCTGATTCAGTTCATCATATAGCTCCAGAGCGTTCCAGTACTGGTTGTTTTCGGTCAGGACAGCTTTGTGATGAATTCGGGGGATACCGGCGCTGCGCAGGGCATCCAACAGGGCGTGGATCTGTGGGTCGCTGCATCCGGCGATCAGCAGCATTTCATGAGGCAATTCCGGACCCTGATAGGCTGGGCTGGCAGCATCCTTCTCCGCCATCTCCAGCAGGGCACCCAGCGGCTGATGATAATCACTCTTGTCGATCTTCTTAACGCGCAGCTTGAGCGGCAGCAACGCGCGGGCAATTTTCTCTCGTTTTTCTGCATCATGAAAAGCAAACAACAAAACAGTTGGTTTCATGTTCCCCTTCCTTTCTTGAAAAGTTGACAGTGGGGGCGAACCTTGTTTGTCATCTTTTTTAAAAAACCGGGAATAAATTCCCGGCTCAGATAACGAATGTCTTCTCTGCTGACGTAAGCAAAATTATAATGCCGCTGCTCTCATTATTTTATCCAGTAGTCTAACGCCAGCGCTTGACGCTTGATTTGCATTTCTGCATCTCGCATATGGTTAGTGGTCTGACGCTTGCGTTATTGTTGGCGATTTTATTTTTCTTCCTTGAACGGCGGCTCTTCTATCCAGGGATAGAAGGGAGGCATGCCATCTTTGACGCTCATACTGTAATTGGGTTTTCTCTTTTCCAGGAAGGCCATGATGCCTTCGACCACGTCGGGCTGTGAGCCGGCCCAATGGAAGCCTTTGGATTCAATTCGATGGGCCTGCATGGGATGCTCGGTGCCGGCCATACCCCAGATCAACTGGCGGGTAATGGCTACCGAGACCGGGGCGGTGTTTTCGGCGATTTCTTTGGCAATGGCGCGGGCTTTGGGGATCAGTTCCTCTGGCTCGACCACATAATTGAGCAGTCCGCCTTCATAGGCTTCCTGGGCGGTGAAAACCCGCCCGGTCAAAGCCCATTCCAGGGCGCGGCCAATGCCCAGCACTTTGGACAGGAACCAGGAGCTGCAGGCGTCGATCAGCACACCGCGGCGTACGAAAACGATCCCCATTTTGGCCTTGGTGGAGGCGATGCGCACATCCATGGGCAGGGTCATGGTGCAGCCGATGCCAACCGCCGCTCCGTTGATGGCGCCAATCAAGGGCTTTTTGCACTGGTACATGCGCAGAGCCAGCATCCCCCCGCCGTCGCGATAGTCTTCAATGGATACAGAGCTGGCATCGAAGCTGGAACCTTTTTCGCTCAGATCCATGCCGGCGCAGAAGGCTTTGCCAGCTCCAGTGATGATGATGGCGCGAATGTTGTCATCATTGTCGGCCTGGTCAAAGGCATCAATCAATTCGTAGTGCTGGGTCATGTTGTAGGTGTTCATCTGTTCGGGGCGATTGAGGGTGATGGTCAGGATGCGGTCTTCGACTTCATACTTTATCTGCTGGTATTCCATATTTATTTCCTCCTTATTTTTCATTGGCAGCAATGAGATCCGTTGCCTCAGGGTCAGCGTTTGTATCTGCAGTGATTCCCGCTGCAGGCCGGTGATCCCGTATCGTTTACTGCTTACATTCAATATGCGATGCGCTAATTCCTCTTATCCATTGGCATATATTTTTCCTTTTGCTATACTGGGAACGGTCATGGGCAATAAGTCGAACGTCAGGCGTTTTTTTATTGGCAAATGCGTAATGGGCGTTTGTTTTCTAGTTTTTGCACGGGGGAAACAAATCATGCTGCTGATTCATCGAGACAAACCGCTGCGGGTAAAGATCCTGCGTACGGCGTTGCCGGCTATGCTGGAAATGATGCTGTATATGCTGATCGGCATCGTGGATGTGGCGGTGGTAGGACGATTAGGTGCTGTGCCGCTGGCGGCAGTCAGCCTGGGCGCGGAATTATTTTTTGAGATTATTCTCTTTCTGGCGGCACTGGGCATCGGTTCAGCGGTCTTGATGTCACAAGCCAAGGGGGCTGGAAATGTCCAGGAAGCCGAGCAAATCGCTGGGCAAACAGTTGCGATCGGATTTTTGCTGGGTTGTCTGAGTGGATTGCTGGGTGTCTTTTATGCTGATTTTCTGGTGGGACTTTTCAAAGTGGAACCACAGGTGCATGTCCTGGCGGTTCAATATGTGCAAATTACTTTTGCCATCGCCCCGCTGGCGGTGCTTTATTCCATGCTGAACTCCCTTTATCGTGGCTGGGGCCGCACTGAAATCCCTATGTATGTTGCGATCATACTGAACATCGTCAACTGTGTAGGTTGCTATGTGCTGGTCTACGGCAAGTTCGGGTTTCCTGCCCTGGGTGTGGCCGGTTCGGCCCTGGCTACGGCGATTGCACATGTGATCGGCTGTCTGGTTATCCTGCTTATCCTGATGCGTGGAGGTGGCGGACTGAAGCTGCGCTGGGATGCGGTCAGGCGGCTGCATCGGCAGGTACTGAAAAAGATTTTTTCCCTGGGTACGCCCAGTTTTGTGGAGCAGTTTTTCAACAATCTGAGCATTATGATAGCAGTCTATCTGATCGTTTTTACCGGTACAGTATCCTATGCCGCCCATCAGGTGGGGGTCATCGTAGAATCTATCTCCTATATGCCCGGCTTTGGCATTGCCATCGCCGCTACCACCCTGGTGGGGCAAAGTGTAGGGGCACGGAACAAGGGGAGCCTGTTGCAGGCCACTCGCGGCACGATTGAGTTTGGTTTGCTATTCATGGGCTTTTTTGCACTGTTGTTCGCCCTGTTCCCCTTTCAAATTGCCCAGCTTTTCACCCAAGATCCTGCCATTATTGCCATTGCCGGCCTACTGATCCGCATCGCCTCGCTGGAACAGTTGACCATCGCCCTAAGCATGGTGCTGGGCGGCATACTGAAAGGCTCCGGGGACACCCGCACGCCCATGGTGATTACCATACTGGCCACCTGGGCTTATCGTATTCCCATGCTGTATCTGGTCATCGTCGTACTCGAGCAGCCCATTCATATCGCCTGGCTGGTATTCATCTCCGACTGGCTGCTGCGTTCTGTTATCTTTTATATCGCCTACCGCCGCCGCACCAGACCGGACGGCCCATTCCTGTCTACCTTTCATCCCCTGCCCAATCA
>CAZACF010000155.1:0-5403 GCA_964483565.1 uncultured Syntrophomonas sp. | reverse complement strand
TCCATTTACAGTTGGCGCGGAGCGGAGCCCTACAACGTCAAGAAATTTATGCAGGATTATCCCGATGTTCATCTCATCAAACTGGAGAAGAATTACCGCTCTACCGCCAGTATCCTCAAAGCCGCCAATGCGGTAATAAAGAATAATTCTGACCGGGAAGAAAAAGAACTCTATACCGATAATCCCGAAGGCGACCATTTAATCTACTTTTGTGCCGGGGACAGTTTTCAAGAAGGTCAGTTCGTGGCAGATACGATTGCCGATTTGGTGGATCGGGAAAATAAACACTATCATGATTGCGCAGTTTTTTACCGAACCCATGCCCAGTCCCGTATTCTGGAGGAAGCGCTGTTGCGGCGATATATTCCTTACCAGATCATCGGTGCGCGCAAGTTTTATGAGCGCAAGGAGATCAAAGATATTCTCGCCTACTTGAAGTTGATTTGTAATCCTAATGACCGTCTCAGCTTGCGACGAATCATCAATGTACCTCGCCGCGGAGTGGGGGATAAAACCTTGGAAAAACTTGAAGAATTCTCCCAGAGTCAAGGCATTTCGATCATGGGAGTACTGGCTGATGCATCCCAGGTTAATGCGGTCAGCAAAAAAATGGTTGCCAACCTGCAGGAGTTCTATGGTATGTTCCAGTACTTTACCACCCTCAAAGAAGCCAGTGTGCCGCTGAAGGAAATATTGGATCAGGTCATGGAAATGAGTGGCTATATTGAAGATCTTAAGAAGAACAATACGGCCGAAGCCCAAGCTCGAATTGAAAACCTGCAGGAACTTCGTTCCCTGGCGGTTGAATTCAGCAAGGAAGGCATTGAAGATTTGGATGATTTTCTAGCCCGCATTGCTCTGGTGCAGGATACCGATGATGTAGATAATGCCGATACGGTGATGATGATGACTTATCATGGAGCCAAAGGACTTGAATTCCCGGTTGTTTTTATGACTGGCATGGAGGAAGGGGTGTTTCCTTCCTATCGGTCAGAAACTCCGGAGGATATGGAAGAAGAACGGCGTTTATGCTATGTAGGTATTACCCGTGCCTGTGAAAAGCTTTATCTGACCAATGCCATATCCCGTTTATTGTACGGTTATGAGAGAAACAATCCCCCTTCCCGCTTTATAAAGGAGATTCCTGCCCAGTTAATGGCCGCTCCCCATGTTAAAAAGCCCAAAATATGTGTGTTGGCGGAAGGGGACACAGTGATTCACAAAAAGTTTGGCATGGGAGTAATTCTCAAACTGCAGGAAAATCAAATCGCTGTGGTTGATTTTGAGCGAGCCGGAACCCGTACCTTGCGTCTGGACATTGCTCCCCTGGAAAAAATCAATTAGTAATTTAAAAATGTAAGCGTTATCAATAAGTGGTTATAAACAAATGATCTTTGCATAGCTTGTTTATAGCCGCTTATTTTTTCTGCAAAAATAAATGTTCAGAAAAATAGGAAAATTCAAAAGTCATACAGAAATATAACAATAAACATGAACACAGTTCAGTAGAGTGGAACAAATTGTGGGGAGGGTTGCTATTTTGTAGTAGTGTTGCGGTCGAATTGGGTTCGTATCAGTGCAGAATTTAAGGAGGGGATTAAATGCCGGGAGGAACAGAGCTGAAATTCGAAGTTTTAGCCAACAAAACCTGTGCCCTGTGCGGTGCTTGTCTGGATTGGTGCCCGTACATAGCCAACCTGGAAGATCATCTGGTAATGCGTTTCGACTGTAATGTTGCCGAGGGGCGCTGTTATTCAGTTTGTCCGCGTACGTTTGCCGATTGGCAGGCGATCAGTGCCAAGTATTTGCCTGACGCGCCTGCCAATCTTGAAATAGGGCCTTATTTAAAAGCTTATAAAGTAAAAGCGGTTACCGGTGTTGACGGACAACAGGATGGCGGTACGGTAAGTCAATTGGTGAGAACCATCATGGAAGATGAACTGGCGCAAACTGTTTTACTGACCGGGTCAGAGGATCATGTGACTCCCCAGCCTTTTTTATCCTCTGCGCTGGAGGATATTGGCAAAGCTGCTGGTTCAAGATTCCTGGCCTCGCCCGGGATGCGCAAGATCATCGCGGCCCAGCAACAAGGGGTATCGAAATTGGCTGTGGTCGGTCGTCCCTGTCAGATCCAGGCGCTGCGCAAACTGGATTATCAGCGTCCACCCCATAAGCCGGCCATGGAAGTTGTGAGCATCGGCCTTTTCTGTATGTGGTCACTGGGGTGGGAGTTTAAAGATTATCTGCACCAGGCTTTTCCGGGGGAGAAAATTCTGGCAATTGCCATCCCACAGCACGGTTTTGAAGTAACTACTGATCAAGGTATTCATGAAGTGCCGTTTGATGAAGTAAAACCATTTATCAAATCAGGCTGCAGCTACTGTCTGGATATGACCTCAGAACTGGCTGATATTTCTCTAGGGGCTTTCGAGGCTGAAAAGGGATGGAATAGCGCGATCATTCGTTCCCCATTGGGACAGGATCTTTTCATCAAAGCACTGGACAAAGGATATCTGCAATGTGAAGAATACCCCGAAGATGAGCTGCTGCGCCTGAAACAGGCTTCACTGACCAAAAAGGGACGAGGATTGGAGAACTTGCAAAAAGCATTTGACCGGGGAGTAAAGCCTTTTATCGATATGAACAACGAGATCTACAAGCAGATCAAAGCCATGGCGGCAGAAGGGGCGGTGAAATAGATGGAATGGATGATAAAGGCTGATCAACCGGGGCAAACCTTCCTCATGCAAGGCAACGAAGCGATTGCGCGGGGAGCTCTGGAAGCCGGAATTCGTTTTGCGGCGGCTTACCCCGGTTCACCATCCTCCGAAATCTTAACCATGCTGGGCCATGTGGCCGATGAAATGGAAATCTATGCGGAATGGTCCACCAATGAGACCTGCGCTCTGCAAGCATGTCTGGGCGCTTCTTTTGCCAAGGTTCGTTCGCTTTGTATCATGAAGCAAAATGGTCTGCTGGTGGTAGGGGATGCTCTGCACAGTGCTTCGCTTTCCGGTGTAAAAGGGGGACTGGTGCTGGTGGTGGCGGACGATCCCAGTGCTCATTCCAGTACCAACGAATTCGACTGCCGTCACCAGGCGCGGTCGGCCTCCGTGCCGATGCTGGAGCCGGCCAATATGCAGGAAGCCAAAGACATGGTCAAGTGGGGATTTGAACTGTCTGAACAGCTGCAGCAACTGGTAATGGTGCGGACCGTAACCCGTATTAATCATGGTCGTAGTAGTGTAACCCTGGGAGAGATGCCGCAGGAGAAAAAATCTCCCGCGATGATTGGTGAATGGGATCGGATGGTGGCTATTAATTGGTTTAAAGATGCCCAAATAGCCAAGTTGGATCAAGCCCGGGATGTTTTCGAAGAAGCTCCTTTCAATTCATATAACGGCCCGGAGAATCCGGATCTGATGATCGTTACCTGTGGAACCGGCTGGTTATACAGTGTTGAAGCAGTCGAGGCGCTGGGCTTGAAAGACAGCGTAGGCATTTTAAAATTAGGAACCACCTGGCCGCTCCCGGAAAAATTTGTGGTCAAGCATTTAGCCCGCAGTAAAAAAGTGTTGGTAGTGGAAGAGGTTGACCCCTTCCTGGAACAGAACATTGCCAATATCATCGCCTATCATCCTGAGCTGAGGCTTGAATTGGTAGGACGTCACGGACAGAAAGTAATGCCGCGCAACGGCGAATTAAATCCGGATGTAGTAAGGAATGCCATAGCCGGCTTGACCGGTAAGAGTATTAAGGAACCTCAGGTGGAGATCATTCCTGCCGAAGAAGCACTGATCTTGCCGCCGCGGGAATTAACCTTCTGTGCCGGTTGTCCCCATCGGGCCTCTTTCTTCCTGCTCAAACAAACCCTGCGCATTCAGGAAGGGCAGGGAGTCGTCATGGGGGACATCGGCTGTTACACCATGGGCGGGCAAAGAGCTGGTCATTATCTCTATCATTTTCTTTGTTGTATGGGAGGCGGAGTAAGCGCCGCCGAAGGATTGGGCCAGCTGACCCGTTTTGGATTTGACCAGCCGGTGGTGGCCATCGCTGGTGATTCGACCTTTTTCCATACCTGTATGCCGGGCCTGGTAAATGCCCAATACCATGATTCCAATATGTTGTTTGTGGTGTTGGATAACTCGGCCACGGCTATGACCGGTTTTCAGCCTCATCCCGGCATTGGGATAACCGCAATGGGCAAAGCTTCCCAACCGGTTTCCATCCAAAAGGTGGTGGAGGCCATCGGATGTCCGGTCACGGTAGCCGATCCATTTGATATTGCCGGGAGTACTGAGACAGTCTATAAGCTTATCCAACAACCGGGCTTAAAAGTACTGATTTTGAAACAGGAATGTGCTACCCTGGCGGTGCGCAAGCGGGAAAAAGCCAGAGTATGGGTTGATCAGGAGCTGTGCCGCGGTGATGAATGCGGATGCGGAAGGTTCTGTAGTCGGATTTGGGGATGCCCCGGAAACATCTGGGATTATCAGGCGGGCAAAGCCAAAATTGATGAAGTTGTCTGTGTGGGCTGTGGAGTATGTACGACCTTGTGTCCGGCTGGCGCAATCAAGATGGAGGGAGGCGAAGCTTGTGAGTAAAGCACTGGTAAAAGACCCCTTGAACATTATAATTTGCGGGGTCGGAGGACAGGGGAATATTTTAGCTACGGAACTGCTGGCTTCTGCCTTGGTGGAGCAGGGCTTTTTTGCAACCGTAGGTGAAACTTACGGAGCCTCGCAGCGCGGGGGATCTGTAATGAGTCATGTCAGAATATCCGCTGCTACTGAGTATGGGGTATTGATCCCGCTGAAGCAGGCCGATATCATTGTTTCCTTTGAGCCTACCGATACGCTCCGGGTAGCTCGTGATTATGCCAACAAATCAACCTTGATCATCACCGATTCGCGGCCTAATTATCCTCTGGGTGTTTTGATCGGGGAAGCAGTTTATCCATCGATGGAAGCAATCGAATCCGAATTACAAAAAATAAGCGGTGAAGTACTGATAATAGAAGCGACTGATTTGGCAGTTGAAGCGGGTAATAGTCAAGCTGCCAACATTCTGCTGATGGGGGCTTTGATCGCCCTGCCCCAGGTTCCCGTTGAGGTTGATGATTATGATCGGGTTCTTGCCCAGCGTTTTAGTGACATAGCGCTGGAGATGAACCGTAAAGTGTTTGCGATCGGTTATGAACAGGGAAGAAGCAAGCGTGCCATGATTTAAGGGAAATTGGAAGGGGGAAAGCAAATGCAGGGTTTAGTCAAAGACCTGTCGTTATTGCTGGGGTCTGGCCAGATCTTGTCACAACCGGAGGAGATGCTGGCTTACGCCAATGATGCCACCCATTATTTCAAAAGCCGTCTGCCGGATGTGGTGGTACTGCCTCATACAACCGGA
>CAZACF010000154.1:0-5421 GCA_964483565.1 uncultured Syntrophomonas sp. | reverse complement strand
CCGACCACCGTGAGGGTATGGCTGATGTTTTTGGTTTGCATCAGATAGTTGTCCAGAGCAACATATACAAAGGCCCAGGGCATTTTGCCAATGGCCGATGAAGACAAAAATATTTTCGGACTTACCCCCGCCAGGGCTGATCCGATGTTGATAATCGGTGTCGGTACCACCGGAAAGATGCGACAGGCCAGCAAAATCCAAAAGATATAACGACCATCAATTCGACTAAGGTTCAGATTATAGCGATGCTGCAGTTTGACCACCAACAGGTTGCCGGCAATCTTGTCAGAAATCCAGTACAGAAACCAGGCGCCTGCAATGGCACCAATCCAAGCCAGCAGAAATCCAATCCATTTGCCAAATATCATCCCGGCTGCGCCGGCAATAATGATATATGGAACAATTGGAGCAATCGCCTGTACAAAGAACAAGAGAAAAGCTGCTGCCGATCCATAAACACCAAAGCTCTTTATATACTGCACCGTAGATTCAATGCTGGAAAATTCCAATTTCTTTTGTCCCCCGATTTATAAAAACTGTTCTTTTAACCACGCCATGGTTATGTCTTCTCTTAAAGCAGTTTTTTCGAGAAACCTGTGTCCTGCCACTGCCACCAGACACAGGTCGGCGTTTTTAATGTGTTTTTGCATATATAGAGCGTTTTCCGGTGATACCAGTTCATCGTCTTGTGCATGAATAAGCAAAACCGGCCGCTCCCCCATCGTTTGCAAATAATCATTCATATCATGGCGGGAAAAATCTGCTGCCAGGTCGGGACCCAGTTGATAACTGCCAAAATCGTCACTTATAGTGACAGTTTGCCCATTTTTCATCCGATTGTACTCAGTCGGCATCATGGCGGCAAAGGTTTCACCCATAAAAAAGGGGGTTGACCAGAGAATAAAGCCGGCTGCTCTTTCGTCCCCGGCTCCTGCAACAATCGCCGTACTGCCGCCAAAGCTTCGTCCCAGCAAAACAATCGGCAGCCTAAACCGTTGACTGACATAATCAAGCATCGCCCCCAGATCATCGGCCTGGCTGCTCAGTGTCATATTGGAAAACTCGCCTTGGCTTGCACCACTGCCGCTAAAATCAAAAGCAACCACAACTGCTCCCTCTTGATTGAGACGATCAGAAAATGCATATATTCGGCCGCCGTTTTCCTTGCCGCCTCTGAAACCATGGCAAATAATGACTAATAAACGCGGCTCATTGAAGGGCTGAAAGACGAGTGCCGCTAATTTTTCGCCTCTGCGGTTAGTAATCTCTATACGTTCCAATCGTCTGCCTCCGTTAATTGCTGGCTGGTTTTTTTTGTTTCCGTTGTTCATCAGACTCATAACGCACTTTATTGCTGCACAGATCACAGATAAATGTCACTTCCGAGGTGTCCTTTTCGCTGAGTTTTTTATAGTCCTTGTAATCTTCATCTAATTGGTAAGATTTTCCGCACATCAAACACCTGGCTGCCAGCATCTTCATAACTACCATCTCCTTTTGTCTTACTTGCTTTCCCCGTGCCAGGCCACTCCTTCAATTCGAATTTGTCTGATTGGCCATCGGGGTGGACTCAGCCCGCCGTAAAAGCTCTCATTGCACCAATTTCATGTATTCCAGGCGAGCGTAATTAAAAGAACCTACGATCGTTCCTTGTTCATTGTAGATATAAGTGAGGGAAGAACCACCATTATATATGACACCCTCATCTTCAATGCCAAAGTCTTTCACATAGCCAACCACTACGCCACCATTGGCAAAATGCATTTCCACATGAAACAAAGGAGGTTCAGGCGGTTGGGTTTTTTGCCAGAGCTGCTGGACATCAATTTTACAACCCGCCAGCATCGTTATGGCCAGCACAAGCAAGGTCAATAGGCCGATCCTGGTTTTTCGCACCATATTACTACCTCCTTTTCCGTCGCAACCGGACTGCCCGTGAAACCTCCTGGGCGCTGTCTGCATTGATTGCTTTTCTGCCTTTACGGCCCCAGGTACAGAGTTGCTGATCGACCAAATAATGAACTGTCCCCGGCGGGTATTGGCCTTTTTCATCACGTTGCCCGGCGGGTAGGCCACTTAAGATTTCGATCCCCTGGTCGATAGATTCCACCGCCCATATATGGAATTGGCTGTTTCTGACTGCTTCCACCACCATTTCATCCAGCATCAACTGGGCCAGATTTTTTTTGGGAATAATACAGCCCTGCTTGCCGTTCAGGCCTTTTCGCTGACAAACCTGGAAAAATCCTTCAATCTTTTGGTTGATCCCGCCGACCGGCTGGATCTCGCCATTTTGGTTGACCGATCCGGTAACCGCAATCCCTTGTTCCAACGGCAAGTTGGCCAGACTGGATAAAAGTGCATACAACTCCGCACTAGAAGCACTGTCGCCCTCAATGCCGGAATAACTTTGTTCCAAGGTGAGACTGGCGGACAAAGATAAGTTCTTGTCTTGGGCATATTGGGCACCCATATAACCGCTTAAGGTCAGAACGCCCTTGCTGTGAATCTTGCCGCTCATCTGAATCTCGCGTTCGATATTGACCAATCCTTTTTCACCCATAAAGGTTTTAGCAGTAATACGCACCGGCTTGCCAAAAGAATAATCACCCATTGAATATACTGCCAGTCCGTTCAATTCCCCCACTTTGCGATCAAAAACATTGATAATCAGACTGTCCTGATCGATCTGATCCTGAATTTTTCCCTCAACCATGGCGGAACGATACTTCTTTTCCGCAATAGCTTTTTGTACGTGTTCGGCATTGACTATCTCAGCCTTTTCATATCTGGCCCAGCCGTTGGCTTCATAGATGATCTCTACCAGCTTGTTAAACAACGTACTCAACTTGCGCTGATCTTCCGCCATGCGACTGCCATAATCCACTACCCTGGCTACCGCTCCCGGATCAAAGTGACATAAGTTTTCGCTGCTGCAAACCGAACTGATTAAACGTGCATAATCTCTGATATGCACTGAACTGCGATCCATCTCTACATCAAAATCCGCTTTGATTTTGAATAATTTTTGAAATTCCTCATCCTGGGTATAAAGCAGATAATAGTAGATCGGTTCACCAATCAGAACCAGTTTAAGGTCTACCGGGATCTTTTCCGGCTGAAGGGTTTCGCTGTTGCCCAAGCCCAAATTTTTACTTAGGCTTTCAACCGCAATCTCCTTGTTGCGTAACACTCTTTTCAACTTATCCCAGACATAAAAATTCTTGGCGATATCATAGATGTGCAGCACCAAATAACCACCATTGGCGCGGTGTATTGCCCCCGGTTTAATCTTGGTAAAATCGGTTGACAACACCCCAAATTCGCTCTCGAACTCAATCTGACCAAATAAATTGCTGTACGTGGGATTGGATTCAAAAACCACCGGGGCATGTTTCATGCCTCCACAATCAACGAAATGGTTGACCTGATAGCGACGTAAAGCGCTTTTTTTATCCATATGACGGAAGAAATTCATTCCTGACGCATCTTCTTCGCCAATAAAAAGATCCATGTTTTTTATAGCATCCTGCTGCATATCATGCAGATATTCAGTTACTTGCGGGTAGATCCCATATTTTCTTAACAATTTCTCAAAACATAGCTCAGTGGCTTGCAGGGCCGTTTCTGTTTCCAGTTCCTTAAGGGTAGATCTGATATTCTTCTCTAATTCCTTGTAAACCCGAATGGATTCGCTTATCCTTTCCTGAATATAAGTACTACGTTTCAACAGATCCGATCTTTCTTCTTCCGTCATGGAAACGTAGTCTTCCTGACTTAGAATCTCCCCGTTCTTTAGCGGCACACTGCTGACGCCATTGGCGGTTCGGGAAATACTAAAGCCTAAATTGCGTGATTCCTCTTCCAATTGCAGATACATGCGATTGGTTTCTTCCATGAATTGAGTCATGATGGTGCTTTTTTTGCTGTTGTAATCCTGACTTTCCAAAACCTTGAGGGCTTGCTGCATGAATTCTTCCATTGCCCCGGCTACGTCCCGCTTAAACTCCCGTCCCTTTCCAGCCGGCAACTGCAAAGCACGCGGACAGTCATGCTGTTTGAAATTGTGAACATAGCACCAGTCCGGCGGCACTTTTTTACGGCGGGCTTTCTTCTCCAGCATCTCCCTGGCCAAGGTGGTTTTTCCGGTCCCAAAAGCACCGGAAAGGTAAATATTATAACCTTCATTTTCAATATCCAAGCCGAAGTCCAGTGAACGCACCGCTCGCTCCTGGCCGATAATGCCTTTGAGCGGTTTTATCTCCGCTGTGGTTTGAAATTTGAAAATAGAAGGGTTGCAATTCTTACGCAAGTCTTTGGCTTTAACTGTCAACCTGTCGTTGTTCAAAAGCGATTCCTCCATATTAATTCTCTTTCACTTTATATTTGTAATTTTACCCGTAAATACCTGCAAAATCTAGGCCCGCTAAAATTTTGACAGAACGCAAAAAAGCTGTCCCGAATTCTCACACTGAAATTCGGTACAGCTCTTGCATTTTTGGATGTCCAGGAGAAGCCGCCGGCTTCGGTTTATTTGCCTCAGCCTCCCCCGGAATTTGAGATCACCTTTATTTCGGTTACTTTCAACATGGGTCCCCGCATATATATATCGGCTCCTTCTGCCAAGCTTCCGGTCACGGCAACTGTCTGCCCCAGCAAGGTTTTCAGCCGTTCGGCCAAGACTTCACTGTTGGGGATTAATACATATTTAGCCGTCTGACTGCTGGCGCAGCTTCTCAGTTCATAATGCTGGCCGGAAATATTACTAATTGCTACCACACCGCTGGCGTTGATAGTTTGGGTTTGCCCAACAACTGTTGCAAGCTTGGGATTATCCAGCATGCGGGTCAGGATCACGGCGGTCTCTGCCCGGGTGGCATTTTGCAGAGGGGCAAATCGGTTTCCGGGCAAGCCTTTGAGGATGCCGGCTTTCACCGCCAATTCCACTGCGCTTTGAGCCCAGGAAGGTATCGTTGCGTTATCAGCAAAGTTGCTGCCGATCGTTTCCGTCTGGTTATTCTGACCGACGGACAGAGCACGAATCACCATGATGGCCATTTCGGAACGATTGATCAACTGATCAGCCCGGAAGGTCGAATCAGCATATCCTTTAATAACACCTTTGTTAAGCTCGTCAGAGTGCCATCCAGGTTTTAACTTAATAATGTCTTCATACAAGTCTGCCGCTATTCTTCGGCTCATGGTCACTATCATGCCCTTTCCTTCAAAAACCATCTGGCGTTGCTCGAAATGCTCAATAATATCTTTAGCAACTTGGTTGATACGATTCTCACTGCCTACCAGTGCCTCTAATTGTGTCCACTTTGATTTGGCCTTTTGAGCATTAGTGAGGTCTTCCTGATCGAGTTCTTCATCAAGCTCATCCACCAGGGCTTTCCCTTCTTCACTCAGATTTACTTT
>CAZACF010000153.1:0-5430 GCA_964483565.1 uncultured Syntrophomonas sp. | reverse complement strand
ATTTATCCTGCGGCGGCACTTCCCCTTTCAGGAAGGGAATATATCCGCCCATGGTTTTCAGCCAGCCGATATCGTCTTTGGTGATACTGGTGATAGTATCAATAAAGCGGGCAAAACGTTAAAAGTTTAACAAGATATAGAGCGCCGGTCCAACTGTGAAAACCACCCCGGACCAGCGGTGTACCAGAGAAGAATTGGCTTCACCGCCAAAGATATTGCTGATGAAACCGATATCAAAATAAAAACCGATTCCGGTCAGAGCCAGAATAGTAAACGCTATTAGATGTACCCAGTGCATGGTGCGAGTTTGTTCTCCGTGTTTCAGGACTTTTCCTTTTACTTCACTCATCTTTTCCCCTCCTATGCAGCATTATGCTGATGAGCATGCAATTCTTCAATCATGACAGGGATATCTTTACCATATTTGGTGTGCAGAAGATGCTCAGATAATTCAGTCAAAGGTTTCACTTCTCCCGGAGACAGAAATTCTTTGTAAATTTGCAGGATCTCCGGATTTTGGTGGGATTTTCTTATGGCCATACTTTCATCCAGGGTATAAAGACCGGCCGCTCTTTTTTCGATATAATCATCACTGGCTGCCCAGGCATCAAAACCTAGTTTGGCAAACACGCCGCTGATGACAATGGTGGCAAGCAGAATACCAGAACCTTTCATGAATTGTCGACGGGTAAATATTGATTTTTCCTGGAAAATACTCATCTTATATCCTCCTCCCTTTAGTACATGTCGCGGCGGATCGGCTGACCGCCGCCATTAATACATCCGCCCGGACAGTTCATCACTTCAATAAAGTGATATTGGCTGCGTCCGGCTAGTACGTCTTCAATGACCTTTCCAACATATTTGGTACCGGTTACGATGCAAACATTTACTGGCAGGACAATGCCCAGATCCTTGACGGGAATTTCAACGGTGGCTTCACGAACCGCATTCAAGCCGCGGACTGCCTTGAATTCTACCTTTCCCAGGTTTTGTCCGCTCAATATTTCAAAGGCGGTACGAAGGGCGGCTTCCATGACCCCGCCGGTTACCCCGAAGATGGTTGCTGCACCAGTGGAAGAACCGATCAGACGATCTGCTTCTTCATCTTTAAGATTTATGAAATCAATACCTGCATCCTTAATCATTCCTGCCAATTCACGGGTGGTAATGACATAATCTACATCTTTGAAGCCGCTCGCTACCATTTCCGCCCGGTCGCTCTCATATTTTTTAGCAGTACAGGGCATCACGGAAACAGATACGATATCGGCCGGATTTACCCCCAGCATTTTCGCCCCATAGGTTTTGGCAACTGCACCAAACATTTGCTGCGGTGATTTGGCAGACGACAGGAAGGGAAGAATGGCTGGATGCTGATCCTCGGCATATTTAATCCAGGCCGGACAACAGGAGGTAAATTGAGGCAGCGGACCGTTTTCTTCATAGCCCTGCACACCTGCCGTTTTATATACTCGGTGGATCAATTCGATGCCTTCCTCCATGATGGTGAGATCGGCGGTAAATTCGGTATCATAAACCCTGTCAAAACCCAGTTTACGCAACGAAGCGTGCATTTTGCCTTTTACGTTGGTGCCCGGTGCCAACCCGAATTCTTCTCCCAGTGCAACCCGAACTGCCGGAGCTTCTTGCACCAGAACAAACTTGTTGGGATCTGCCAGAGCTTGTTTGACCTTGTCAACCGTACTTGTATCAGTAATCGCTCCGAACGGGCAATTGATCAAACATTGCCCACAGTTGATACAGGTTTTGTAGTTAATATAATGTTTTTGTCCAAGTTTGCCCTGGATTGCTCCAGTCGGGCAGATGGATGTACAGTGATCACAGGCTTTGCATTTTGGCGTAACCTGAATAACCCCTGTCTTTTCCAATGTAGCTGTACTCAAACCTAATCCCTCCTCTAAAATCTTCTTTGTAAAATGAAAGACATTCTTTCTACTGAAAATCCGCTGCCAATAACTGGTTGTAAGAGCTATTTCTATATAAATATTAAGATTGGCAGTTTGATTCTCACCTCCTCAAAACACTTTTCAAGCAAAACCAAACAGGGTATGGCAATAATTCGATCAATCCGTTGCCCATACTCCTAAAAATAAAAACGACCAGCAAAGAAATGCTGGTCATTATTCTACCTACAATCAAAGAACCGTTCATTCAGGTCTTTAGAGTGCACATAAACCGGAGCATCCCCTTTTCAAAATGGAAGGCACGTCAGTTTCCCGACGAACCCGATGGCTTGTCAATCATGGCCGGAATTGCTTTAGATCAACCAGCTCGGAGAATTTCTATTCAATTGGCAGTGCAACATGAATTGCAATGGGAATTATCCTTCATGGACGGATTAGAGGATAGCTTGCTCCCAAAGTGAGCATGCTATGGGCGAGATGCAATAAAAACCGGGGCCAATGGGCCCGAGTTACAGCTTCTTGCTGCTTATGTGCAGATACTTTACAGTTAGATGAACTAAATATAAAACAATTAACTATTTCGTGTTAGTTTAACATCAAATGTAAACACTTACAAGCAGTTACTGATAAACGTTAGTAAGCTGCTTTTTCCAAAATGCTGAAATTGATTGAATCAATTATGTGTTATACTTAATCTCAAAAAAAGACGGGGGAGGATGTTTTGAAGATCGCAGTTGTTGATGGGCAGGGAGGAGGGATCGGTCGACTGATCGTGGAAAAACTGCGCCAGGAGTTGGGGACTTCGGTGCAAATCATTGGGCTTGGCACCAATGCCGTAGCCAGTTCAGTGATGCTAAAAGCAGGTGCCAATGAAGGTGCGAGCGGTGAAAATGCTGTGGTTTTTAACGTTGGTAAAGTGGATTGTATTGTCGGGTCAGTAGCAATTGTTGCTGCCAATTCCTTTGCCGGTGAACTTAGCCCGCGGATGGCAGAAGCGATTGCTGGAGCAGAGGCGATAAAAGTATTAATTCCCTTGAATAGATCAGGGATTCAAATAACTGGTACTATTGGTGAGCCTCTTCCTATCCAGGTAGACCACTTGGTACAGAGAATAGGCGAGTTAGCAGATATGTGTAACGGAATTTAAATGCCATCAAGAGTGGTGCAAGAAAGGCGGGAAATCGATGTGTAAGGATCTTCCTCCCCTGGAGAGGGCGATTCAGTTTCACGGGCATATTTGCCCGGGTTTGCTGATGGGAGTACGAGTGGCTGAATTTGCGCAAAAGCATCTGGGCGTAAATCAGGATATTGATGAAGAACTGTTGGCGGTAGTTGAAACCGATTCCTGCGGAGTGGATGCGATCCAGTCGATTTTAGGCTGTACTTTCGGTAAGGGCAATTTAATCTATAAAGATTATGGCAAAAATGTATATACGATCGCCAGTCGGGAGAAGAATCGCGCAGTGCGCATTGCCCAAGTTTACCGTGAGCAAAAAAGTCCGGAATCTATTCGTTATCGTCAGCTAAACAGCAAGGAATATCTGACTGAGAACGAGGAAGCGGAAAAAGAAGACTTGCTGGCAGTTATTTTTGAGCAGACCATGAGTGCGCCTTTTGAAGAACTATTCAAATGGCAGGATGTGGACCTCGTGTTTCCGGAAAAGGCGCAGATCCATGCAACGGTTCAATGTGCGGTATGCGGAGAAGGGGTTATGGACAGCAAAGCCGTGGCAAACTCACAAGGCTATGTTTGTCCGGATTGTCTGCCGGCAAAGGAGGCTTATACCAGTGTGTGAATCCAACGTGTATATCGATCGCGCCGGGCACCAGGAACTGCTTATGGAAAGCGTAGATCGGATCATTCCGGCAGAAGATGGCAGTATCTTTATGGAAAGCATTTTTGGGGAACGCAAGGTCGTCAGAGCGCGGATCAAGGAAATGGAACTGGTGCATCATCGTATCATCCTGGAGGAGATCGACAAGCCTGAAGTGAGCGAACGTCATCAGGAAATCTGGCTGGAACCGGATACCGATCACGGTCATTTTCATGCCGGCGAGGAAGTGGTACTGAAGCTCACTAAAGGCTACAATATGAAAGCGGAACCCGGATTGGAGTATTCCGTCTTGGAGGCGTTTGCCGTCAATGAAGGCAACGTCAGCCAGGTTCATGTGCATGATCATCATGGCAACCAGGAAATAAACCTGGGTCAGGAGGCCGATGGCCTTTTGCAGATCTACGTGCATGAGCAGGGGGCACGGGAGCTTTATGCCAAAGTAGTAATGGAAATCGGTCATCACCACCATCACGGTCTGCAACCGTTGGGGTTGCCCTTGGAAATCATCCCCACCGACTATAGCCATGCTCGCATGGGGGAGAGTTATGAGATCCAGGTCATGCAAAATGGCCAGCCGCTGGTGGGAGCCGAGGTTAAAGTGACCTTTGCCAGTACCCGCAGCAAAGATTATCCGCATCGTATAACAACCAATGAAGAAGGACGATGCAGAGTATTTTTGAGCGGTCGGGGCAATTATTTGTTTTCCGTGGCGTCACAGAATATTATCAGTACTTTTACGCTGATCAAGAGTTTCTAATACTGGCTAAAATTCGATTATATTTTTTCGGATTGACAGGAAAAATCAAATCCATGGCGAATAGTTGTCTATATAATGGCGCTATGAAAGTGCTTTGCTGACAACCGGATTTCATCTAATTTCATAAAAAACAAAAATATCATGAAGGTATAAACCGCGAATCGGTTGGTACCTTCTTTTTGTTTAGAGAGATGATCAACGCTGGTCTGTCAGAACAGAATATATTGAGGAGGGAAATAAATGCATATACCGGATGGATATCTAAGTCCCCAGACCGCTGTTCCTTTCGTGGCTCTTATGATCCCGATCTGGGGAGCAGCCGTTAAAAAAGTGCAATCAGATCTGAAAAAAAGAGAAGTACCCGTGCTGGCGATCGGAGCAGCGTTTTGCTTTACCATTATGATGTTTAATCTGCCGATTCCGGGAGGGAGTTCGGCCCATGCCGTCGGGGCAGTACTGCTGGCCATTCTGCTGGGACCATGGCCGGCTACCATTGGCGTCTCAGTGGCCCTGATCATTCAGGCTTTGATATTTGGCGACGGAGGAGTTATCGCGATCGGTGCCAATTGTTTCAATATGGCAGTGGTGATGCCCTGGGTTGGTTATTTGATCTATAAACTGATCAGGGGGAAATCGGATGTCCTGTCAAGCCGGGCAATTGTGGCTGCCTTTATTGCCGGATATGTTGGCTTAAATGCTGCTGCTCTGGTGACCGCCCTGGAATTCGGATCCCAATATCATTTGTTCCAGGCCGTTGACGGAACGCCGCTTTATTTCCCTTATTCCATCAAAGTTGCGGTGATTGCCATGATGAGCGAGCATTTGCTGTTCGCCGGACCGGTGGAGGGCTTGGCTACTGTCTTGGGGACTTTGTTCGTGGCAAAAAATTATCCGGCGTTAATGACGGAAA
>CAZACF010000152.1:0-5475 GCA_964483565.1 uncultured Syntrophomonas sp. | reverse complement strand
TCGTTCAAAAAGCAGATCATATTTGAGCGGATCAATATTGGTAATGCCCAGCACATAGGAAACCAGGCTGCCGGCCGCCGAACCCCGCCCGGGTCCGACCGGTACTTGATTGCGACGGGCCCAGTTGACCAGATCCTGTACAATTAGAAAGTATTCCGCAAATCCCATCTGTTTGATCATCTGCAATTCATATTGAAAACGTTCCGTGATGGCCTGCTCGGGATCTGGATATCGCCGGGCAAAATTATCCCAGGCCAGTTTATCCAGATACGTTTCCGGTTCATAGCCCTCTGGTATGTCGAAATAAGGCAGATGGAACTCCCCAAAGTGAAATTCCAGCTGGCATTGCTCGGCAATACGCAGACTATTGTCCAAAGCCTGAGGATAGTCGGCAAATAATGATTGCATTTCGGCTGCGCTTTTCATATAAAAATCATTGCCGGGGAAGCGCATACGGTCTTCATCCTGCACGGTTTTACCGGTTTGGATGCATAAAAGAACATCATGAATGGCGGCATCCTCCCGCCTGAGATAATGCAGATCATTGGTTGCCACCAGCGGAATCCCGGTGGACTGGCTGATTTGGGCCAGTTCCCGGCAGACGATTTTTTCCGCTTCCATACCATGATCCTGCAGTTCCAGATAAAAATTGCCCTCGCCAAATATCTTCTGATACCAAAGCGCAGTTTCCCGTGCAGCATCTGTCTGCCCGGCTAAAATCATCTGGGGGATCTCGCCCGCCACGCAGGCGGAAAGAGCAATCAGCCCTTCATAATGATTCTCCAACAGCTCCCGGTCTATGCGGGGTTTGTAATAAAACCCTTCAATGAAGGCGCGGCTGACCAGTTTAACCAGATTTTTGTAGCCGGTTTCATTTTTACACAACAATACAAGATGATACTGATTGTCATCAATTCGGACTTCCTTGTCCAGACGGCTGCGGGGCGCTACATAGACTTCACAGCCAATAATCGGCTTGATGCCCTGTTTTTTGGCCTCCCGATAAAAATCAATCACCCCATAGAGCACTCCATGATCGGTAATCGCAACGGCCGGCATGTCCAACTGGACTGCCTGGCTGACCAAGTCTTTGACCCGGCAAGCGCCGTCCAGGAGGCTGTATTCAGAATGATTATGTAAATGGACAAATCCTTTGCTCATGCTTTCACTCCCGGCTTTATATCCAATCATCAATTGGAGAACTTACAGGGCTGGCCGCCGGTGATTTCTTGTAATTCGTCGAATGTTATGGGCAGAGCCGTGTTGGCAGTGCCGGCGGCTGCATAAACCACATCATAGCGCAGCAGACTCTCGTCCAGATAGATGGGGACTTCATGGGCAAGGGCAAAAGGACAAACTCCTCCTACAGAAAAACCGGTCACATTAAATACTTCCTCCGGATTGGCCATGCGCACCCTTTGTCCGACGGTCTCCTTGATGGCTTTGTTATCCATTTTGACATCTCCGGCTGAAACCACCATTAGATATTGCTCGCTCTTGGTCTTAAACAAAATGGATTTGGCAATTTGCCCGACTTCCAGACCCAGTGCTTTTGCAGCCAAGGGAGCGGTACTGGTGTTCTGATCCAATTCAATGATCTGCAGACGCGGGTTCTTTGTCTGCAGATATCTTCTCACCCGTTCAATTTCGTTCATCTTGTCATCCTCTTTAAAATAAAAATGTGCGGTTTAATTTATAAGCTTTATTATAGATTAAACCGCACACTTATTCTATCTTATGACTTTGTTTCCAAGTAGAGGTGAACGCTTATTCTGCATTCTTGTTGAGCTGTTTTAATCTTTGCCGCATGATTCCGCCCATACGACCGCAGGTCGCATTGCTGATCGACTGCCAGCCCTCTTTTTCCACCTGCTCCAGCACTCCCATTTCCTTGGCGATCTCTAATTTAAGCAAATCCCGTTCGCTCAAGGGTTGCTTGGCTTTGGCTTTTTTCTTGCTCATACTGGGCATCTCCCCTGCTAATATCGTTACTAACCATATATTTTCCCAAGCAGAGAACGTTTATGAGCCTATTTTTTTCATAAAGCCAATCATATCCCTTATGGTTCCCCGCCAATCGGGTAAGAGCCCGCTTTGTCCCTTGTCGATCAGCATATCCTCCACCAGATATGTTTTCATTCCAATTAATCCGGCTGGCAGGTCTTCATCCACATCATTGCCTACCATCAGGCATTCATGCGGCGCAACCCCAATTCGCTGGCAAATCTCTTCATAATATGCAACCTGTGGTTTGCAAAAGTGCATTTCTTCGTAGGAAGTTATCAGCGCATAGGGATACTCATCAATTCCTGCCCATTGCAGGCGTTGCCGGATAGCTTCCCGGGGAAAGACCGGGTTGGTGGCAATGACCACCTTGAAACCGCGCTGAAAAAGATCCCCCATCATCTCCGGAATACCAGGGAAAGGCTGGCAGTGAACTTTCAACAAAGGAAAATACTGCAAATAGAAATGATCAAAGAAGGCTCGTACTTCTTCTGCAGGATAATCACAGCGGAGCAGAAAATCCCCCATAAATACTTCTTCATTTAGAACCGTCGGGGAAAGATCGTTAATCATTATACTGGTTGAGGAAAACACCTGCTCCACAAGTTGTTTGCCCTCCTGATAGCCAGCCGATTTTGCGGCCTTGATCATTTCGGCAAAATAGTATTGTAAAAATACTTCCATATCAATATTTAAAAGGGTGCCATCCAAATCAAACAGAATTGCTTTAAACATGCCATCCTCCTCTATACCAACTGTTTGACAAGATTATAGCAAATCTTGGCTAGGAATATAACCGCAACGAATTCAATTAAAATTTCTTTGGAAATTTAAAGGATATTCTGGTAAAATATAGAAATAGATGATTGGTATTATTTTTAAAGGAGGATGGACCATGCTATCTACATTTCTAAACAAGGAGGATTGTCATTTCCTCGATTTATCAGTATTCATCAACTGCAGTCCGGAAAAAATTCTGTTTTATTACTATAATTCCTTTATTCGCATCAATCTGGAAACCTATCATCAAATGAAGGAATGGTGTCAAGAAGCAGATTCACCCAATTCTTGTCTGAACCAGTGGATGGTATTGTTGGAAACCGAAATAAATAGTCGTGATGATATGGTCATATTGCAGGAAAATGAGTATTTGAATGAAATCGGTCCATATTATTATGGTCCTACCAATACTCGCATTTATTTTTTCAAACTTAGAGCCATGAGCAACGAGCCTTTGACCTCAGTTGATTTTGGCGTGCTCTTTAACCTTCATAAAACTCCGGCCATTGATAAAAAATTGCAGAAGTATTATAAGTCACGTAAAACTTTAAAAAAAGCAACCCACAGTCGGGATGACTTGCTGACTGATTTGGATATGTGTCTAGGAGCACTGAGACTCGTTGAAAGGCTCAACCGCCATTGCGATTATTTAAATATGCTTTTAAATCAGCGTAACGAACTGTTGCTGCAGGAAGACCTTTTACCGACGAAACCGGAAGCCATGGCCACCAAACCCGAGAAACCAGAGGAACCTCAGCTGACCTTTAGCAGTTTGCTGGCCATCAATCATTCCAAAAAGCGTCATCTGGAATATGTTAAATCCTGTGGAGAATACAACCGCCGCATGAAAATATATTTGATTCGTTACCGCGAGCATGAAAAAGCCTGCGAACGTTTTAAAAATGCTTTACAGCAGTGGGAGGAAAACCATTTGCTGCTGGTGGAGAAATGTGTAGAGCAAACTGAAGAGGCTGTTGCTAAATTAAAAACCGCCCAAGGGCTGCTGGAAATGTATCAACTCATTTTGGAAAAAAGCTATATTCATAAAAACTATCATCAAATCAACTCCCTCAGCACCTGCAAGCATTATCTTGAAACCGGCCGGGCCAACGATCTGCAGGGCTGTATGAATCTATACGAAGAAGAACGTCATTGGAGAGAAATCAAAGCCAGCCAGGAAAGGATTGAAAACACCATCTATTTTCTCCAATCTGACCTTGACTCCCCGGCACTTGGCAAGTCGGCTGGTTTAATTGCCAGCACGCTCGATTCCTGATAACAAAAACTCACCATCTGCCTGTATTTTCTCGTAAGAGAGTTTTGCATAATAGTAGTCCCCGCAGGGGGATCTCAGGCATTTGCGAGATTCACCGACACTCAGTCGGCGCTTCGCTTGACTTTTGATCGCTTTCGGTACTAGATGCCATATGGCATCGTCGCTTTGCTTACACCCGCAATGACATATTACCTGAAATTTGAATTATGCAAAATCCTTGAAAAGTAGATGGTGAGTATTTTAATTTGATGAAAGTATTTCATGCTTCAGTCATTACATCCCCGGCTCGCAGAAAGAAACGATACAGTATCATCCCCGCAACAAACCCTCCGATATGAGCCCAGAAGGCAATTTGTCCCTGATCAAGGGTCTGAAAAGTGCCATAATATAATTGAGACAACGCCCAGAATCCCAGGTAAATCCAGGCAGGTAAATTGAACAAAAATATGGGTGGAACATAAGTAAATACCTTGGCATGTCTGAACATCAGGAAATAAGCCCCCATTATGCCAGCCACTGCACCTGAGGCCCCTACCACCGGCACTTGTGAAGCCGGATTAAACGCAATATGAGTCAATCCGGCCAACAATCCGCATAACAGATAAAAAAACAGAAAGCGGCCGCGGCCCATTTTATCTTCCACATTGTCTCCAAAGAGCCACAGCACCCACATATTGCCTATCACATGCATCCAACTGCCGTGCAGGAATGTTGAACTGATAATCGGCAGATAGCCTGACCAGGAGCCGCTATAATTGACAAATTGAGCCGGCACCAGACCAAAAGAGTAGATAAGGACATGCAATGCTTCCGTCCCCAAGGAAGTTTCAAACAGGAAAATCATCAGATTGATTATGATCAAACTGATGGTAACCAGCGGAAAACTATTGCTGGGAGTACTGTCTCTTAAGGGGAACATCGATCATTCTCCCTTGCACTTGAATTCGCCTGTGCTTGATTAACGACAAATGGTAAAATCTTCATTATCTTTTAAGGTTCATTTCAGCTTAGTATTACCCGATCCGATTAATCCTAATTATAACCTATCAAACGATTATTCGCTGACGCCCAGGAAAAATTATGCAAACTCTCCCGGTTTAAGTTATCCCCATAAATAGGGCAGCAAATAATCAGCAGCCAGAAGCGTAAATAGCATGGTAAAAACTGCTTTTAATAAGGCAGGACTCATACGGCTCGACACCCAGACCCCGACCTGTGCCCCCAAAGCAGTTCCCAGACCCAGCAGGATACCCGCCGGCAGGTTGACATAACCCTGATACAGTTTTATTAAACCTCCACTCAAAGAAATTGGCAGCATAGCCAGCATGGTTGTTCCGACCGCGACCTGGGGCGATAATCCCCCGATAAACATAAATCCCGGTGTAAAAATAAATCCTCCGCCTACACCCAATATG
>CAZACF010000151.1:5285-5512 GCA_964483565.1 uncultured Syntrophomonas sp. | reverse complement strand
CGTTGCGTTGGGACCCGCGGGAATCGACCAATCCCTTGTTGGGCTCGGTTCATGACCCCATTTATCAGGGGGCCCGACGGGAACTGGCCGAAGACGGCATCCCCGAACCCAAACTGGGTCTGGTTTCTGAAGCTCACGGTGGAATCCTTTTTATCGATGAAATTGGCGAGATGGATCCCTATCTACAGAATAAGCTCCTCAAAGTCATGGAAGACAAACGAGTTTAT
>CAZACF010000151.1:4772-5275 GCA_964483565.1 uncultured Syntrophomonas sp. | reverse complement strand
CATAAAGAAAATGTTTGACGAAGGCGTGCCGGCAGATTTCGTTCTGATCGGCGCCACCACCCGCAGCCGGGAAGAGATCATACCTGCGTTTCGCTCCCGCTGCATGGAAATATTTTTTGAGCCCCTCACGGCTGTACAAATCAGTCAGATCATACATAATTCCGCTGCCAAGCTGGGGATACAGATTGATCAAGATGTCAGCCAAATCATCTGTGATTACAGCTGTGACGGCCGCACCGCCAACAAGATCCTGGTGGATGCCTGGGCTCTGGCCCGCCATGATGCCAACCGGGACACTGAGGGATGGATTACAGTAAGAACCGAGCACGTGTACGAGGCCATTCAAAACAGCCGACTTACCCCCGCCATCACCAGCAAAGCATATGCGGGGGCAGAAATAGGCAAAATATATGGACTGGGCATCAGCGGTTATCGGGGTTCCCTAATCGAACTGGAAGCGATTAGGGAACCCCGATAACCGCTGATGCCCAGTCCAAATATTT
>CAZACF010000151.1:874-4762 GCA_964483565.1 uncultured Syntrophomonas sp. | reverse complement strand
TCGAACTGGAAGCGATTGCTTTCACGGTGGAAAAGGGCAGCGGCAGCATCCGCTTTAACGATACCGCCGGCAGCATGACCAAAGATTCGGTGGTGAACGCGGCCTCCGTTTTCAGGAAAATACACCATGCCCAGCTCAAGGATTATGATGTTCATATCAACGTAGTTGGAGGCGGGCAGGTGGACGGACCCTCAGCCGGGGCCGCCATATATCTGGCTATCAGCAGCGCTGTTCTCAACCAGCCCATTTTACAGGATGTGGCTATAAGCGGGGAAATATCTATACAAGGCCGGGTCAAACCGGTGGGCGGTATCTACCAGAAAATCATCAGTGCCCGTCAGGCAGAGATCAGCAAAGTGTTGATACCGGCAGAAAATATTGCCGACATCCCCAACGGAGTGAAAGATATTACCATCATACCCATTAGTATGATCGAGGAAGCCTATGAACATGTTTTTGCAGCCCCATCCCAAGTTCAGATCCAGGCCCAGACCCGGGCCAACTGAGCCGGGAAAAATCCCATCAGGCCTTGCTATTACCCGTTGGTTGACACCGGATAGGCCTTTTGCTAAGATTAATGGGTTGAAGAAGGAAAAAGCGACCAGTACACCATAGACGGTTGCTGATCAACTAGATAAACCAGGGGGGTGGACCTATGTCAGCGGTAGTATTAGTAGGTTCCCAGTGGGGCGACGAAGGTAAAGGAAAGATAACGGATTATCTGGCTGAAAAGGCAGATTGCGTAATCCGCTACCAAGGCGGCAGCAATGCCGGACATACCGTTGAAGTAGACAGCGAGAAGTTCATGCTGCACCTGATCCCGTCCGGGATACTATACCCTAAAACCACTTGTATCATTGGCAACGGTGTGGTGGTCGATATGGGAGAAGTGCTCAAAGAATTGCATGGACTGCAGGAACGCGGGATCGATACCAGCAATCTGCGGATCAGCAGCCGCGCTCAAGTAGTTATGCCTTATCATAAAGAAATCGACGCCATCGAAGACCAGTGCAAAAAGATCGGCACCACCAAACGAGGTATCGGACCGGCTTATGAAGACAAGATCAGCCGGGCGGGTTTCCGCATTTGCGACTTATATGACCCCGGCTTTAAAGAAAGATTTATCCAGGAAATGGAGCGTAAGAATCTATTCCTGCAAAAAATATATGATGCTCCCGGCTTTGATATAGAGGCTACCTACGCCGAATTGGTGGAGCAGGCTGCCCAGCTCAAAAAGTATGTGGCCGATACCTCCCTGCTGGTCAACCAGGCCATCAAAGACGGTAAAAAAGTTCTGTTTGAAGGTGCCCAGGGGACCCTGCTCGACATCGATCATGGCACTTATCCTTATGTGACCTCGTCCTATCCCACATCCGGAGGAGCCTGCATAGGTGCGGGAGTTGGCCCCACCAGCATCAGCCGGGTCATCGGAGTAGTCAAGGCATATACTACCCGAGTCGGAGAAGGACCGTTTCCCACTGAACTGAATGATGAAAACGGGGAGATGCTGCGCTCCAAAGGAGCCGAGTTTGGCACCACCACCGGAAGACCCCGCAGATGTGGTTGGCTGGACGCCGTAATCCTGCGCTATGCGGCCAGGATTAATGGATTGACCGATCTGGCGATTACCAAACTGGATGTGCTGGATAGCTTCGCCACCATAAAGATTTGTGTGGCCTATCATTACAAAGGCGAACTCCTGTACGAGTTCCCTGACAATCTCAGCACCCTGGAGGAATGCGTTCCGGAATATATCGAGATGCCCGGTTGGCAGCAGGATATAACCCAAATCGAACACTATCAAGACCTGCCTGCCGCGGCCCGTGACTATATCGCCAAAATTGAAGAACTGAGCGGAGTCAAACAAGCGGTCGTAGCCGTAGGACCGAAAAGAAGCCAGACCATCATAACCAATCAATTATTTTAAAGGTTTGAATCCCTGTTGACAGGATGTTAAAATAGAGACAATCCAAAACGGGCGCGTAACTCAGCGGGAGAGTGCCACCTTCACACGGTGGAAGTCGTGGGTTCGAAACCCTCCGCGCCCACCATATGAATACAGTAATACCGGGACTTTTAGCCCCGGTATTTTTTTGTGGTCAAGTATAAAAAATGCTATGGGCACTAATTTGGGCACAAGCTCTGCAAAAATATAGCCAATTAGAACCAATAGCCATTTTTGGGGATGCCAAGCCTAGCGATTATACCTTTGCAGATTATCGCAATGAGAATGGGTTCTTGGCGAATCTGTTGCTTGAGGATTTTGCATAATTCGAAAACTTAGTGAAGATTCCTTCGAGAACTACAATATATAGCGCTATTTATCTTTTCTCACCACTATATATCGATTGGCATTTTAGCAAAACTTAATTATGCAAAACTCTCATATAATTCACAACGTAAACCTAATATATTAATTTAGCTAGACATCTAAGAAGAAAAACACTAGAATGGTTAATAATTAATCATTTTAATGTCAATAATGATTATCATCAACACAAGTAATAACCGATGTTTGAAAGCATTTAATTAGTAGAAAAATAGTAGAAGATTAGTTTTTGAAGGAGAGCGCATTATGAAAGATTATCTTATGGAATTTACTAACATAAGGTATCTTAATAAAAAAGAAATCATGTATCGCTTGCCAGCTCCAATGACGATAAATGAATTTTGGCCAATTTTATTAGATCATAGGAAAAAAAGTAGTATTGAAGTTGCGTTTAAGGATCAACAAGATCAACCATTTTGGTTTGTGTTAACGGATGAAATAAAGAAGCGTCTTGAAATAATAGATAATGAAGCAATAAAAAACGCCTTTTCTTTTGCTGACCAAAAAACTCAGCATGATGCTATAATTAATGCTTTGATTGATGAAGCATTTTTTTCGAGTGTTATAGAGGGTGCTTTTTCGACTAAGAAAAAAACAGCTGAAATGATTAACAAAAAGCTCAAACCTATCAACAAAAGTGAACAAATGATTTTGAATAATTACCAAGCCCTTGAATACATACTTGAAAACCTATCATCTCCAATTGATGAACAAATGATCTTAAAAATTTATAATATCGTTACCGATAAAACGTTGGATCAGGAAGATATAGTAGAAAAATATCGTGATGATGCTGTCTTTGTAATGGATAACATAGGAGTTCAAGTTATTTATAGTCCACCCCATTTTTCAAAAGTGGAAAATCTAATGAACGAGTTGATAGCTTATATAAATTCGGACGATGGACAGCACCCAATTATTAAAGCCTGTATAATCCATTTTTATTTTGTCTATATTCACCCGTTTTTTGACGGCAACGGCAGGACCGCCAGGGCTATTTCCTATATGTATCTTTTGAAAAACGGATATAACTTCTTTAAATTCTTCTCTATATCAAGTGTGGTCAATGAAGAAAAAGCAAAATATTACAAAGCACTAAAAGACACAGAAGATTATGAATCTGATTTAACCTACTTTATTGATTTCTATTCAAGGATGATACTGAGTTCTATTTCCAGAATCGAAAAGAGTTTCTTAAAGGAATTCCATCGTCAAATAATCCGACTCTTTCTTGAAAATAGAAATATTATCTTAACTAAACGTCAAAAAAAGATTATCGACTTCTATATTAGGTCCAATAAGGATTTTCTTTCAATTGAAGAATATCAGAAGAAACTAAAGGTTTCCTATGAGACAGCCCGTACAGATCTGAATCAATTAGAAGAATACGGTTTATTGAATAGAAGTAAACAAGGAAAAAAACACATATATCGCTTGGTTGATTTTAGCGAAATCTCTGCAATGCTTGAGTGTTAGCGCTACCGCATACTGTCCAGAGATAGACGGTGTTAGTTGTCCAGAAACTGACGGAGTAACTGGCTAAAAAACACCGCCTTTCT
>CAZACF010000151.1:0-864 GCA_964483565.1 uncultured Syntrophomonas sp. | reverse complement strand
GGGATGTCCGACCGAGATTTCAATAAGATGATGCGCTTTGAATGCGCTCTTTATGGAGCACGGACGATGCTTTGGGGCTTGCCCCTCTCGGGAATTCTCTCATTGCTGATTTACAAGGTAATGGTTGTTGGCGGCGGTGATATAGAGTTTATGTTTCCATGGGACAGCATCGGAATCAGTATGCTTGGTGTATTCCTTGTGGTGTTCATTACCACGCTGTATGCCATTCGTAAGATAAAAAAAGAAAATATCATTGATGCGCTACGGGATGATATGGCTTGATAATCAAAATGCAGAGTACATTCTGTGGAAAGAATTTAAACTACAAACAATGTGGCAAAAAACATAGATGCGGAACCCGCCGAATAAAAAACGGTACTTTGGCGGGACACTCCACATGCTTATATACCATTTATACTCCCTCCAAACCCGTAAAGTTTGGAGGGATTTCTTATGTGTTGGTCTATACAGACTACACCGCTGCAGTGATGTTTCTAGAAGCATCTATTTTGTACTAATGACACATATGAATACAGTAATACCGGGGCTTATGGCCCCGGTATTATTTATTGATTTATTCTTTTATGGTCATGGCTTTCATAGCTTTACGGTCGGCCTTGCCGACCAGGGTGCGCGGCAAATCTTTCAGGAACTCCACTTCGGTAGGCACTTTATAAGGCGCCAGTTTTTCCTGGCAGCGTGCAATTACTTCTTCTTCGGTAAGCACTGTTCCTTCCTTGAGCACGATGAATACCTTGGGGGTTTCTCCGCGTTTGGGATCCGGTATTAAATAATAATCAAAGGTTTGCCATATTGATACATAAATTTATCGTTGTGTTGCATGGCTTTTGTGCAAGCGGGAGC
>CAZACF010000150.1:0-5531 GCA_964483565.1 uncultured Syntrophomonas sp. | reverse complement strand
CTTTAACTCATCGGCTTTAAAATCAAAAATATTACCACAGTCTAAACATACCTTTGGCATGTATATTGATGGCCAGTGGTATGAACTAACAGCCCAGGCGGGTACCTTTGCTGAAGACGATCCGGTTGCCCGTTTGGATGTTTCCATCCTGCAGAACAATCTGCTCAGACCGATTCTGGGCATTGATGATCCCCGAACCGATAAAAGAATCGATTTTATTGGCGGAATTCGCGGTCTGGAAGAACTGGAGCGGAGAGTGAAAGAGGGGATGGCGGTGGCTTTTTCCCTGTATCCGGTTACCATTCAAGATCTTATGGATATCGCTGATGCCGGTCAGGTGATGCCGCCCAAATCGACCTGGTTTGAACCCAAGCTGCGCAGCGGACTGTTTATCCATAAATTGTCCTGAAGTCATTATTCCTGAATAATAAAAAAACCTGGGAGGCGGTTGTTCTCCCAGGTTTTGTGCATCTTAAGGATTTATTTTTCCGGCCATAAATCTTCCAGGGTTTGAGCCGGGCGGATCAGTCTGACCGAGCCGTTGCGCTGAATCAGGACTTCCGCCGGGAGCGGCCGGGAGTTGTAGGTGCTGGCCATGGCAAAGCCATATGCTCCCGCATCGTGAACGATCAGCGCGTCGCCTTCACAGCAGACCGGCAGAACCCGGTCATGGGCCAGTATATCTCCGCTTTCACAGATCTGTCCTACGAAATAAACGGCACCGTCATATTCTGCATAGGCACGAGGTTGTGAAGGCGCAACTGATATTTCATGGTAACTGTCATACATGGCCGGGCGAATCAAGGTATTAAACCCGATATCACAGCCAACAAAATCAGTGCGGTAATTATGTTTGACAGCGGTAACCCGGCCCAGGATTGCTCCGCATTCCGCCACCACATACCGTCCCGGTTCGATTCTTACGATTATGGGACGATTGTTTTTGACCCAGTTGGTGATGATTTCATCCAATTCACGACCGAGCTTGCCAAGATCGAGCCGGGGTTCTGATGCGTGTTTGTAAGGCACACCCATGCCGCCTCCGAAATCCACAATCTTTACGCTGGGCAGGGTGGAAGCAATATCGAGCAGTTGGGCAGCTGCGGCCACATATTCTTCGGTTTCCAGGAACAATGAGCCAATGTGTTGATTTAGCCCGGTAATGGTCAACTGGTATCGGGCAGCAATTTCCTGGGCTTTAGGCAGGTCTTCAATGGCAATGCCAAATTTAGCTTTCTTGCCGCCGGTGATAACTTTTTCATGATGACCCGCACCGATCCCGGGATTTAAGCGCAAACATACTTCGCCGCCGGGATTGACTTCACCCAGCAGGAGCAGTTGGGACAATGAATCCACCGAAATATAAATACCTCTATCGACCGCATATTGCATCTCTTCCCGTGACACATTGTTGCCGATAAACATAATCCGGTCTGGAGTAAAACCGGCTTTCATCTCCAGAAACATCTCGCCCGGAGACATGGCATCTACATCCAGGTCTTCCTCACGGATGATTTTTAACAATTCCACATTGGTGTTGGCTTTGGCCGAATAGTTCACCCTGAATGAGGGGTATTGCAATAAATTCCTCAGTTCCTGGCATCTGTGTCTAAGGATCTCTTCATCATATACATATAATGGACTGCCATATTCTTTGAGCAGATCAAACACATTTACTTTGCCAAAAACTTTTTCCACATATGCCAAGATCAAACACGCCTCCTTAAAAAAGGCCCAAAAATGGCCTATAATTACTCCATTTTAAAGTTTGTTGGGGGAAATGACAAGACTTGCAGCGTGTATACATGATCAGGCCAGGGAAGAATCAACCTGTTTATGTGCCGGGATAAAAGTGGCCAGCCACAAATTAACTACTGCCAGGCAGGCGGCGACCAGAAATACAGAAATATAACCATATTTGGCCCAGAGAATGCCTCCGCCCAGAGGAATCAACATGGAGACGGCATGATCCATGCTGATCCCCATGGAGAGGGTTGCACCTAGATCATCCGGAGTTTCAGCGATTTTATTGAGATAGGTGGTACGGGCAATACGGACGGAAAAGAGCAGTTGGTCGGTGATATAGCAAGCCATAATGACCAGGACGGCGATTTGGGCTGTAAACCAATTTTCGGCGAAAGCATAGAGCAGACAAACAATGATCAGCATGAGTGATTCCAGCATGATGATGCGTCTTTCTCCCCAGTCGTCAATAGCCCTGCCCAGCCAAGGCCGGAAAATCAAATTTAAAACCGTGCCAATAAATCCCAATATAGCAAAGGTTGCCACATCGGCTTGATATACTTTGATCAAAACCCAGGGGGCGAAGGTCATAAAGATTTGTTTGCGGGCGCCGAACACAATATTCAGCAGATAAAAGAGAGTATATCTTTTTTTAAGGACCAGATGGCGGGCGGGTTTATTGATCGGCTGGGGTTTGATAAGAAAAAGACCGATGCAGGCGATCAAAGCACAGATGCCGGATATGGCGAAGATGGTTGCAAAAGAAAAATGGAAGCGGGATGCTCCCCAGTAAACGATGATTATTCCCACCAGTGTGCCCAGAGACTCCAGCGAACCCAATTGTCCCAACCGGCGTCCTTCTTCCCCGCTGGTTGATAACCGCAAGCCGATGGCAGGAGAGACCGTCATAAAAAGATGGGCACCGGTGCTCCAGATCAGCATCCAGACAACTACCGCTGCCATATTGGGAGCCAGAAACCCCTGGCCCCACAAGGCCAGGCTGACCAGCAAGGCGGCAAAGGCAGCGATCCTGGTGTCGGCCAGGAAAACCAATGCGGTGAAGATAAAGACCACCAGGAAACCCGGCAGCTCACGGGGGAATTCAAGCCCGCCCCGGGCGACTTCGCTTACATTGTGCACATGGGCCAGGTAGTTGTTGAAAGAAGGGTCGTATAAACCGGCATACATTCCCATCATCAAAGAGGATAGCCCAAAAAGCATGAGGGGAGTGATCGATTTTTTTATAGCAGTCATATAACCAACCTCAATAATTAATATCTGCTTCCACGGCAGAAATCCATTTGTTATATTTAGGCCGTAACTTAAGCAAACAGCATTTTTTTGCGCTATTCATATTGCCAGTCAATCCTAATACAAGGTTTTCCGCAGTGAAATCATATCTTGTTAATTCTAAACCTGTTGAACAGAGATTGAAAGTCGTTTAATCAGTTTGTAGTCATTGCTGAGGAGATTTAGTGATAGGTTAGATGGGAGGAGTAGGAATATTTTGCCACTTCCACAATGTCATCCTGAGCGTAACCAAGCGACGATGAAAGGGCCTCAAGTGCTAAAACGAAGCTTTATTTCAGCTGATGCTCTTGATTTCGGCTTGTCTGTCAACTTTGATGGTGCCATCCTGCACCAGCTTGATAAATAAATTGGCCATGGCTGGATCAAACTGGGTGCCCAGATTGTTCTTAATCTCGGCCAAGGCGTTGTTTACTGTCATGCCTGCCCGATAAGGACGATTAGAGGTTAAAGCATCAAAAGCATCAGCAATGGCCAGACATCTGGCGGAGAAAGGAATGTTTTCCCCCTTTAATCCCCGCGGATAGCCTTTGCCGTCCCATCTTTCATGATGGCCAATGACTGCCGGAATAACATGGTTCAAAGTGGGGAGATGCTTGATGATGGTAATGGACATTTCCACATGTTTTTTTATAATGTCGAATTCTTCATTGCTCAATTTACCGGCTTTGGTAAGGATATTCTCAGGAATGCCCAATTTACCAATATCATGCAGAAGAGCAGCTTCCTGCAATATTTCTATATGGGCTTTGTCCAAAGACATTTCATTGGCGAGAATCGTAACATAACTTGCTACCCGTTGGGAATGCCCAAAGGTATAATGGTCCTTGGCATCAATCGCTGCTGCTAGTGCATAAATGGTGGCAGTATAGTTGGGCCGAAATATATCTTCGGTGTTGCAGCGGGTAGTGTTTTCCTTGGTATTGATGCGGGGAGTATAGATAACGGTCTGGTTTTTACCTTGGCTTTTGGCAGTATACATTGCCAAATCAGCCCGTTTCAAAAGTTCTTCCTTATTTGGCGCAGCCTGCGGATAAGTACAAATACCAATGCTGGCAGTGAGAAAACGCTGAGTAACATCATTGACGTTGAAGAAGCTGGCTTCTATTTCGGTGCGAATCTTCTCAGCCAACTCATAGGATCTTCCCGAATCGTAATAAGGCAAGATAATGGTGAATTCTTCACCGCCGTAACGGCAAATAATACCCTTGTCACCAATGATTCGCTGCAAAATGTGCGCTACCATTTCCAACGCGCGATCGCCTTCAAAATGTCCGTATAGGTCATTATATAACTTGAACATATCCAGATCGATCATCAGCAGAGAAAGTTCAGCCGAGCCTACCTGGTTGAGACAGTCAGGCAGTGCCTGGCAAAAGTATCTATGATTGTAAAGCTTGGTCAGACTGTCGGTAATAGCATCGGATTGGGAACGCGTATACAAGCGGGCATTCTCAAAAGCTACTGCTGAAGATGCTCCCAAATAAGTCAGCAAATCCAAATCATCCAAGGTATAGGCTACATTATTTTTCCGTTTGGTGAGCATAAGCAAAGCAATGATGCTGTCCCTGATTTTGATCGGAACGATCAGCTCGATGCCGATGTCATGAAGCTTGTCCTTTTCCTTTTCCCACATGGATTTAAAAAAGGGTTGATAATATAATTGATCTCTGGTTAGACCGGTGTTGTTTTTGTTCATCCATTTAATGACGGGATTGTCGAAGGAGATTTCCAAATCCGGCTGAAACAGCTGGGAGGAAGTGGCAAACATCCTATAGGTGTTTTGTTCATCATTTTTTTGCAGGATTAGAACCTGGGAAGCATTCAGAGCCATTTGGACGGCTTCAATCAGTTCCTGGGCAATGCCGTTGAGATCCAGATTATTGGAGATGCGGGTGCTGAATTGTCGCAGTGCCTGCCGTTGGGTGTACACGGCTTTATAGAACAGCTTGTCAACCAGTTTGGATGACAACCTGTACAAAGGTTGCAGAGTGATGGCGACAGCCAGCGCGACCAAGGTCGTAAAATAAGGGATAATTTGCTGATATTTAGCCTGCATATGATTTTCAATAAAAAATACAGTAAAGACATAAGCGATGGTTAGGGTAATTACGAAGACGGAGTAGACCAAACCGCGGGTAATCATAAAACGCAGTTCTACCATCCGATACTTGTAAATGGCAATCATCAGCATAAATGAATTGATAAAACTGGCCAAAATATCAATTGGATATTGCCCCAACGCAGGAATAAGATTACAAATATTGCCGGCTAACATAATTGCCAGACCATTGGTAACAAGTTTAATACTGCCAGAGGCAGAAGTTTTATTTCTATCAATATGATATCTGGCTTTTAATAGGGTTGCTGTTGCCGCGGGCGATTTTCATCAGTTCCAACATTTCAAAATGAGAAGGATTCATGCGACGCGGCCTTTTTCCAAACACTTTAATATATTTTTCGATCGTGCCAGTAGGGAT
>CAZACF010000149.1:0-5756 GCA_964483565.1 uncultured Syntrophomonas sp. | reverse complement strand
CCCGTGCCGGGCGCTGCTTCGATTATTCATTTGGCTTGAAAGCTTTACTCTTCTTTTATCCCGGCCAGACGTTTGGCCAGTTTCTTTTTCCCTTTTGTATCATAGGAACCCAGGATGGCAATATCCTCCATAATCGGTGATCCGCCGCCGTGAACGCCGGCCACCAGCAAGGCCGCTCCCACATCACCGTTCAGAATATCACTGGCCATATTATAAGCGCGGTATTGGTTTTCAGCGGAAACGTCATCACGGCGCTGGGTATACTTTCTGACGAAATCTCCCACCATGGGGCTGTTGTATTCCTTGGACAGCGGCAAGGTAGCGGGAAGTCCGCCGGCGATATCACAGAGGATATTATATTCATGATAGACATTATGCCCGGCATGTCGCCTGCCGACATTACAATAAATAATATTGGGAATCTGGGTACCGGAAGGAGCCCTTCTGGACTTAACACTAGCAGCAATCCCGGCTGCGTAGACCAACTCCACTACGCTGGCAATTTCGGCCAGATTTTCCCGGGTGTGCTCAGTCTTTTCCACCCCATTGTAATCAGCCAGCAAGGCGGTCAGTCCATAAATTACGTCCCCCACCCCCGGTTTGCATCCGCAGTAACTGTGGCGGTGGTACAGCGCAAACAACATCGCCAATTCACTGCCGAATTCGTTTTCACCGTCGAGGAAAATCCTTTCATTGGGGATAAAAACATTATCAAAAACGGTAAAACTCTCGATTGAGCCCAGATCGGTATAAGGCGCTTCCATGCCTTCTTCCCGGTCGAGAGAAAATGCCTTGCGGCCGATCAGGTAGATTCCCTCCGTATCAGCAGGAATGGCAAAGGCAATGGCATAGTCCTTTTCGTTCTTCTTCAGCGCACGAGTCGGCAAGGCAATGATCTCATCCGCATAAGGAGCCATGGTATTATGCAGCTTGGCCCCTCTGACCACGACCCCATCGGCTCTTCTTTCCACCACATGCAGATACGCATCCGGATCAGGCTGTTGCGCCGGTCTTAAACTGCGGTTGCCTTTGGCATCCGTCTGGGCAGCACATCCCACCAGATCATTTTCCTGGAAATAGGCTAGGTACTTCAAAAATCGTTCATGGTAATGGGTGCCATATTTAATGTCGGTGTTCTTCGTGGTCACAGACAAGGCGTTCATGGCATCGCAGCCCATGCAACGATACACACAGCCGCCGCTGCGATTGCACAGCTTGCGGGTCATTTCCTGTTTCATCAGCAGGTCTTCAACCGACTGATGAATATGGGTAAAACGACTGATTTCCTGGCCGCTGATATGCGAGGTGGTCTTGAGCCATTGACTGTACTCCGGATCTTCCGCCAGATCGAAGGTCGACTGAATGATTTTACTGGCTTTCAGTACCAGCGGATGGTCGCGTCCTATAACCTCTCCGTCTACATAAATATTGGCTCTCATTTTGGCAATCCGATCCAGATACTGCTTGGATGTTTTCACATTAAACCCTCCCTTGTATAATAAGTTCTGCAAACAGACTTAAATATGTGTGTGAGCATTATTTTGTATTATTAAAAGTTTCGTTTTTGGAGCCCCTGATGCTGAACCATGAATTACAACCTCAAGCCCCTAACAGCATTTATTAGGGTGCTTTGCACACCCGCTTCCGTTATATTAATATGCAATTTATATACCATGGTCACGAAGCGAAAGTCGGTCTGCTCAAACTGAATCAAACCAACCCACCTCATGCGCTTATCCTGCTATTAGAAGAAACGCCCGGCATAATGCCGGACGCTGCTTCGATTTATTATTTGCTTGATATATTTACTCTTCTTTGATGCCGGCCAGACGTTTAGCCAGTTTCTTTTTGCCTGCGGTATCATAGGACCCCAGGATGGCAATGTCCTCCATAATGGGTGATCCGCCGCCGTGAACACCGGCCACCAACAAAGCCGCACCCATTTCACCGTTGAGGATATCGCTGGCCAGATGGTAAGCCCGGTAATGGTTCTCATCCGATACCCCTTCCCGACGTCTCGTATACTTCCTGACAAAGTCGCCTACGATGGGACTGTTGTATTCCTTGGACAGCGGCAAGGTCGCGGGGAGCCCCCCGGCAATGTCACAGAGGATATCATATTCATGATAGACATTGTGTCCGGCATGCCGTCTGCCGACGTTGCAATAAATAATATTGGGGATCTGGGTACCGGAAGGTGCCTTTTGGGATTTTACGCTGGCAGCAATCCCCGCTGCGTAAACCAGTTCCACCACACTGGCTATATCCGCCAATCTTTCCCGGGTATGACCGGTCTTTTCCACGTCATTGTAATCGGCCAGTAAGGCGGTCAGCCCATACATTACATCTCCAACCCCAGGCTTGCATCCACAATAGCTGTGACGATGATATAGAGCAAACATCATCGCCAGCTCACTGCCGAACTCGGTTTCCCCATCCAGGAATATTCTCTCATTGGGAATAAAGACATTATCGAAAACAGTAAAGCTTTCGATGCAGGCCAAATCGCCATAAGGAGCCTCCATTCCTTCTTCACGGGGATGAGAGTATTCCTTGCGGCCGATTAGATAGATCCCTTCTGCATCGGCGGGAATCGAAAAAGCAATGGCATAATCTTTCTCGTTCTTCTTCAAAGCGCGGGTCGGGAAAGCCAGGATTTCATCAGCATAGGGAGCCATGGTATTGTGCAGCTTGGCCCCTCTGACCACTACCCCATCTTCTCTTCTTTCCACCACATGCAGATAAGCATCCGGATCAGGCTGCTCCGAAGGCCTTAAATTGCGGTTGCCTTTGGCATCTGTCTGGGCAGCCGCTCCCACCAGATCATTTTCCTGGAAATATTCCAGAAACTTCAGGAAACGTTCATGGTAATTAGTACCGTATTTAAGATCCGTATTCTTGGTCGTAACCGACAACGCATTCATCGAATCGGTCCCCATGCAACGGTAAATACAACCACCGCTGCGGTTGCATAGTTTACGGGTCATTTCCTGCTTGAGCAGCAAATCCTCAACCGATTGATGAATATGGGTAAAACGGTTAATTTCTTTCCCGCTGATATGCGATGTCGTCTTGAGCCAATTACTGTACTCAGAATCCTGGGCCAGATCAAAGGTAGACTGAATCATTTTACTGGCATGCAGGACAAGCGGATGATCACGTCCGATGACTTCTCCGTCTACATAAATATTAGGTCTCATTTTGGCAATTCTAGCTAAATATTCTTGGGATGTTATCATTATAAGTGCCTCCCTTTGCTGAATTTTAATTCTACATCTTGCTATGGCATATTTACTAAAAACAACACTTTCAAGCGCTTTGTATTAGCCATCACGATTTAATCTCCGCTTTATATTGATGCAATTTTTATACCAAAAATGCCATATGCTCTAAAAGCATTTATTACCCAAAATGACAATGAAATCCTCGGATGCTTAAGGAAGGCGAACGCATCCGAGGACTTCATGAGTACTCGTGAAGTGTGGAATTAATAAGATAAATTTATCTGATTACGCTTTGGGAGCCAAGATTTTCGGGAGGATCTTGCCGATGAAAAGCAATGTACCGCCCACAAAGACGCCTCCACCTACAATAGTAACGCCAATTGCTTTCAACGTTTCAGGGATTAATGCAAAGGCAGGATTGATGGCGAACATAACTGTGTAGAAGGCAATCGCAACGGTGAAATAGACCAGATTATAATTGTTGAATACCATAGGCACAATATTGCCGCAACCGATAATAATAACCAGAATTAAGAATACTAAAAGCAAGGGAGCAAGATGTGCACCGAGAACCGGTACCAATGCTCCGTAAAGGATGAAAAATAGGACCGTAAAAATTAATCCAGAGATTGCGCCTATAAACAGATGCGGTAACTGCTTGGTATCACTTCCTGCGAGGAAGAAAATCGGCAATAACAAGTATGCTGGCCAAGTCGTGTGGATTCCGAACGTAGTTGCTAACACCATAAGCAAACAAATTATTAGTCCAACCGCAATTCCAATATAAACGAGAATCTTTGTCGGAATATGTGCGTGTTCAGTCATTCTCCCACCAACCCTTTCATTTCCTCGAAATAATTAAGCCAACGCCAACCCACTCTTTTTTTCTCCCCTCCTTTTTCAGAATCTTTTTGAGGATACCCGGTTACTTCATTACCATTCTAAACATTGCAAATATTATGCCACTATTACAGAATGAAATAATTTAGCGATATTTTTCAAATAGGTCCCCAATGCCGAATTTTTCGGATTTTCATCCAGATGAAAAATCATTTACAGATAATTCAGACACGTTTTGATGCATCTTTGTATCGAAGCACACCATGCGCACAAAATTTACTCAAAGTGCCGATATTTTGGGGTTGCTTGGTTGTTGTCAATTTCACATGATCGATTGACCTGGTTTTGATTCTTTTTGGTATCTTGTATTCACAATTTATGGGGGCGGGGCGGGTATGCTACGGTGCTTGATTTGCCTGGATCACAAAATCGCCTTCCATTGACTGATACAACTGTGAATCGAAAGATCCGACACAGTCGTATACAATAACTAAAATTCGGACATCATCAGCAGATTTTCTCTTACCATTGGTTCTTACGCTCACCTATTTTGTAACTATTATGGCCGAGCTGACCGTACTTTTTATCGGAATTAGTGCCATTATCGCACTGGCATTTATGTATCTGCCGGAGGAAAAACTGCAAAAATGGGTATCCGGCAGCCGCAACCGGCAGCGAGGCAGAGATCCTAACTGAATTGGAAATGGTTCGAGATGAGATTGGGTCCTGCTGCATAAACAAGTCGGCAACTGGGAGGCCTAAGTAAAAAAACAGCACCTCATTTATAATTCTATTGAATCGTTGCCTTGACAGTAGTTGACGCCAGCTCTTTTCAGAACAATTGTTTGCAAGGCGTTTGTTCTATGGTATACTAAATTTGCCAATCATTTGATTTCATTTGAGGTGAATCAGTTGGATACCATGACCAAACTCGAGATTCTGGCGGGAGCGGCGAAATACGATGTATCTTGCTCTTCCAGCGGAGTATCCAGAAATAATCAGGGCGGCATCGGCAATGCCAAATCCTTTGGCATCTGTCATGCCTGGTCGTCGGATGGACGCTGTATTTCTCTGTTAAAAATCCTTTTAAGCAATGATTGCATTTATGATTGCCGTTATTGTGCCAACCGGCGTTCCAATGATATTCGCCGGGCCAGTTTTTTGCCGCAGGAACTGGCTGATTTGACCATTCAGTTTTACCGCCGCAATTATATTGAAGGCCTGTTCCTGAGTGCCGCGGTGGAGATATCGCCGGATTACACCATGGAAAAAATCATTTTGGTTCTGACCTTGCTGCGCCAGGAATACAGCTTTCAAGGCTACATCCATGTAAAAGTGATTCCCGGTGCCAATCCCGCCTTGATTCAGCAGGCCGGTCTACTGGCCGACCGAATGAGCGTCAATATCGAACAGCCCACGGAACAAAGCCTGCAGCTGTTGGCTCCGCAGAAAAAACTCCCGGTATTGTATTCATCCATGGAGCAACTCAAGGAGCAAATTCAGCTCCATAAGGAAGACCGCAGACGGTTGCGGCATACGCCCCGCTTTGTTCCGGCCGGACAATCGACCCAGATGATTGTGGGCGCTACGCCTGACACCGATTTGACCATTTTGCAGACCACTCAGTCTTTATACCAGAGCTTTAACATGAAAAGAGTCTATTTTTCAGCCTATGTGCCGGTCAATGAAGAC
>CAZACF010000148.1:0-5767 GCA_964483565.1 uncultured Syntrophomonas sp. | reverse complement strand
ATGGGAACGATCCTGAAAGGTATACATTTCCTTGCTGACGATATCAGTTGTATCTCCAACGCCCCGTTCAAACAATTCGGTGTGCTCAAATATGGGAGTCCTGATTTCCGCATATCCGAATGTTTCCGCCGTAAGTCTGATAATTCGCTCCATTTTATGCCATTTGTCAATCTCCTCGGGCATAATATCATAAGTGCCCCGGGGGGCTTTCACCTGCATTTAACAACCTTCCTCCAACGCAACTATTCTTTGGATAATTCTAATTTAAGGCCCTTAGCTTGTCAACTTTACGGGCTAGCAGTTCCGGCAGATGTCGGATATAGCTGCCAGGATCTTTGGGGGAATGCAGATTGACCAAACTCCAGTCAGATGTATTTACAAATTTGCTGCCGGCGCCTCCCCCCAAACCGATAATGGTCTGACGCTCTTCCATGATCTGAATGTTGTAGCGGCAGAAGCGGTCAGGTAATGAATAACCTATATTCTCAACGTTGGCTTTCATATATTTCTGCCGGTAAAGATAATAGGGCAAATAACCTTGTTGCTGCAGTGTCCGGCTGATATATTCAATACCGGCCTGCACTTCGCCGGTCAGTTCATGGATTGATTGCTTCCCCTGGTCAGCCGCCAGGCGCGACCCCTTCTTCACTGCCAGACTATGTACCGTAATGTTTTCCGGTGCCAGTTCCAGGATCCGGGACAGCGTATCCTTATACTCCGCCATGCCTTCCCCGGGCAGGCCAATAATCAAATCCATATTCACGGTGGGGATCCCCGCCTCCCGTACCCGCCGAACGGCATCTATAATATCGGCACGGCGATGAAGACGGCCAATCAACTGTAAAGTATCATCCTGCATAGTCTGGGGGTTAATACATATGCGGTCGGTTCCCAGGGCTTTTAAAAGCTCCAGTTTGGAGGTTGACAGCGTATCCGGCCGTCCGGCTTCCACAGTCGTCTCGCTGACGGTGGAAGTAATTCGATATTGTCCCAGCAAAGCAAACAGATCCTCTAGATCATCCTCGCTCAGAACGCTGGGCGTCCCCCCGCCCCAATAAATACTCTCCATTTGCAGATCCATTTCATCAATACATTCACCAATGACCTCGATTTCCTGACGCAGGGACTGCAGAAAAGGTTTCATCTGAGCATCATAGTCAGTCAGGATGGCGCCGGGAAACGAACAGTAATAACAGCGGCTGGGGCAAAAAGGGATGCCGATGTATAGGCTGATTTTTCGCCCGGCTGGCTGGTTTGCATGTAAAAAGGGCCGATTATTGCCGGCAATTTGGGCAAGACGCTCTGCAACCCCGGGCTGCATGCAATAGTCACGCTCCAATCGGACCAGGATCTCTTCTATACTGTCTCCCTGGTCGAGCCAGCGGTGCAGCATTTTGAGCGGTCGTACTCCGGTCAGGATTCCGTATGGATTGATGTTGGCACCCAGATGACGACAGAGCAACCCATAAATGAAAACCCGGGTCAGCCGGCTGACCTCCTTCTCCTGCGGCTGGTCAGGGTTCAGCTGAAATTCGCGGTTTGCCTGGCTCAGCAGCGAGCCTTGCTGCAACCGGCCACTTAAAAGAAGTCGCTGATCTGAAGCAGAACGGCTGATCTGCAAATGGACATCAGCATCAACCGCTTCTTCCCTACATATCTCATATTCAGGAAAACTCATGCGCACCAGTTCATGAACCTGTTTAAATAATTCCGGCGGCTCAAGCTTCATGGCCAGGATCATGTTGATTGCCTCCAAAAAAAAAGTGTCAGGAGATATTCCCCCCGACACGTTGGTCTGATGTTTTACAGAAAAGGGTTGTTTTTTCTTTCAAAACCAATGGTGGTGGCTGGTCCATGGCCCGGGTAACAGATTACGTCATCTTCATAACAGAGCAATTTTTCCTTGATCATCTGGATCAGCTGCTGGTAGGATCCTCCCGGGAAATCAGTACGTCCGATCGAGCCCTGGAAAAGGGTGTCACCCACAAAGATAATATTGCCGGTTTTTAAACATATGCCGCCGGGGCTGTGACCGGGAGTATGGATCACTTCCAGCTCTACTGTGTTGCCGATCTTGATTTTGTCTCCCTGATCAATCAGCTGATCTGCAGCCGGGCTGACGACTTTATTGCCAAACAGATAGGAAAAGTTGGAAGCCGGGTTGATCAGCATTTTGGCATCACCGGGATGAATCAGGATTTTAGCCCCGGTCGCGTCCTTTACGCCCTGGTTGCCGCCGATATGATCGATATGGCCATGGGTATTGATAATATAGACGGCCTTGTAATCGTTCTCATTCAGCAAATTGACAATTGCCCGAGGATTGCCCCCCGGATCGATAACCGCAACTTCGCGGGTCTCTTCGCAGCCAACAATATAACAGTTCTCTCCCATGCTGCTAATTTCCAAACCTGTTAAAATCAATTACAACGCCCTCCTAAAATGTTTTTTCGCTGTCCAACAAGATTGTACAAGGTCCATCATTACAAAGATTGATCTGCATATGAGCAGCAAATACTCCGGTTTCTACCCGAATGTTTTTGGCTTTGCCCAGTTCAACACAATAAGCCAACAATGCTTGGGCGGCCTCTGGCTCGGCCGCTTCGGAAAAGCTTGGCCGCCGGCCTCTGCGGGCATCACCACAGAGGGTAAACTGGCTTACCAGAAGCATTTCTCCGGCGGTATCAAGCAAGGATAGATTCATTTTTCCTTGCTCATCATCAAATATGCGTAAATGAACGATTTTATCCATTATATATTCAGCATCTTGGCGACTGTCACCTTTTTTTACCGCCAGCAAGACCATCAGTCCCGGTCCAATGCGAGCAGTCTCCAACTGATCGATCACCACACTGCTGTGCAGGCATTTCTGTACTACGGCTCGCATTTATTCACCTCTAATCTCTCCGGGCAATACCCGTCTCACTTCAATGACATCCTTAACCTTTTGGATGCGCTGTTTGACGGCCGTAAGATGCCCCATATCCATTACTTCCAGTTTTAGGTTTATTAAAGCCTGTCCATTCTTGCCAACCCTTGAAAAGACCGAATTAATCTGTACTCTGGAATCGGCAATGACATTCATTACATCCGTCGTCAGACGGGGACGATCCATCGCCTTGACCTCCAATTCCACCACATAGATTCCCGTCTCACAGGCCCACTCCACCTCCATGACCCGGTCTTTTTCATTGCGCAGGTAGTTGAGCAGATTGGGACAATCCTGGCGATGCACTGACAGGCCTCGGCCTCGGGTAATGTAACCCAGCACTTGATCACCAGGTAAGGGATTGCAGCAGTGGGCTAATCTGATCACAACGTCATCTACGCCTTTGATCTTCAGGGAAGAAGTCTCCCGATCCCGGTGTACCCCGGTCGTTGGTGCTACATTTAAAATATCATCCAGTTGAATATTCTCAAAGAACATTTCCTTCATCTTGTTGATAACCTGATTTACGGTAATGCTGTTGTCCCCCAGCGCCGCGTACAGATCATCCGCCTTGTTGAGCGAGAAACGTGCCCCGATTTCCAGCATTCGGGATTCTTTCATCAATTCCCGCGGGTCAAGGTGTTTTTTCTTCAGTTCCAGTTCCAGTGCATCATGGCCCTTGAGAATATTTTCCTCCCGTTTCTCCCTTTTAAACCAATGCTTGATCCGACCGCGAGCAGAGGAAGTTTTGACGAAATTGAGCCAATCGGCAGTCGGCCCGTTAGACTGTTTGGAGGTCATGATCTCCACAATATCACCATTGGCCAGTTGGTAATCGAGCGGAACGATGCGCCCGTTCACCTTGGCGCCAATACATTTGTGTCCGACTTCAGTATGAACCCGATAGGCAAAATCGACCGGACATGAGCCCTTGGGCAGTTCAAATACCGCTCCTTTAGGGGTAAAAACGAATACCGTGTCTTCAAAGAGATCTATTTTCAGCGACTCCATAAACTCGCCGGTATCCTTGATATCCTGCTGCCATTCCATGATCTGGCGCAGCCAGGCGAGTTTTTCATCAAATTTTTTATCCTTTTCACCGCTGATGCCTTCTTTATACTTCCAATGGGCGGCAATACCAGATTCGGCTATGCGATGCATTTCCCAGGTCTTGATCTGTACCTCGAAAGGTTCCCCGCCCTGTCCAATCAAGGTGGTATGCAGGGATTGGTACATGTTGGGCTTGGGAGTGGCAACATAATCCTTAAATCGTCCCGGCAAAGGTTTCCACATGGTATGAATGATTCCCAGCACACCATAACAATCGCGGACATGTTCAACGATAACCCGGATGGCAATCTTATCGTAAATTTCATCGATGCCTTTGTTTTGTTTGAGCATTTTTTTATAGATGCTGTAGATGTTCTTGGGACGTCCGGCAATATCTCCCTTGATGCCGATCTGATCAAGGCCCGTATCGATGAGTTTGATCAGTTCGTGTACGTATGCTTCGCGATCCTTGCGTTTGGTTTTGAGGCGGCGGGCAATTTCATAATACATTTCCGGATCAAGATAGAGAAAGGACAGATCTTCAAGTTCCCATTTGAATTTGAAAATCCCCAGCCGGTGAGCCAACGGAGCAAAGATATCCATGGTTTCGCGGGAGATTTCCTTTTGTTTGTGTGCAGACTGGTAACTTAGGGTACGCATATTATGAAGGCGGTCGGCCAATTTAATCATAATCACGCGGATGTCTTTGGCCATGGCGATAAACATTTTACGCAGGTTTTCTGCCTGGGCTTCTTCGCGGGAACTGAATTCAATCCGGCTTAGTTTGGTGACTCCTTCAACCAACAAGGCAATCTCTTCACCGAATTCTTCCTGCAGATCAAGAAAGCTATAGGCAGTGTCTTCGATTACATCATGCAAAAGAGCAGCACAAAGCGAAGCCGTATCCATTTCAATCTCGGTAAGTATCATGGCCACCTCGATCGGGTGAATAATGTACGGCTCCCCGGATATCCGTTTTTGCCCCCCGTGCGCAGCTTCAGCATAACTATAAGCTTTGGTTATTAAATCGAAATTGGCATTGGGGTCATATTGCTTTACCCTGTCCAAAATTGCCTGCGGTCCCAATTACATCACCATACCAGTATATTTTTGCATCCTTCTGCGCCAGATTTCCAACTGCTCTTTCTCTTTTTTGCCTTCGCAGAAATAAGGTGAAAATTCCGGCTGTAAAGTATCTTTTTGGATTGAATGAAAGCGTATTGCCATTATACTACCGCTTTTCTGAAACTGACACAAGTCCAGATCAGACATTATGCGCAAGGCCGCGTTCAGCTCCAGACTGCCGATGGTACCGTCCACATCCGCTCTCAGTCGGGCCAGCACTTGTGCTTCTTCCAACTGCAGCGATGTACGGCCCGCACTGGTCAAGGAGTGCCAGATCAGCTCCAAGCGGGGAGGTTCCGGAAAGATACGCTGCAAATAGCGGGCATTTCTATCCAGGTCTTCTCCGCTAAACGCCAACTGCAGAGGCAGTTCCAAGTTATCCACATAGTCGGCCACGGCGGCCAGTTCATATTCCGCAAAGGGGCTGTCCAGTAAAGTTAAGCTATCGACTTCACCTAAGTGCCCTGAACCAGGCGGATGCGTACCATCCACCAGCAAGATTCCGGCCCGCTTGTTTCTAAACCGCTGACGGATACTACGGCGCAGACTGGGATCAACGTTTCCGGCTTCCACTTGCGCCTGAGGATGATGGGATAATACTTTATTTATGGTTGCAGGCCAATTGACATAGATGATGTTGCGCCCTGCCGCATCTTCACAGGC
>CAZACF010000147.1:0-5779 GCA_964483565.1 uncultured Syntrophomonas sp. | reverse complement strand
AGCACCCGGAGGTTCTGGTGGATATACATCGCCAATATTTGGAAGCTGGTGCAGATATCATTGAAACCAATACCTTTGGCGGCAGCCGATATAAATTAGCCGAATACGGGTTGGAAAACAGGGTGACGGAGATCAATGCCGAATTGGTATCAATTGCCCGCCGGGCTGCCGGTCAGCATGGCCTGGTAGCGGCTTCGATCGGCCCAACCGGCCAACTGCTGCGTCCCATGGGCGAGGTGGAGTTTGATGACTTATATGAAGCTTTTAAGGAACAGATTATGGCCTGTGCCCAGGCCGGGGCTGACCTGATTTCGATTGAAACCATGACCGACATTGGGGAGATGCGGGCCGCTCTGATTGCCGCCCGCGAAAACACCCGGCTGCCGATTATTGCCCATATGACGTTTGAAGATGGTGGCCGGACCATGACCGGGACCGATCCGCTGACCGCGGCCGTGGTCTTGGAGGCCTTGCAGCCGTTGGCCATCGGGGCCAACTGCTCCGGGGGAGCTCGGGAATTGCTGCCGGTCATTGAGCGTCTGGCGCAGTATGGTTCAACCTGGCTTTCAGTTGAGCCCAATGCCGGCTTGCCTCGTTTGCTGGATGGACGGACCGTTTTTCCGGATACCCCGGAAGAAATGGCCGAATATGCTCTGCGTTTAAAGGAAGCCGGAGCCAACTTAATCGGAGGCTGCTGCGGCACTACTCCGACTCATATTCAGGCGATGGCCAGAGTTTTGAAAGGGATGAAACCAGCCTCTCGCAGCCAACTGTTTCCAACCGCCCTGGCCTCGCGTAGCCGTTATGTTTTACTGGGCGACAGGCAGCCCCTGGCCTTTATCGGCGAACGCATCAATCCCACCGCCCGGAAAAAACTGGCCCAGGATATCAAAGATGGCCAGATGCAGGTAGTGGTGGCGGAAGCCCGCCAGCAACAGGAAGCCGGTGCCCCCATCCTGGATGTCAACATGGGCGTGCCCGGCATCGATGAAGTGGAGGCCATGCAGAAGGCAGTGAGTCTGATTCAGGCAGCGCTGGATATGCCCATCTCGATTGACTCAACTGATCCTGCTGTAGTGGAAGCCGGGCTGAAGATGTTTGTGGGACGACCTTTGATAAACTCTACCACCGGGGAAGAAAAAAATATGGAAAAGATCCTGCCGCTGGCCAAAAAATACGGCGCGGCAGTACTGGGACTGTGTATTGGGGAACAGGGTATTCCTGACCGGGCGGAAGACCGCGTAGAGGTAGCCCGCAAAATCCAGCAGCGTTCACGGGATTATGGTTTGCGTCCCCAGGATGTACTGATTGATACCCTGGTTAAAACGGCCAGCGCCCAGCAGGAACAGGTCATGGAAACCATCAGGGCATTGAGGATGATCAAGGAGCAATTGGGACTGGCCACTGTGCTGGGGGTCAGCAATGTTTCCCATGGCCTGCCCGCCCGGGAGATCCTTAACGCTGCCTACCTGGCCATGGCCTGGAGCGCCGGTCTGGATCTGCCCATTTTAAATCCTTTTGATGAACGCATGATGGATACCTGCCGGGCGGCGGCGGTTCTGCTGGGCAAGGATCGAAACAGCGCTGCTTATATTGAAAAATACCAGGATTATAAAGCGGCTTCAACAACGGGTACGGCTTTGCGGCATGCGGTTTGCAGCAACTGTAATATACCTGTTTTGCTACAGACTGGCAGTGAATTGGCCAAAGCCCCCCTGGCAGAGAACCGGCAAGCGGCTCCAGCTGCAGGGGACAATACGATTCAAGACCGGATCCGCAAAGCGGTCTTGCAAGGGGATCAGGAAAACATTGCGACATTCATTGATGAGGCCCTGCATCAAATCAAGCTGGAACCATTGGATATCGTTAATCAGGCGATGATTCCCGGCATTGAAGCTGCGGGTGAGCTGTATGAGCAGAAACGTTACTTTTTGCCTCAGCTAATGATGGCAGCGGAAACCATGAAAAGGGCCTTTGCCATCCTGCAACCGTTATTGGCCAGGGAAGGCAGCAGTCATGCCGGAGTGGTAGTGCTGGCCACGGTGGAAGGGGATATCCATGACATCGGCAAGAACATTGTATCGGTTTTACTGGAGAACTACGGGTTCAAAGTGATTGATCTGGGCAAGGATGTCAAAGCTGATCTCATATTGGAGCGGGCAGCCCAGGAAAATGCAGACATCATTGGTTTAAGCGCACTCATGACGACCACCATGCCGCGTATGCAGGAAGTGGTCGCAGGGGTGAAAGCCCGAGGCTTGAAATCAAGGGTCATGGTAGGCGGCGCTGTTTTAAACCAGGAATACGCTGACCAAATCGGCGCCGATGCATATTCTGCAGATGCCCGTGCCGCGGTACTTACTGCCCAGAAACTGATGGGCTTGTTTAGCAAATAAAGGGTGGAGGGAAAAGAGAAAATGGCAGTACAAAAGAGCTACGAAGAGATCAATGAAAAAATTAAAAAGGGAGAAGCGGTGGTCGTAACCGCTGAAGAAGTCATTGGTATTGCCGAAGAAAAAGGCTATCAACAGGCAGCCCGGGAAATCGACGTGGTGACCACTGGTACCTTCGGCCCCATGTGTTCATCGGGAGCCTTCATCAATTTTGGCCACAGCAACCCACGCATTAAAATGAAGAAAGTATGGTTGAACGGCGTGGAAGCCTATTCGGGGATTGCTGCGGTTGATGCCTATATCGGAGCGGCCCAGGCAGCCGAGAACGATCCGGAAAACAAGGTGTTCCCGGGACGCTTCACTTACGGCGGCGGGCATGTGATCCACGATCTGGTGGCCGGCAAGGAGGTTCGTCTGGAGGCAACCGCTTATGGCACAGATTGCTATCCCAACCGCAAGGTGGACACCATCATCACCCTGGAGGATGTCAATGATGCCTTTTTGTTCAATCCCCGCAACGCTTACCAGAATTACAATTGTGCCATCAATCTGGGTGATCGTACCTTGTATACCTATATGGGGATATTAAAGCCCCATGTCGGCAATGCCAGTTATTCCACCGCAGGGCAGTTGAGTCCGTTGCTTAACGATCCTTACTACCGTACCATCGGCATCGGAACCCGCATCTTTCTGGGTGGTGGCATCGGCTACGTAGCCTGGAACGGCACCCAGCACCATCCCAATGTGTTACGCGGGGACAATGGTGTACCCAAGGTAACCGCCGGCACCCTGTCGCTGATTGGCGATTTGAAGGGCATGGATCCCGACTGGCTGGTTGGGCTGAGCTACATCGGTTATGGAGCAACCATGGCAGTAGGCGTCGGCATACCGATTCCTATTCTGGATGAAGAGATGCTGCGTTACACCGCTGTAAAAGATGAAGATATATACTGTCCGATCGTTGACTATCACGAAGGGTATCCCTATTCCAAGCCCATGGATCTGGGTTTTGCCAATTTTAAAGAGCTGAAAAGCGGACGAATCAACTTTAATGGCAAGTCGGTAATCACCACTCCGCAATCCAGCTATCCCCGGGCCAGAAAGATCGCTGAGATTCTGAAACAGTGGATTTTAAAAGGGGACTTTGAAATTACTCGACCGGTGGCGCCCATCCCTTCTGCTGATACAGATATCGTTTTTAAATCGATCCCGGAAAGAAACCCCAACGGGCAGACGAATGGGAGGAATAAAAGATGAAAAACAAACTGGTTTGTTATTTTTCCGCCGCTCAATCCGAGCAGCCAATTATTTATCGATTGATTAAAAATTATGATCTGGTCATAAATATCCTCAAGGCTGACATCAACCCGCAAAAAGAGGGCTATCTGGTGGTAGAACTGGAAGGCAGCAAGGAAAGTTACGAAGCGGGTACGCATTTCATGGAAAGCCTGGGGGTCATCCTGGAACCATTGAGCGAAAACATCGTCTGGAACGAACAGATCTGCATCCAGTGCGGTGCCTGTGCATCTTTCTGCCCGACCGAGGCGTTGGAGATCGATCGGGAAAGCATGGAAGTGTCTTTCCACAACGAACGATGCGTGGTTTGCGGGATGTGTCTGGAATGCTGCCCGACCCGGGCCATCAATCTGCATTTTGAGATCAAAGAGGCCGTCTAGGAGGAGTTATGGATAAAAGAGCGGGAGACAAATATGTGACCAGGGACTACCGCGCTCTGCACGAAGCCCGTGACCTCCACTATTTTCATATCCAGGTCAAAGAGACTGATCTGGCCATTGCCGTAGATCAGGTGAGCTATGCGAATCACCTGATCTCTTTGTGTGAAAATGAAGTCAAACGGCTGCGCGCTGAGCTGGAATTATATATCAGCCGCCATCCCCGTTTTAAAACCTCCTTTGTTCCGCTGGCGCTGTTGCCGGATGCTCCAGTGCTGGCCAGACAGATGGCAGAGGCCGCCATCCCGGCGGGGGTAGGGCCGATGGCTGCGGTGGCAGGGGCTTTTGCCCAGGCAGTGGGCGAAATGCTGATGAGCCAAGTGCAGGAAACCATCGTGGAAAACGGTGGAGATATCTATTTAAACAGCCAAAAGGAGCGAATCGTCTCCGTTTATGCCGGAACCTCGCCCTTCAGCCATCGTTTGGGCCTCAAAATCAAGGCGGCCAACAGCCCGCTGGGGATCTGTACCTCCTCCGGGACGGTGGGTCCCAGTATCAGCTTGGGCAAAGCAGATGCGGTCGTGATTCTGGCCCCTGAGGCTGCGCTGGCAGATACAGTCGCTACCGGTGCTGCTAATTTGGTGCAGACGGAAGATGATTTAATGAAGGCGGTTCATTTTGCACAAAATATAGTTGGGGTTAGCGGTATTTTGGCCATTAAAAATGATAAAATGGCAGCCTGGGGAGAGCTGGAAATGGTCAGGCTTTGAGTCGGCCAATCCGGCAGTCTGCATCTGGCCGGCAAATGTAGAAATCGAGGTTTACAGGCAGGATTTGGACAACTCCTGTTGAATATGTAAATGACTATGTCTGCAGGCCTGTTTTTGGTGATGCTCCGGGCTTGAGCAAATTTCACCCCTTGCAGGCCGGCTAATCAGGAAAAGGCCGATTAGGAATACTGAACGAAATCAACGGCGATTGCGGTGCAGCAAACTATTCCTCGACCAACCCTTCATTATTTTTAAAGGAGTAAAGAGCTATGAACACTGAAGCCGTAAGCAATTATTTGGTCAACTGGTTACGCGAAAAAGTACAGACAGCCGGTTGTCAAGGGCTGATTCTGGGGATCAGCGGCGGGATCGACTCGGCGGTGGCGGCGGCCCTTGGCCAACGGGCATTTCCAAATAACTGCCTGGGTCTGATCATGCCCTGTCAAAGCAGCGCCGAGGATCTGCAGGACGGGCTGCTGCTGGTAGAGAGTTTGGGTATGGACTATCATATCATCGATCTGAATGACACCTACCATGCCCTGTTGAAAGAATTAGGCTATGCCATCAACTTGCCGCAAGAGAGCAGCACCCTCATTCGAGCCAATATAAAACCTCGCCTCAGGATGACTGCCCTTTATTATATGGCCCAGGCCCATCAGTATCTGGTCGTGGGCACCAGCAACAAAAGTGAAATAACCGTAGGATATTCAACCAAATATGGTGACAGCGGCGTTGATTTACAGGTTCTGGGCGATTTGCGCAAGGAACAGGTCTATGAACTGGCCAGCTATCTTAAAATCGCGGAAAGCATCATTAACAAAGCGCCTTCGGCCGGATTATGGGGAGGGCAGACCGACGAAACGGAAATGGGTTTTACCTACCGGGAATTAGATGAATATATTCGCACCGGCCAGGGAACCCCGCAACTGACTGCCAAAATCCA
>CAZACF010000146.1:0-5816 GCA_964483565.1 uncultured Syntrophomonas sp. | reverse complement strand
CAGGAGATTTATGCGCTGGCCGAACAGCTTAAAAAAGATATTTACGGCAACCGCATTGTCATGTTTGCCCCTCTGTACCTGTCCAATTATTGTGTCAATGGTTGTGTTTATTGTCCCTATCACATGAAGAACCAGCATATTGCCCGTAAAAAACTGAATCAGGACGATATCCGGCGCGAAGTCACCGCCCTGCAGGATATGGGACACAAGCGGCTGGCGATTGAAGCCGGCGAACATCCGACCATGAACCCCATCGAATATATACTGGAATCGATCCAAACCATTTACAGCGTCAAGCACAAGAACGGTTCCATCCGCCGGGTCAATGTCAATATCGCCGCCACTACCGTGGAAAATTACCAGAAATTAAAAGAGGCCGGCATCGGTACCTATATCCTGTTCCAGGAAACGTATCATAAGGAAAGTTATGAAAAGCTTCACCCCACCGGCCCCAAACATAATTATGCCTACCATACCGAAGCCATGGATCGAGCCATGCAGGGCGGCATTGATGATGTCGGCCTGGGGGTGTTGTTCGGCCTGGAACTGTATCGTTATGAATTTGCCGCCCTGTTAATGCATGCCGAGCATTTGGAAGCGGTATTCGGGGTGGGCCCTCACACCATCAGCGTGCCGAGAATCCGTCATGCCGATGATATCGATGCCAATTCTTTTGACAACGGCATTAATGATGATACTTTTGCCAAACTGGTAGCTTGTATCCGCATCGCCGTCCCCTACACCGGCATGATTGTTTCCACCCGGGAAAGTCAAAAATGCCGCGAGCGGGTATTGAAACTCGGGATCTCACAGATCAGCGGCGGCTCCCGCACCAGTGTAGGCGGATACGTCGAACCGGAACCGGCCTACGAAAAGTCCGAGCAGTTTGATGTCAGCGACACCAGAACCCTTGATCAGGTCGTACATTGGTTGATGCAGCTTGGTTATATCCCTAGCTTCTGCACTGCCTGTTACCGCGAGGGCCGGACCGGCGACCGTTTCATGCAATTGTCCAAAACCGGGCAAATCCAAAACTGTTGTCACCCCAATGCCCTCATGACCTTGAAGGAATATTCACAAGACTATGCTGGGGAAGAGACCCGCCAGAGCGCGGAAAAATTAATTGCCGAAGAACTGAATCATGTTCCCCATGAAAAAATCAGAGCGATTGCCCAAAAGAATCTGCTGGCCATTGAACAAGGCCAACGTGATTTTAGATTTTAATTTACTTAGGTTAGGAGAGAATGACGAGATGAGCAATCTAAATGAAACCTCCAAAGGAATGCGCATCGCCATTGCCTTCCTGGGGCGGCGCAATGCCGGTAAATCTTCCCTGCTCAATGCCCTGGTGGGTTATGACCTGGCCATCGTCTCTGAACAAGCCGGTACCACCACTGACCCGGTGGATAAAGCAGTGGAAATCAATCCCCTGGGACCCTGTCTGGTAATCGATACAGCCGGCCTTGATGACGTTGGCGAGCTGGGGCAAAAGCGCGTGGATAAAACTAAGGCGGTGATCAAAGACGCCGACGTCGGCCTGATCATTATCGGTGACGGTCAATGGACTGATTATGAAGAAGAACTGGTCACCACCCTGCAGGACAAGCAAAAACCGATCATTGTGGTGCTCAATCAAGTTGATCGGGTTGATTACCGCCCCCTTGAAGATTGGCTGCAGGATAGAAAACTGGATTATGTAACCACCATGGCAATTAATAACCAAGGTATTTCCGACCTGAAGGAAAAAATACGGGCCTTAAAAAATGTCGACGGTCTGGAGGCTCCCTCCATCCTCGGCGATATCATCAAGGCCAGTAATCTGGTGGTGCTGGTGGTGCCGGTTGATACGGGTGCTCCCAAAGGCCGCTTGATCCTGCCGCAAGTGCAGACCATCCGCGACATTCTGGACAATGACGCCGTGGCGCTGGTTGTCAAGGAACATGAATTAGCCCCAACCCTGAAAAAAATGGCGGTTGCGCCTGACCTTGTCATTACTGATTCCCAGGTGGTGCTGGAGGTTGCCGGGGTTGTCCCGCAAGAAATCCCTTTGACCACTTTTTCCACCGTATTTTCCCGTTATAAAGGCGATCTTGACCAGATGGTCCAGGGGGTACAAACCATCGACCAATTGCGCGATGATGATAAGATACTGATTGCCGAAGCCTGTACTCATCATGCCATGAAGGATGATATCGGCCGGGTAAAAATCCCCCGCTGGATCGCAAATTATACCGGCAAAAAGCTGCAGTTCGTTACGGCATCCGGCCCCTCTTTTCCGGCTGAAATCAAAAATTACCGCCTGATCCTGCAATGCGGCGGCTGTACCATCAGCCGCACCGCTTACCGCAACCGTCTGCACAGCGCCGCCTCCCAGGGAGTTCCCATTACCAATTACGGCATCGCCATCTCTTATGTGCAGGGAGTTTTGCCCCGCATCATCCGCCCCTTCCCCGAACTAAGAGAACTGAGCCTGGACATGAAAGGCAGCAATGGGTAAAGCGGCTCCAAGCCAGGTCATAAAGCTGCCGTCCCAGGCAGCCGGCCAAGATCCCTGATTCCCGTCCACTCATAACGAGGGATCGTTAAAATCCTAATAAATTCAATAGGTATAAGGATCCGATATGGTATGAACATCGTTATGTTGAAAACACATAACAAGTTAACTTGTAGTGTTTATGCGGGTTTATATGCATCTGGTTATGTATTTCCGGGAATACAGGCAAGATAAGCCTGAATATTCCGGTGCGGCGGAGCCGCAGGAGTGTGGGGTAATTTGCTCTGGAATATGATCACTGGGCAGTAGTTGCATCCTTAAAAGCAAATAAAAGACATAATATAGTTACTGCCTAAAACAAGGCAAGCATATTCCCTCCTCCTCCGGATCGGTAACCATGCAGAAAATTTTCAAGCCCATACCACTTGGCGGTGATATGGGCTTGGTTTTTGGATTGTTATTAGGCCAGATTTTTACTTGGTTATACCAGCTAGATTTTTTCGATTTTTACCGCTGACACCTTGTACTCGGGAATACCGGCCACCGGATCCAGCGACTCAGGGGCGGAATTGGTCAGCACATTGGCGGCTGCTTCAGCAAAGTGGAAGAAGGTAAAGACTACATCTTCCTCCACAATATCGGTCAGTCGAGCTTTCAGTTCAATGCTGCCGCGCCGTGAAATAACCCGAACCTTTTCCCCGTCATGGATGCCCAATTCGGCTGCCTTGTTAGGATGAATCTGCAATTCATTTTCCGGCTGGATGGCATCCAGGCCCACCGAGCGCCGGGTCATGGTGCCGGTATGATAATGATACAGACTGCGTCCAGTGGTCAACAGAATCGGATATTCTGCATCCGGCAACTCGGCTGCTTCCTTGAATTCGATGGCATGGAACAGCCCCAGTCCGCGGTTGAATTTTTCCTTGTGCAGGATGGGGGTGCCGGGATGTTCTTCGGTCGGGCAGGGCCAATGCAGACCGCACTCTTCAATACGCTCATAGGTAATGCCGGCGTAGGAAGGCGTAACCGTCCGCATTTCATTAAAGATCTCTTCCGGTGATGCATAGTTCATCGGATAGCCCAAGCGGGTGGCCAGTTCACTGATGATCTGCCAATCCTGGCGGGCATCGCCGCGGGGACTGACCGCCTGACGGACTCTTTGTACTCTTCTTTCGGTATTGGAAAAAGTTCCGTCCTTTTCCGCAAAACTTACGCCCGGGAAAACCACGTCTGCCTTCTGGGCGGTTTCGGTCAGGAAGATATCCTGAACCATGAGGAAATCGAGATTTTCCAAAGCTTCCTCCACATGGTGCAGATCAGGGTCACTGACCATGGGGTTTTCGCCGATGACGATGATGCTCTTGATTTCACCGTGATGCGCCAGGTTGATGGCCTTGGTCAGGGTAACCCCATTATTGGGGGAAAGGCTGACCCCCCAGGCCTTTTCGAATTTCTCGCGGATATCCGGGTTGCTTACCGCCTGATAGGCCGGATAGCTGACCGGTAAGGCTCCCATATCGCAGGCTCCCTGTACATTGTTTTGGCCGCGCAGCGGGTTGACCCCGGCACCGGGTTTGCCTAAATTGCCAGTGAGCAAAGCCAGATTACACATGGTTTTGACATTGTCCGTACCGGTGCTGTGCTGGGTCAGTCCCATGGCATAGCAGATTGAAGCAACTTCTGCTTCGGCATAGATACGAGCAGCTTTGCGGATATCTCCGGCAGGAACACCGGTGATTTTTTCGGCGGTTTCGGGTGTATATTTGGCCACTACTTCCGCTACCGCGTCAAAGTTTTCGGTACGGTTGGCAATAAATTCTTTGTCCAGCAGACCTTCACTAATAATGACGTTCATCATGGCATTGACCAGGGCTACATCCGTGCCTGGTCTGAATTGCATGAAAACATCGGCCATCTCGGCCAGTTCAATCCGGCGCGGATCGGCAACGATCAATTTGGCGCCGTTCTTACGGACGTTGCTCTTGATTTTGTAGCCAATTACGGGATGGTTTTCAGTCGTGTTGGTGCCAATTAAAAAGATGGCTTGAGCATCGTTTTGTAACTCGTTGATGGAGTTGGTCATTGCGCCACTCCCAAATGCTGCCCCCAGACCGGCGACAGTAACGGAGTGTCAGAGACGGGCGCAGTGATCGACATTATTGGTGCCGATGACTGCGCGCATCAGTTTTTGCGCCAGGTAGTTCTCCTCATTGGTCATACGTGCCGAGGAAAACATGGCCAAGGCATCCGGCCCATGTTCTTCTTTGATTGCTTTGATCTTGGCGGCGGCAAAGTCCAGCGCTTCATCCCAGGAAGCGGGACGCAACTCGCCGTTTTCTCTAATTAAAGGAGTGGTCAGTCTTTCCGGAGAATTGACGAAATCCCAGCCAAAACGTCCCTTGACGCAAAGCGCTCCATTGTTGACGGGGCTCTGCTGGTAATTGCGCATGGAGGTAACGCCGACAATCTCATCATCTTTTACGTTTAATTCAAAGGTACAGCCCGTGCCGCAATAGGTGCAGGTAGTGGGGACTTTTTTGACCTGATAGGGCTTGCCTTTGCCGGCTGAGATTTTACTGGTCAAGGCCCCTACCGGGCAGACCATTACACACTGTCCGCAGAAGACACAGGGGGAATCCTCCAACAACCCGTTAAAGGCAGTGGCGATATGCACATGATGACCGCGCTCTTCCAGATTGATGGCGCAGGCACCGGTAATTTCTTCGCAGGCGCGTACACAGCGGGTGCACATGATACACTTGTCATAATCCCGCTCAATAAAGGGGTTGGCATCCTGCTTGTAAAAATGCGGGCCTTCCTCGCCCAGTGAGGATTCCTTCACATTATACCGATAACAGTAATCCTGAAGCTTGCAGTCACCGTCTTTTTCACAAACATGACATTCCAGTTTGTGACGGGCCAGCAGTAAATCCAGAATGACTTTTCTGGTTTCAATTACATCCGCACTTTCGGTCTCTATTACCATACCATTTTCTGCCGGAGTTACACAGGCGGCCAAAAGATTACGGCGCCCCTGACATTCCACCACACACATCCGGCAGGAACCGGCCAGTTTTAAATCCGGGTCATAACAAAAGGTGGGAATATCCGCTCCGGCCCGGCGGCATGCATCGAGCAGCGTGGTGCCGCGCGCTACCTGAACTTCCATCCCATCTATGGTTAGGCTAATCATGGTTGCTCCTCCTTCCTGTTCAAATTACTGCACCTTGCGCAGGTATTCATGACGGAAATGTTTGATGGTACTCTCGGTAGGGATCGGAGCAGCCTGCCCTAATCCGCACAAACATGCCTTTTGCATCAC
>CAZACF010000145.1:0-5824 GCA_964483565.1 uncultured Syntrophomonas sp. | reverse complement strand
GCTCACCAAGCAGGTACAAAACTCCATCGCCAATCTGATCAACAATGCCAATTCCCTGCTGAATTTTATTAATGAAGACGTTGTCCGTGATTACAATTTATTAGTGGAATTTGGCAGCCAATATAAAAATGATGCTGATATGACCAAAGCCTTGACTGAAACGGTCAGTAAAAATATTCAAAATGTCATTTTGACCATATCCGAAATCAACAAAGCCTTGGAAGCAACCTCTGTCACGGTACAACAAACTGCCTCCGGTTCCCAACAAATAGCAACGGGAAGTAGATTTACTGCCGATCTGGTGATGAGTATTAACACCGCTTCTCACTCACTGGCAGAAAATGCTGAGCATCTGCGCACAATTATCAACCGTATCAAGGTTTAGCGTCTTGCTGGCACGATCGTGTGTTGGCTAAGTGGTAAAAGCCTGAAAGAACCCGTATCAGTTGCGGTGCGGGTCTTAGCTCAGGCCAGATTTCACAGCTAAATCAGAAATGTTTTTTTATTTCATGATTGATTCTACTGCGAAAACCTTGTTTTAGGGTTGCTCACTGTGCATCTAGTACTTGCGGCTTTGCCATTCATACGGGATTGGATAGCCGGACATAAAATGAACTTTTGGCAGGGAATCATTATTTATGAAGCAAATATTTATACGATTCCCTGTGCAACCATGGCATCGGCCACTTTAATAAAACCTGCTATATTGGCACCTGCCGCCAAATTGCCTGCGAAGCCGTAATTCTTGGCTGCTTCACTGGATTTCTTGTGGATATCGATCATAATGCTCTTCAACTTGTTGTCAACTTCTGCAAAGCTCCAGGCATAGCGCATGCTGTTCTGCGACATTTCCAGGGCTGATACCGCAACGCCACCGGCATTGGCTGCTTTGGCCGGTCCAAACAATACCCCGTTTTCATGGAAGACTTTAACCGCTTCAGGCGTCGAGGGCATATTGGCTCCCTCCGCCACCGCGATGCAGCCATTCGCTACCAGAGTATGGGCAGCTTGTTGATCCAGCTCATTTTGGGTAGCACAGGGCAGCGCTATATCACAGGCAACGCTCCAGATTTTATCGCAACCTTCAAAATACCTGGCTGCAGGATGAACAGCCACATACTCTTTAATTCTCTTTCTGTCTACTTCTTTGATTTGTTGCACGGTATCAAGTTTGATCCCGTCTTCATCTACAATATAACCGAAGGAATCGCTCAGTGCTACGACCTTGCCACCCAGCTGATGTACTTTTTCTGCCGCGTAAATAGCTACATTGCCTGAGCCGGAAACAACCACGGTTTTGCCTTTGAAATCTGTATTTTTCTCTTTCAACATTTCTTCGGTAAAATAAACCAAACCATATCCAGTCGCTTCTATTCTGACCAGACTGCCTCCCCAGTCCAGCCCCTTGCCGGTCAGGACCCCCTCGCAGGTGTTCTTGATGCGTTTATACTGCCCATACATAAAACCAATCTCCCGTCCGCCGACCCCGATATCACCGGCCGGAACGTCGGTGTCCTGACCAATATGCCGATAAAGTTCCGTCATAAAGCTCTGGCAAAAACGCATGATCTCAGCATCTGATTTGCCTTTGGGATCAAAATCACTGCCGCCTTTGCCACCGCCGATCGGCAATCCGGTCAGGGAATTTTTGAAGATCTGCTCAAAACCTAGAAATTTTATGATAGAGGGATTGACCGATGGATGGAATCGCAGCCCGCCTTTGTACGGTCCGATGGCACTATTGAATTCATATCTGAAGCCGCGATTCACCTGCACCCTGTCGTTGTCATCCACCCACGGAACCCGAAACATGATTTGTCTCTCCGGTTCCACAATTCTCTCCACCACTGCGTATTGTACATATTCCGGGTGCTTCTCCAGTACTGGTTCCAGGGATTGCAGTACTTCCTTTATCGCTTGATGGAATTCGGGCTCATGAGGATTTCTTTTGATTACCTGGGCCAGGATCTCATTTACGTTTGACATGGTAGTTCCTCCTTCGGAAAGTTATTTTCTTTTCATGGGCATGCAATTCACATTTAGGATTATAGTTTCAATTTATGCAAACATAAATAGGTTTTGCGCAAATATATTGTATTCATGAAATGCCCATAATACCGCATTTTGCATACATTATACCGGGGCTAAAAACTGTCTGCTGAATGCATATCTGACAAACAAAAAACCTATGCACTTGACGTACTGAGATACGCAAATGCATAGGCTTTGACACTGAATAAAACAATTGTTTATGCGACAATATCTGAAATCAATCAATCCGGCATTGGTAACAATTACCCTAGAAACACCCGCAAGGTCGGATCGGTCATTTTAACCGGCACGAAGATTGATCCGTCTGCACCACCGCCAAGTTGGGCCTTGCCATCCTGACCAGCAAATCCGCCTGCATAAAGGAATGTCTGGCGATCAGGCGGATAGACAAAATCGATATCCCAATCGGGATTCATGTGCTGGCTCAAGGCTGCCCATATATCCAAATTGTCCCGGCCGGCAGGAGAATCCTTGGCCGCCCTTATAGAAACCATCGTGCCGTCAGCCGTGATATAACTACCGTCCACTTCCAGACTGGTCGACATCGGCAAAACTACATCAGCCAGCGCAGCTGTATCAGTCAAATAGGGGCTAGCGACCATCAGGAATTCAAGCCCGGCCAGCTCTTTGCCATCAACAAGGCCGGCCCCCACCGGATCTTCGCCCAGAACATAGGCAGCGTTGATCTCACCGTCGGCCAATGCTCTAATTAGTTCTATGCCGTCTTTGTTAAATCCGGCCTGCCAGATACCGTTGCTGTTGGCCCCGGGGTTGATAATAATCATGCCGTTGCGGGCTGAGCCTACTTTGCCGGCCATAACCATGAGATTCGCCATCCATTCAACTGCGTTGGCAGTAACAGAATAGCCGTCCACAATGATCATGGCTTTTTTGGCTTGGCCATAGGCTGCGGCAATCGCTTGGGCGTCTTCTCCCGGAACGATCCGTTTGAGGTCAGCAGCCAGTTCTTCATATCCCGCTGCCCTGCGGTTCACAAACTTTTCATCCACCAGAGACTGAGCCACCAGGGCGGCCAATATTTCTTTTATAAAACCAGTACTGTTATCAGGACAAATACATTTTTCTGCTATATCACAAACCAGCGTCTTTTCATTGCTGATGACGATCACTTTAGCGCCCTGGCCAACCGCTTTTCTGATCCGGGCAGGTACAACCTGATTCTGGTTAAATGATCCCAGCATCAGGATAAGATCGGTGCCGTTCATTTCATCCAGGCTGTTGGTGGATATACTGTCTCCCACAACCTTGGCCAAACCACGTCCGCAGTCCGGGCTGAAACTGGCCAGTTGATCCGTGGCCAGCAAATCCTGCCAGGAAGCAGCGATCTGGGCTTCTTCCAGCGTCAAGGCCGGGGAAGCAAAAACAGCGATGGAGCCTGGGGCTGATTTGGCCTTCACTGCCAAGCCCTTCTTGGCAATGAATGTCAGGGCTTCATCCCAACTGCATTCCTGCAGTTGGTCTCCGGTCTTCAGCAATGGATTGCGCAAGCGTTCCCCAGCGGCGGCAAATCCGAAACGGCCCTTTTCACAAAGGGTCTCGCCTTGATCAGGGGTAATTTTGAACACGGTTTCACCCCGACTGCTGACCACTTGACCACAACCCAAACCGCAGAAAGAGCAATGACTATTGACCGTATCCATGGCCAGGGGAACATTTTTCACATGGGTGTTCTTCTCTATTAAAGCACCGGTCGGGCATACACTGACACACTGACCGCAGCTGATACATTCTGAATCCCGCAGCGGACGTCCAAATTCTGGTTTCACCAGACTGTCAAAACCGCGATGAACCAGACCTAGGGCTCCTACGCCCATATGTTCATCACAAATTCTTACACAAAGTCCGCACAGGATACATTTGGCGGCATCTCTTTCAATAAAGGGATGTTCATCATGAGCCAGAACCGGATGCTTGTCACCGGCTAGTTCCTGGGGATCGACCTGATATTGACCGGCATAATGAATCAGTTTGCATTCAAAGTAATCCTGACAGCCGCATTCCAGACAGCGATTGGCTTCCTGTCTGGCCTGTTCCGGCGTCATGCGTCCGGCAATTTCCAGGAAATCATTACGTCTGACTGCCGGATCACGATGTACCGGTTTGACCCGCTCCACTCTTTTAACCTCGGCAAAATCTTCGGCCGTCAAGCCAGTCCGTTCCACCGTAAATGTTCCCGGCTTGGCCAGTTCTTCGCCGTTTAAATAGGCATGCATGGCCAAAGCCGCCTTTTTGCCCTGGGCAATGGCTTCAATGGCGATGCCAGGCCCGGTTACGGCATCCCCGCCGGCAAATACGCCGGCCAAATTGGTCTGCAGACTGTCAGCCTCGGTACCAATGCATCTCCATTTGTCGATCTGTATCCCCGGCAGATCAGTGGCATCGACCTGCTGGCCTATGGCAGCAATGATGGTATCTACCGGGATCGATTCTACTGCGCCTTCGATGGGCACAGGTTTACGTCTTCCGGAACTGTCAGGCTCACCCAATTGCATCTTCTGGCAGCGGATGGCAACCGCACGACCATCTTCAGCGATGATTTCTTCCGGGGCAAGCAGGAATTTGAAAATTACGCCTTCTTCTTCGGCTTCTTCGATTTCAATATCTTCGGCCGGCATTTCCCCCCGGGTGCGACGGTAGAGTACCATAACTTCTTCCGCTCCCAGACGGACTGCTGTACGGGCTGCATCCATGGCTGTATTCCCGCCGCCGATGACCGCCACTCGCTTGCCAATCGGAGCATTACCGTTTAAGGCAGCTTCGCGCAGGAAGTCAATTCCTCCGACAACTCCTTCAACATCTTCGCCGGGGCAGCCAATGCGGGTATATTTCCAGGCACCTATGCCAATGAATACGGCATCATGGTTTTGCCTGAGGTAATCAAAACTTACATCCCGATTAATCCGGGTATTACATAAAATATCCACCCCCAAGGCTTCGATCAATCTGATCTCCTGATCCAGGATTTCCTTGGGCAGACGATACTGGGGTATGCCGTAGCGCAGCATACCGCCGGCCTGCGGCATGGCTTCATAAATAATTACTTCATGTCCTTCCAGGGCCAGATAATAGGCAGCGGTAAGTCCGGCCGGCCCGCCGCCGATGATGGCCACTCGCTTGCCGCTGGGCTCTTTACATACCGGAATATATGGATTATCTGTATAAATATTTTGCTCGGCAGCAAATGTTTTAAGCGCTGCAATGGCAATCGGGGCTTCCAGCAACTGGCGCCGGCAGGCTTGCTCGCAGGGATGGGGACAAACCAAACCGATGCTGGCCGGCAGCGGGATTTGCTCACGGATGAGTTTTAAGGCTTCCAGGTATTCTCCGTTGGCGATCAAGCCGACATAGCCCTGACAATCTGTTTGCGCCGGGCAGGCTTTTACGCAAGGAGGCCGGCAGTCGCCGCTGTGATCAGAAAGCAACAGTTCCAACGTCATTTTACGCGAAGCTTTGACTTTTTCTGAATCTGTGATGACCACCATGCCCTGCCCTATTTCTGTTGCACAAGCCCGGGCCAGTTTATTACTGCCTTCGATCTCTACCACACACAGACCACAGGCCCCATAGATTTTCAATCTTTCATCGTGGCACAGAGTAGGGATTTCAATGCCGTTAGCCCGTGCCAGTTCAAGGATGGTCTGGCCAGCATAGCCTCTTAGTTCTTGGCCGTCAATATTTACCTGTAACATTGTCATCTTCACCTCTCCTCTATTCAACGATGACGGCGCTCCATTTGGAAGGACATGCCTCC
>CAZACF010000144.1:0-5827 GCA_964483565.1 uncultured Syntrophomonas sp. | reverse complement strand
AATCTCCGCGACAACATATCTACATTAGAACTAGTTCTGAATATGCTTGCTGAGGCCACCACGACAGAGATTTCTAGGACAACAGAACCGCAAACCTTCGAAGAAAATAGGCAGATAGCACGACGTGGAGGTCGAATTGCAGGAAATGCACGCAAAGAAATTGAGGCTGATACTGGTAAGCCTGTCATAACGAAAAAGAACGCTGTTGATTTCTCTCGACTTATTTCTGATGTTATTGAGGAATCTGATAAAGATGACAAGAATAACTAATTGTATCGAATAAAGCCTTTAAGAGGATAATGACTTTTGAAGGCTTTATTGCTTACAATTCACTTTGGTTGTAAAGCTAAATATAGTTGTTGCACAGCGAAAAAAAACATGCTATATGTTATGGTTTCAGAAAGCCAACCTTCCGCCAAGGCCCCACCAGGCTCATGCGACATCTTTTTTGCCCACTCAAGGCACGTGGAGACGGTTGTATTGATGTCAAGGGTAAATGATTAGATAAGCTGAAAAGCCTGTAAATAATGCCGTGTTTATAAAATATTAATGATATAAAAGGGAATAGTTGTATGAGAGATTGGAATGTATTATATAAAGAATTGACAAATAAACATAATTACATCAAGCCAAATTCACCGGCTACACAAAAACAGATTTTTGATGCTGAAAATTTACTTGGAAATAGGTTACCAGACGATTTAAAGGAATTGCTTCTAGAAATGAATGGAGACAGTTGTCTTATATTCTCTATAGAGCAAATCGTAGAAATAAATTCATCCGTAAGAAAACTTGATTGTTTTATGCCTCTTGACTGCTTATTGTTTTTTGGTAGCAATGGCTGTGGTGATTATTATGGCTACCCGATTACATCCCAGGACGGAGTACGAGATGACAATGTGTTTATGTGGGATCACGAATATGATAACCGCATGTGGAAAGCAAACGACTTAGAAGATACGATAAAAAAATACTATAATGATGAAATATAGCATAGTGTCATTCATTCATTTGTAAGTATCCAAAATCTATGAATTGGGGGGGAAGATTGAGAATATTGATATATGGTGCGGGTGTTATTATACTGCGACAGCGCAGGAAAATCAGGCGGACGTGTGCTTGATAAAATTCAATGCGGCATTTAAGCAGGACACAACGGGGCACAAAAAGTCGGGAATAGCGGCTTCTAAAGTTATATACTTAACGCACAGACAAGGAGGTGAATGCATGAGATGGACAGAATGTATTAGTGATGCTATCACGTTTATCGAGGACAATATCGCCGAAGAAATCACAGTGGAAGATATAGCGAAAGAGGTGCATCTCTCGCCCTTCTATTTTCAAAAGGGATTTACTATGCTATGTGATTTTACGGTAAGCGACTATATACGCAACAGGCGGCTTGCCCTTGCCGGGAGTGAGATTGCAGCGACAGGGGCAAAGATTATTGATGTTGCCATGAAATACAGCTACGATTCGCCCGATAGCTTCACGAAAGCATTTGTTCGTTTTCATGGTTGCACTCCTTCTGCTGTGCGAAAATATGGTGCGAGTATCAAATCTTTTGCGCCGATTTCGATTAAATTCACTTTAGAAGGAGGCTATTCCATGGATTACAAAATTGTTGAAAAGGATGCTTTTACCGTCGTTGGATTACAAAGAACCTTTAAGTATGAAAACGCAATGCAGGATGTGCCTAAGCTATGGGTAGAGTTTCATCAAATGGCAGAAGGCAAGGCTATCTGCCCAATGTATGGAATCAACGCCGACGAAGCTATGGCAGGAAATGAGTTTGAATATCTCATTGCGGATAATTATGATGCAGGGGCGGATATTCCCGATGGTTTTACCACAAAGGTAATCCCAAAATTCACATGGGCGGTGTTTACCTGCAAGGGAAAAATGCCAGATGTTATGCAGGAGGTCAACAAGCAAATTTATTCCGAGTGGCTACCGAACTGCAAGGAATATGAAATTGCCGCCGGTTACTGCATTGAAATGTACGAAGACCCGACAAAATATCCAAACGGTGTGCAGGACGAAAACTATTGCAGCGAGATTTGGATTCCTGTTAAGCGGAAATAATGCTAGGAAACCCCTCATGACCGTTGGTAACGGTAGTCATGAGGGGTTGTTTTTCTATTCAGTTTATCCCGCAACCTCTACACCCACCCCCGACTTAAATTCGACCGAAAACCTATCTTCAAAAACAGTAATCTTTGCATGCTGCTGCCTTTTGTGGAGGCTGTAAAGCCTTGTAAATAAAGGATTTGAGGTAGATTCATTATTAAGTTGACACCAAAAGGCGATGAAAAAGAGTAAAAATATGGTATAATAAATATGGCAGATTATACAGGAAGAGGTTGCGTTCATGAAGCAACGCCTATTGGCACAATTGCTGGAAGAAAAGGAAATGAAGCTCAAAGGCGGCCTGTACCATCAGACACAGGTCAAGCTTGCATATAATTCTAACCGGATTGAAGGTAGCCGTCTTTCTGAAGATCAGACCCGGTACATTTACGAAACAAATACTGTCAATATAGAACAGGATGAAGCTGCAAGTGTTGATGATATCATTGAAACGGTTAATCACTTTTCCTGTTTTGATTATATGCTTGCTCATGCGGATGAGGAACTGACGGAGGAAATGATTAAGGTATTTCACTGGCTCCTGAAACGAAACACATCCGATGAACGCAAGGAATGGTTCCGTGTCGGGGACTACAAGACCAGACCAAACGTGGTCGGCGACATGAAAACAACGGCACCCTCAAAAGTCAGCAGGGAAATCCAAAAACTGCTTACTGATTATCATCAAGAAATGGACATTACAATAGAAAATATAGTAGATTTTCATTGCAAATTTGAAAACATACATCCTTTTCAGGATGGTAATGGACGGGTCGGCCGTATCATCATGTTTAAAGAGTGCCTGAAGAATGATATTCTGCCTTTTATTATTGACAATGAACATAAATATTTTTATTATCGTGGTTTGAAGGAATATAAAACAGAAAAAGGGTACCTAATGGATACCTGTCTGTCAGCACAGGATCAATATGAGAAGATGGTCGCGTATTTCTTCCCGGATTTCAGCCAAGAAGTTCTGGATATGAAACAGTCTGAAACGGGAGGAAAAAGTATGAAATGGAATGAGTTATTCAACATAGACCAGATGCCTTCGATTGAGGATATCAGAATTTATATTGGCGAAGCAAAGCCGAATTGGGATGAACTGGTTTTATATATTGAGGAAACCTATAAAGCGAAACGCCAATTGGACTACAGCAAAGACTCTTTACAACCGGGATGGAATGTGAAATACAGAAAAAGCGGGAAGGCCCTTTGCACCCTTTATCCAATGGAAGGATTTTTTATTGCCCTTGTTGTTGTCGGACCAAAGGAAGAGGATGAAGTAAGACTAGGAATGGAGGCTGGCCTATTTTCAACATATGTTAAAGAACTCTATGAAAAAACTGCCTATTCGGCCATGGGGAGATGGTTGATGATTGAGGTGAAAGATAAAGCGGTTCTGAATGATATACAGCGTTTGCTACGTATCAGGATCAAGCCGAAACAGTGACTTTGAAGGGGCTGCTCCATAGCTGCAGCTATATCTATATTAAATTCGTCAGCGATTTGGCAAGAGGAAAATATCTGAAAGAGAAAATAAAATGAAAAAAATTAAAATCACGGTAATGAAACAAACGATCTATCAGGATTTGATAGACCTATACGAAAATCCGATACAGCACGCCTGTGATGTGATAGTCGGACAGGTGTTTATTGCCAATGGCTGGGAAAAACCGGAGGGTATGTGCAGCAGTGCCTGGGAAAGCATGTCCGCTTTTGTTATGACCCTCGCCCACGGTGGTGAAGATTTCTATGATGGTTGGATGAAAAATAAAAAATCAGCTATGATTTCCTGCAATGACGGCTTCCGTCCCGTGAGCTTTTTAATTGAGGCGCTGGATGAGGACAATTAAGCATGTCTGCTCGTTATGTGAATAGTTGGGATGATAATGGAATAAATAAACATTGGAAAATCGGTGCGATCGTGGCTTTATCTTTGGTTTCAGCTTGGTTATTATTTGTTTTTATGAAAGCACCGATCTTTGATATCCAAATATTCATGAGAAACTGAAGTGTGTCATGTCAGCCGCTGTCAACAATTAGACGATTTTTTCACCACATTCGGGGCAAAATTTACTGCCTGGACCGAGCTTGCTTTTACAGGAAGGGCATTCCAGCTTTACTTTGAGTTGAGCACCGCACTCCGGGCAGAATTTCGCATTACTGGCCAACGGAGCTTCACAGTTCGGACAGCTGGCTCGAATACCTTCCCGCCAATATTCGGTCGCCAGTTTTTTGTCTTCTTCAGCCATGGCCGCATGGGCCCAGACCTCTTCCACCGATTTGTTAGCCTGTGCTGCCGCCATTTCCACACCTAGATCGGGGGCACACTCCTTGCAAAGACCTTTCTTGTTATTCCAGCATCCTTTTCTGCAAACCCAGGAGTGACAACGCGGACATTGAATAAACTCAGAACGCAGTTCTTGGCAAGCTTCTTCGTAAGCTTCGTCATGGGATTTTTCCCAGGTGGCCGAACGCACTCTTTCTCCCATATCAGCAGCGTTGCTTATAATACCGCCGAAAATACTTCCCGCTGCATCCAACAAACTTGAAACCCGTCCAGTTACTGAAGGTTTAAATCGAGTGCGATAACCACTTCCGCAACGATCACAATAAAATTCAAATTGAAACCCCTGGTTGGTGCTTAAATCACTATAATTTCTTACCAATTCAATCCTTTCGCTCACCAGTATACCTCCTTGTACAAATTCTAAGCGTAGCTTAAACTATTTTACCAAACCAATGGTTCTAAGACTATAGATATCATGTATGATATAACTGAACTGTAGTTATTTGGAGAAATTATCAACCAAGCAGCCCCTCCGACTGTATTTATTTATCAAAATAATTTATATAGGATTTATCCAATACTGGTATGATTAGGTCAGGTGTTATTACTTAGAAATAAAATTTTGTTTTTTTAAATAAACAAAAAAGTAAGGGAGGAACGCTTTCATCAACAAAATGAACTACTGTGATTTCAAGAGTTATCAAAAGAAATCAAAAGTATATTAACGGAGGGATATAAGGTGAAAAAAGTTCTCCCGGTTTTCATTCTGATCGTACTGTTTGGATCATTACTAATAGTGGGCTGCACCAATAATCAGGATGTAACCGATTTGCAGAGCATTCCCCACGATACGGTGAAATCTGATGTCATTTATCAGGTGTCATTGTTAAACGGATTGATGCTGGGTGATTATGACGGTACGGTAACGGTTGGCGAGTTACAAAAAAAAGGTGATATCGGCATAGGAACATTTGATCAATTAGATGGTGAATTAATCATGATCGACGGTATCGTATATAAAGCCAAAGTAGACGGTTCCATTGAGGTTCAGCCAAAGGAAGAAAAGACTCCATTCTCAGTAGTCACATTTTTTAATAATGATATGACTTCCCGAACGCTTACGGATGTAAAAGATATTGATGACTTGAAAGCCAAACTGGATCAGATGATTACTGAAGAAACAGAAGATCTCAACCGCTTTTATGCAGTCAGAATTGACGGGGACTTTGCCATGGCTCATGTCCGCAGTGTGCCTCCTCAAACCAAACCATACAAACCGCTTGCAGAAATCGCTAAAATGCAGAAAGAATATACATATAAAAATCTGGAAGGAACGATCGTCGCGATATGCTGTCCTGACTATGTGGAAGGAATTAATCTGCCCGGATGGCATATGCACTATTT
>CAZACF010000143.1:0-6004 GCA_964483565.1 uncultured Syntrophomonas sp. | reverse complement strand
TCTCCCTCCTGCTGACTTTAACCCCGGGCTCGGTGGTCATAGAAGTATCCCCGGATAATCAGATCTTATATGTACATGCTATGGATATCCCGGAATTAAGTGATGCGGTAATCCAATCCCAAATAAAATTTGAAGCAGCGATTAAGGCGGTGACCAGAGCATGATCAAATGGATATTAATGATCTCCTTAAGCTTTTTGACCTTTTCCATCTTGGTTACGATTTACCGGCTGGTAAAGGGTCCGACCGCTCCGGAACGGGTCATGGCGCTGGATGCGCTGGGGATTCATTTGATATCCGGGGTAGCCATTTTCTCTGTTTTTATGAAGAGCACCGGTTTTTTTGAAATCATATTGTTGATCGGTATTCTTTCTTTTATAAGCACGATTGCCCTGGCACGGTTCATCGAGAGGGGTGTAGTCATTGAGCGCAACCAATATGATTGAATTGGGCATCGCCATCATTATTTTGCTGGGGACCATCTTCGGATTTATCAGTTCCATCGGTTTTATCCGCTTGCCGGATATTTATAATCGTGCCCATGCTCTTTCGAAAAGTTCTACTTTAAGTGTGTTGTTTATTCTCCTGGGGACGTTTCTGTTTTTCTTAATCGTGGAGGGATACTTCAGTATAAAATTATTTCTGGGTATTTTCTTTGTATTTCTAACTGCGCCAGTCGCCACTCATGTTATTTGCCGGGCTGCCTATCGTTCTCAGGTAGAACTCGCCCCTGAAAGCGTGCGCGATGATTTGCAGGCGGCCATCAACGAAAGTGGGCGAGGAATGAGTTAATGCAAAACTGGCAACGGAACGCTGCTTTATTCTTATTCAGCCAGAATATTTCGCTGTTCGGGTCTTCCCTGGTGCAGTATGCGATTTGGTGGTATGTGGTCTTGCAAACCCAATCCGGCATGATGATCACCATTGCTGTCTTGTGCGGTTTCCTGCCTACCTTTATTCTCTCTCCGATTGCGGGCATCTGGGCTGATCGTTATAACCGCAGAATACTGATCGTGCTGGCGGATGCTTTGGTGGCCACGGCCACGCTCATCCTGGCCATCCTGTTTTTTGTTACGCCGGGACGTTCTTTGCGTTACGCCGGGACGTTCTTTGCGTAACATTGCACGCTTCGATGACAACCATCAATTCCCTTTGGCCATTCGTTGCTCCAGCAGCTCGGCCAGGTAGGTCCGGCCGCTGCTCTGGCAATGATTTAACAGCGCCAGCGTGGCCCGCACATCGTCTTCCGCGCGATGCTGACGGTCAGGGCGAATTCCGTGCCAGCTCAGTAAGTCCTGTAATCGGCGGTTGGGGTACCCCTTGCCGCGCCAATTGATGCCTGACATCGAGCAATACCAGTGTTTGTAGGCTGCCTGGGGATACAAGCGCGTCACAAAACCCCGGTCAAACGAAGCATTATGGGCAATGAAAAAATCTGCCCGCCGGATCAGCTCATTGACCCGCTGATGGTCCAGGTCGTGGCCACAGACATCCGCCCAGCCAATCCCGTTGACCCGGGCCGCCGCCGCATTTATGCCGTTGACCGGCTCCCGCAGGCCAGTGTATGCGTCCACAATCTCCGCCACCCCGTGATGATTCACACAAAATAAAATGATGCAAAGCTCGACGATCTCATCCCGTCCCGGGCTGAAACCGGTCGTCTCCACATCAACGATGGCGCCAAGCAGGTTTTTCGGTGAGGAATGGTACATGGTTAACCTCCTGTCATGGTTTACAATAACTTGGGGCCTAATAACTTGGGGCCTGACCCCAAGTTATTCAACAATGGCGCCAAGCTGGTTTTTCGTTGAGGAATGGTTCATGGTTAACCTCCATGGGGGTTGTTAATATTACTTCTATAATACTATTTTTAGATTTCAATATTAAAATTAGATTTCCTTCATAATTACCTAAGCCTCTGAACGGAGCACTGCTCCAATTGTTCAACGGTTATTATAACATTCCCATTTCTATCCACGCGCCCGTACGGGGCGTGACTAACGCTTTGGCAAGTTTCACATTCTTTGCTGGTGTTTCAAAATACATTTATTCTTCTAACGCTATCGGGCAGAAAATATTTAATTGACCGCGTTCAATGACCAAGGTAAACTATAATTAAATCATAATGATTTATGTAAAAAGATCGGGTTTGAGGGATCAATTTTTTAAAACATAAGACTTGCCGGAAAATAATTATAGATTGGAGGGAATAGTACTTAATAGCGTTTAATTCAATATCCGTCGCGCTATATGGAGATCTGAACAAAACATAGGAGGAATTGACTATGGATTTTATCGGTAAACAACCAGGCAAAACGTCCTTGACCAGTGATACGATCTCAACCATCAGAGGTAATGTACAGAAGCGTCCTGACAAGATTGCGCTGAGAACTGAAAATTTCAGTGAAACCTATGCTGAAATGTGGCAGCGCTGCAAACAGATGGCTAACGCTATTTTGGCTAAAGGCCTGCAAAAACCTGATTCGGTCATTACTTACATGCCCAATTCCTATCAAATGGCAGAAGTTGTCGTGGCCATGGGAATGATCGGCCTGCCTATATCCTTGGGTAATTATCGCCTGACTCCTGATGAAATGATTTATCAAGTCAACGATTGCGATGCCAAGGTCATCTTCCTGCAAAAGGAACAATACGAAACGATTGCCCCCCTGCGTGATCAAATGCCCACTTTAAAGGAAATCGTGGTAATCAGTGAGCAACCCGTCGACGGCGCTCTGAATTACGAAGATCTGATTGCCAGCGGCAGCCCGGAAGAACCCCAGGTAAAATTGCTGCTTGATGATATGCATTTGCTCTTCTATACTTCCGGCACCACCGGCAAGCCCAAGGGAGCGGTGCGCACCGTATACTGCGATTACAATATGGCGATTTCAACCGCTCTATCACTGGGGTTGAGCCATGAGGATTCCATGTTTGTGGTAGCTCCCATGTACTCGGCTGCCACATGCGGTTATTTTCTCTCCATGCTCACCGTGGGGGGCACACTCTGTATAGCCCCTGCCTTTGTCCCGGAAGAATCCCTGCGTTTGATTGATCTCTTTAAAACCAGCTTTGTCTTCATGGTTCCCATCATGTATGACTGGATGCTGTCCCTGCCCCCTGAAACGTTAGCCAAATATGACCTGTCATCGGTGCGGATCGCAGCGGCCTGCGGCGCCCCCATGCACAGCACCATCTTCCAGAAGATGGCGGACCATCTGCCCAATGCCAAATCCATTAATATGCTTGGTGCTTCCGAACTGGGCTTTGTAACCACCATTACTTATGATGAATGGTTTGGACTGCATAAGGAAGGCAGCATTGGTAAAGGCATTTTCGATATGGATCTGAAGATCGTAAATGAAAAAGGCAAGGAATGCGAACCGGACGAAGTCGGGGTTCTTTATGCCCGCAGTCCGGCTACGTTTGATGGCTATTGGAAAAATCCCGAAGCTACCAAAGAAGCTTTTCTGGATCACGAATGGAGTACCGTAGGAGATATGGCCAGGATGGATGCGGACGGATACATCTATCTGGTTGACCGTTCCAAGGATATGATCGTAAGCGGCGGAATCAACATCTATCCGGCCGAAGTGGAAGGTGTGATCCTCAAATTAGAAGGCATCGCCGACGCCGGTGTCATCGGTGTTCCAGACGACAAATGGGGCGAGCAGGTCAAAGCTATTGTGGTACTAAAACCCGGATATTCAGTCAGTGAGGAAGATATTATCACTCATTGCCGCCAATATTTGGCCGGCTTTAAAGTTCCTAAATCGGTTGATTATATTGATGCCATCCCCAGAAGTGCGATCGGTAAAATGTTGAAAAAAGATTTACGCAAACCCTACTGGGAAGGTAAAGATACCTTTATTTCCTAATCGCCGGAAATATTTCCTGGCCTTGCTCCTATTTGGATTAAAGCAAGCGTGGCGGATTCGTCTGCTGCGCTTGCTTTTCAAATTTTAAGCTTGAGATTTAATGTTATAATGAATTCATCCAAACATTCTTAAGGAGAAAACAATGAATCAGAAGAAACCCACCAAACGTGATCTTCAGGCCATGGAAACCAGAGGAAAAATATTTGACACCGCTTTTAAGCTCATCACCGAAAAAGGCTTTGAAAATGTTACGGTGGAGGAAATTGCCAAGGAATCTGGCGTAGCCAAGGGGCTCTTTTATCATTATTTCAGCTCCAAAGACGATATTGTTGTGGAAACCTATATAATTATTGATAAGAGTTTCAGCGATTTTTATGCACAAAGTGCCCCTCATTGCAATTCTATCGAAAAAATTTTTTTGGCAAACACTTTTCAGGCTCGTCATGCCACCATGCTGGGAGTCGATTTTGTCCGCCAGATCTATAAAAGTCAGCTCTATGCCGGCACGGCCTATTTCGTTTCCAAAGAACGCCCTTTTTACGTTATACTGCTGGATTCAATCCGTCTGGCACAGCAGGACGGCAGTATTCGCAGCGATATTTCCGCCGACATGCTGACCAAAATCTTGCTGAGCTGCGGTCGAGGTGTAATCTACGACTGGTGTCTGCAAAACGGCGCATTTGATCTGGAAGAACGTATGACCATTCAGTTTAACTTAATAATTCAGCGTGTTTATTGAACTGAGCAGTTAATAACTCGGAGTCAGACCTAGAGATATTTAATTACTTCAGCTCAATCCAGATGGATCGACCTTTTGCACAAAGCTCCCCGCTTTCATCAAACAGGGCTGTTCCCGTCTCTATTTTGCGGCCTTCTTCAGCAATCTGCCAGCCAGTTACAACCAATATCTGACCGGCTTTTACAGGTTTAATGATTTCCACTGCCATACGCCCCAGCAGTATCGTCTTTAATTTCTTAGCCAGGATTGCCCATGCTCCAGGACAATCCAGAGCTGACCAGACAATCTCATCCCTAATCACTCCAGAATCATCCGCGAAACATTGCTCCGGGATCCAGGGCGCTGCCACATAATCCTGGTTTTCTACCCTTCCGGCAAATATACATAGTCCGTCGGCTTTTTTTCGAGCTGGTCCGCAAACAAAACAACCAGGATAGATATGGGCGTCCATCATGGAATGTTGGCCAGCTGCCTCGATGGCAGTTTCATAAGATGGCGGATCAGGAACCATAAGATTAACGGAGGCGGGCACGGCTGTTGCTATGGTTTGTTCCCCATTCATGAGGGCGACTCCTCCGGAAGGCTCCTGCACTACATCCAAGGCTTGATTCAAGGGGGGAGGCAGCTTGAGGGTAACTTCAGCTGGACCGTTTATATAGCTGGCCAATCTTCCGCAGGTATAGCCGCCATTGCCGGAGTTGTCAGGGCCACGAAATTGTGGCGTGATAGTGATTTGTGAATTCATTATGCCTCCTAATAAAAAATTTTTTAACTATAAATAAAAAGCAGCAACACAAGCAAAGCCAGTCCTACCCTAAAAATCGCTTTCAGCCAGGTGGAAATAGTAATGGTACCAGGAACCAAACATTCTAACTTACTAATACAGATTGTCTCAACAAATCTCACGGCTTTCTGCACATATTTTTTCTATATTACTTATTCTTCTTTCGCTATCGGGAAGTATTCTTGTATTTTCAATCCACGCGCCCGTACGGGGCGCGACCCAAAACAACCTTTGGAACTGTAGGGTTAATAAAGAAAGAGTATATTATTGTCCGGACTGCATTCCTTATCAATTTTCAAATCTGTTGCTGATAATAATCCTTGAGCATCTTTTTGGTTTCAAACAACTGGTTCTGTAGAGATGTTCTGCCCAGATGAATCTCATGATAAAATATGGTCATGAAAAACCTGAAGAAGTGAAAGCTTTAATCCTGTTAATTTTTCATTAATTTCGAAAACAGATCCCATTATACAGGTCTTTATCATACCATAATGTTTCACGTGAAACAATTGTTGCCTTTCCATCCCGGTTCGACATTTCATTAATTTCATTTATTTGAAACTTTTTTCAATTCCGTTCGGTTGCAACTGAAGGTTATACAAAA
>CAZACF010000142.1:0-6011 GCA_964483565.1 uncultured Syntrophomonas sp. | reverse complement strand
TTTCCATCCCGTTGTTTTATATTGCTTTATCGCTGAGCAAAGGGGTACAAGTAGGTACTGCTGCCCTGATCAGCCGTGCCCGGGGACGAGGAGAAACCGAGCAGGTAGGAGCTATCGTACAGGCTGCGCTACCTCTGCTGCTTTTATGTATCCTGCCGTTGTTTATATTGTTGATTCCTGGGATATGTGATGCTGCTTTTGGTTTGATCGGAGCCCAGGGAGAGATGCTGCAACAAATTTACCGCTATGTATTTTGGTTGATTCTGGGCTTTCCCCTCATGGCCTATATTATGGTATGTGAGGCCAATTTTATGGCGCATGGAAATAATGTGATGCCTATGCAGGCCATGCTGTTGGGCAATGCTGCCAATTTTATTCTGGCCCCGATCCTGATGTTTGGCTTCAATATTGGGATTGCCGGAGCTTCTCTGGCTACGCTGTTGGGACAGACGCTATCAGTGCTTTACATTAGAAAAAAACTTATACAATTCGGACTGGTTAAGCCAACCTTAAAGTGGGGATCAGGAATCCTTGCCATTTGGAAAAGGATTGGCCGCCATGGTTCGCTGGTCGCGATAACCTTTCTGGTTAGTCCGCTGGGGTTGTCCTTGCTGAACGGGGTGCTCTCATCCTTCGGCGCTGAGGCATTAGGCGCTTGGAACATCATGTCCCGTTTGGCCATGCTGGGTCTGCTGCCTTTGAATGGGATGGCTGCCGCTATGATACCTTTTATGTCTTTTAATTATGCCCAGATGAAAGTGGAACGGATTTACCAAGGAATCAAGTGTTTTTTATTACTGGCGATGGCCATTATCATACCGATAATGATACTATTCATGGCTTTTCCGCATATCCTTCTGCTGCTGTTCCAGGCTGAAGGTAAAGTTATGGAATTGGGAAGCTACGCGGTTCGTGTTGCCGCCCTGGGTTATATCCTGGTTCCCATTGACCTGGCTTTATTCAGTTTGGCCCAGGGGCTGCAAAAGCCCGTTTATTCGTTTGCTACATTGATTCTGCGGATACTTGTATTGCGTTATCCTCTGGCGGTTTATTTTGCTGCTACCTGGGGGGAGCGGGGGGTGTATTGGTGCGAACCAATTTCAATGGGTCTGGCCGCAGCTTTTTCGGCATTTCTGCTATGGCGGCTGGCGAGAAGCCTGAAAAACGCTGTTCCTGCTACTAATTCCGGTGCCAGTGCGATGTAGCCGCCAGCGAAGGGCAGTCAGCCAGCTGTGGATAAACACTAACAAGGAATAACACAAGAAGTTGGAATCAATAACATCACCAAGCGTTCATCAAGCATCAAAGGTTTCGGATCAAGGCGGACAGGAACCCCTTGATGTTTGCTGAAAGATAAGCCTGGAACAACCATGAAACAGGACTTTATCTGCGTTTTTAAATCAAAAGTATATGTGGTATATTAAAAACATGACAGTAAAGGGGGGACAGCAAGTGAACTTGTGTGAAAAAGGCAGCATCATTGATGAATTGAAGAAATCGAACCCGGGCAAGTTTGTTTCCGTCGAAGAAGTGTTCAGAAACATCCGCCGCGGCAATAAAATTTTCATCGGCACAGCCGCCGGGGAACCAAGACATCTGGTCAGATCATTGATGGACTATCTGGTCAATAATCCCAAGGCGTTCTTTGATGCGGACATTTATTATGTTTGGACGGTTTTTGATGAGAGCAACTATTTTTTAGAAAAATACAAACGCAATTTTCGCATCAGTTCATTTTTTATCGGCGATCCCAACCGCGATGCCATCAATAATGGAGACGCTGATTTTACTCCCATATTTACCTCCAGGATCCCGGAATTAATTGATCGTAAAAGTTTACCCGTGGATATCGCGCTGATACAAGTTTCTTTGCCGGATGAACATGGTTACGTAAATTTGGGAGTCAGCGTCGATGTTGTCAAAACCGCAGTGGAAAACGCCGGGCTGGTCATTGCCCAGGTGAATTCCTTCATGCCCAAGGTTCATGGAGATGGATTTATCCACATCAATGACATCGATTTTATGATTCCTTTTGATGAACCCCTGCCGGAATACGACCCCCGGGAAGATAGCGAGGTCATATCGCAGATCGGCAAGTATGTTGCCAGCCTGGTTCAGGATGGGGATACGATTCAGATCGGTTATGGAAATGTTCCCTTTTCCATTTTGCCCAGCTTCAGCCAAAAAAAGAATCTAGGTGTACATTCCGAGATCTTAACCGATGGGATTATTCAATTAATGAAAATAGGTGTCATCGACAACAGCCGCAAAAACATCAACCGGGGCAAGACCATCGGCACTTACTGCCTGGGCAAGAAGGAGACGTATGATTTTATCAACAATAATCCCGCGCTGGAGCTGAGAAGAATCGATTACGTTGATAATTTGACAACTATCTCCCAGCACGACAATATGACCGCGATTAATACTGTATTGCAGATCGACCTGACCGGTCAGGCTTCGACCGAATCATTGGGCACGGTTCATTACAGTGGCATCAGTGGATTTGCCAATTTTATGCGGGCTACCCCGCTGGCCAAAAGAGGCAAGTCGATTGTCGCTATGAAATCGACCGCCAAAAATGGTACGGTGTCCAAAATTGCGCCCAGTCTGCTGGAAGGCTCCGGGGTAAGCTTGCACCGCGCCGATGTCCAATATGTCGTCACCGAATACGGGATTGCCTATCTGCATGGGAAGAATCTGCGGGAAAGAGCCATGGAATTGATCGCCATTGCCCACCCCGATTTCAGACCATGGTTAATTGAAGAGGCTAAAAAACTAAATCTGATCTTTAAAGATCAGAAATTCGTTCCCGGCCCTCGCGGTAAATACATGGAAGAATATGAAGCCCTGCGGGAAACCTCGACCGGCTTGGATATTCTGTTAAGGCCGATCCGAATCAGTGATGAACAAAGGCTGAGAGAGTTCTTTAATACCCTTTCCGATAAGAGCCTGTACTTGAGGTTCTTTACGCCGCGCAAATATGTTCCTCATGAAAGCCTGCAGGAAATCATCTCGGTGGATAACGCCAAAGGGGTTTCGATCGTTGCCATAGACCAGCAGGAGGAAAATGAAAAAATCATCGGTCTGGGGCAGTACTTTCTTAATGAAACCAACTATTCGGCCGAGGTCAGTTTTGCTACCAGTGATGATTATAAAAACAATGGAGTTGCTTCGACATTATTGACCCATTTGACCTATGTCGCCCAGAAGAACGGTTTGATTGGCTTTACTGCCACTGTTTTGGCGGAAAACCGTTCCATGGTCAAGGTGCTGAAGAAAATGGGCTTCACCCATAAATCAACCGAAGAAGGCGTATCCGAATTTGAAAAATCATTATAGGTTATGATCTGATTGCCAATACCAAGGAGTAAGGTGGATTTTCCAATAAACGGGCATAATGAAGGGGAGAATAAAATCCAATACATGATGAAAACAATGGAGGAAAGATGGCTTTTTCAAGACCCCTGGAAATAAAAACCCTGCAGAAAATGATCACGATGTATTGCCGTGCCATGCACAACTCTAAAAATAACGAACTTTGCGAAGAATGCATGAAGCTATTCAAGTATGCCGGGCAGCGTATCGATAAATGTTTTTATGGAGACGACAAACCGGTATGCTCTAAGTGCACGGTTCATTGCTATAAGCCGGAGATGAGAGAAAATATTAAAACGGTCATGCGATATTCCGGTCCCAGAATGATGTGGACCAGCCCCATATTATCGCTCAGGTATATGTACAGGAAAGCTTTTAAAAGCAATATGCAATAGTCTATTATAGTTATGCAAGGCAACATTCTCGAGGGAAGCTAGTTTAATAAATTGCCTGTTGTAGTAAAGTCATAAATGGGCAAAGGTTTTTAAGGGGTTCTGATCAAAAACGAATGATGAGGTGCCAAACCTAAGGAGTGCTATCAAATAGCAAAATATCCATGCTGACCTCAAGGTTCATAAAAAATAGTTACAGGAAGCAAATCGCCTTTTTGCTTCCTGTTTTCTATTTTGGATTCATATGTATTGCCAAGCAGAAATTATGAGGCTCTATTATAATGAAAATAAGTTCTTTATTTACCCCATAAGCAGGAATTTATCATGCGCAGCATGAATAACTGATTTATGATATAAATAGACAATTAATTACCAGTACTGCATGAAAGGAGATAATGCCAGCCATTATGAAGAAATATATACCTTGGCTTGCCGCTTTGATGGTATTGGGTTTTGGCATGATGCTGATGACCAAGATCCCCGCCTTGGGGCTGTCCGAAGCCGGTTTCTGCGGGAAATGCCATGCCATGGATTTTCAGGTAAGTACCTATCAACACTCCTCCCATGCTCGGGAGGCCAATTGCGGAGATTGTCATGACCCGCACGGGCTGGTTACGGGCAGCATGTATGCCGCTTATACCGGCAGCAGAGATGTTTATCGGGTGGTTACCAACACGACCCCGGAGGAAATAAAGGCAACAGAAATGAGTAAGAAGGTTCTGCAGGAAAACTGCCTGCGTTGTCATGGAGACGTTATGGGAGATGTCGGCGACACCAAGGAAAATGGGGGCGTTTATTGCTTCCATTGTCATCAGAACATTGTTCATCCCAAATAGGAAAGGAGAGGTTCGGTTTGGAAGCAGCGAAGATAAAAAAATGGGTATTGGCTGTGGGTATCATTGGCATTGTAGGCGTTTTGACCGGAGTTTTCTTTTTCAATCGCAACAATACTGTTTTGACGGAAACCGTCCGGGGAGAAATAGCCGCCAATGAAATCAATTCAGCGGTATGGGGCCAGTTTTATCCCGCCCATTGGGACAGCTATCAGGCCAATCTGAGCAACACGGCCAAGCCATCCCATTATGAAACCAAGCCCTACCTGCAGGTCATGTATGAAGGAACCGGGTTTGCCAAGGAATACAACGAGCCCCGTGGACATTTGTATACCATTGAGGATGTGACCTCCGTTAATCCTGCCCGGCAAAAATCCGGGGCATCCTGCTTTACCTGTAAATCGACCCAGGTTCCACAAATGATGGAAAAGTACGGAGCACAATACTATCTGATGTCTTTTGACCAAATGAAAGACCAGATCACCCAACCGATCGGCTGCCTGGATTGTCATGATCCCAAAACCATGGCTTTGACAATCACCCGTCCGGCTTTAAAAGAAGCCCTGCAGAGGCAAGGCAAAGACTTGAGCAAGATGACTAATCAAGAAATGCGCAGTCTGGTCTGTGCGCAATGTCATGTGACCTATTATTTTGCGCCAGGTACAAAAGAAGTTACCTTCCCGTGGGATAAGGGTTTTACAGCGCAACAGATCCTGACCTATTACGATGAAGAACAATTTACCGAATGGGTTCATCCCATCGCTGGAACGAATTTAGTGAAAGCCCGTCATGCAGAATATGAAACCTATATGGGCAGTACGCACCAATCGGCCGGGGTGGCCTGCGCGGATTGTCATATGCCCTATACGATGGTGGGGAACAAGAAAATCTCCTCGCATGTCTGGCAGAGCCCGCTCAACAACATAGAGCAGAGCTGTACCACCTGTCATCGCAACGGAACGGAGTGGTTGAAGACTCGGGTGGCAACCATTCAGACCCAGGTCAAACAAAGCCAGGATTTGGCTGGAGAAGCAGTAGTACAGGCGATCAACGAACTGAAAATTGCCCGGGAAACATCTGGGGTTGATCAGGCCAAGCTGGCCGAGGCCATGAAACTTCATCGGGAGGCCCAATGGTATCTGGATTACGTTGCTGTGACCAATGGCTATGGTTTTCATAATCCCAGCGCCACCTTGAATGATTTAAACACAGCTCTGGACAGAGCCCACAAAGCGGTTGTGAAAGCACGGGAAGCAAGGGGAGCCAATGCGTCCTCCTGAGGGATTCTGTGACCAACAACAGAGATCTTTTTGCGGTTGGAAAGTAAAACATGAAATGGGGATTGGAATTGGACAGACAGAAGGATTTGGGGCCTATCAAAGTGATACTGGGAGAAAATGGCGGACGC
>CAZACF010000141.1:793-6117 GCA_964483565.1 uncultured Syntrophomonas sp. | reverse complement strand
GCATCATACCCACCGAGAGCGATATAATCCTCAATTTTCAAAGGATCAATTTTGCCATAATTGCGCAACACAATGCGCATTTCCTCGGCCATTATATATCCTCCCTCCCGAATAAATTCGGTGCAAAATTATTTGTATTCAGCCAAAATGTTGGCTACTTTAGCCGGGGTTACATCATAATAAGGCTTGCTGTTAATCGTGATCACCGGGGTTGCCTGACATTGACCAACACATTCGGTAAATTCCAGCGCAAAACGCCCATCAGCGGTGCTATCTCCCATGCTGATGCCCAATTCTCTTTCCAGTGCGGCTACAACCTCGGTTGCACCGGCTATGTGACAGGGAGCACTTTCACAAATGCGAATAACACTTTTGCCGCGGGCTTTAACTGAGAAATACGAATAAAAAGTAGCTACACCGTAAGCTTCGGCAGTAGGTACCGAAAAGACTTTGGCGGCTTCGATAATTGCTTCTTCAGGTAAATAGGCATATTCGTCTTGAATGGCATGAAAAGCTTCGATCATGCCTCCGGGAATACTCGCAAATTTAGCAATGATTTCTTGATAAGCCACTAAACCGTTCCCTCCTTTCCTGATTAATTAACTGGAGTTATATTATACTATTATATGGGTCGAGTCGAATAGAAGAAAATATTGACGAAAACAGCTTGCACATTGTATACATTTGAATTTGCTCATGCATGAAAAAATCAATATTTATGGGGGTATTCTTGAGTTTAGCAAATGAAAAGTTATTTCCTTTATTCCATGAATTTATCGACAAATAACGGCAAAATGGTGGTTATAGTTATTAATAAAATTAATAACAAAATAAGATGTGTGATGATGCCATTTCGACTTGACCTTAGACTAAAATATGAGAATAAATGGAAATACATGGCTATATAAAAATCAGTCTCACATAGACATCATAAACAAATGAATTTTCTCTTGGATAGTTTAAAAATTGTATGACGGTTCTCTTTGTATCAAACAATAAAAGAAACAACAAAAACAAACATAACATAACAATAATATAATATGAGTTATGTTATGTAAAGCATTTGAAATCGATTGAATATTTCTTGCAGCAGAATAATCGCTAATTCTTCTTCTTTGACTTGTGCATCATAGATAATATAGCTACACGGATATGTTATCATGCCATTATAACCATGATTCCTGCAGGAATAGGGAACATGCCTCGTTTCCAGTACTCAGTAGCTGGAATTACCTTTGTTTGTTAGCCGCATACTATGAAAAGAATATTTGCAGAGGAGCAGGATTATGTTATTAAATAATGAAAGCAATTTGTATCCTTCGCTTGATTCGATCCCCAGGGAGTTTCATCCCCCGATTTCCCAAGCGGAAGCCAGATATTTGGTAAACGGCAAAATTATGATTGCGGCAGGCCGCGAAGTGTATTCTCCTATTCAATACTGCTCTGCTGAGGAGGTGCGTCCTTATCACTTGGGGGTTACACCCTGGCTTGAGCCGGATATGGCTCTGGAGGCCCTGCTGGCTGCCGAAACAGCTTATGCTGCAGGGTTGGGTGAATGGCCGCAGATGCCTGTCAGTGAACGAATCAAGTGCATAGAAGAACTGATTCAACGAATGCTGCCCCTGGAAGAGGAATTTGTTCTCCGAGCCATGTGGGAGATTGCCAAGCCATATCAGGCTTGTAAAGATGAATTCAAACGGACTATTAAATACGCCGAAGATACTGTGGCCCGGTTACGGGAAGATGATCGCAACAGCTGTCTGGTTCAACAATTGGACGGATTCGAAGCCCAGATCAGGCGTTGTCCTCTGGGGCCGACTTTATTGATGGGGCCTTTTAACTATCCGCTTAACGAGACTTTTGCGATGCTCATTCCAGCCCTGGTCATGGGCAATACGGTGGTAATGAAACTTCCCGCCTGGGGAGCCTGGGCGTTGGATCCGTTTCTGGAGGGGTTATGCCAATCCTTTCCGCCAGGCGTTATTAATATTATCAATGGAGACGGTGCTTCCATCATATCGCCCATCATCCAGCGTGGCACGGTCAACATCTTGGGCTTTATTGGCTCCACTGCGGTAGCGCATAAAATCATCGGCCAGCATCCCTATATCAATCGGATGCGTACGATTTTAGGATTGGAAGCCAAAAACCCGGCCTTTATCTTTCCGGATTGTGACCTGGAGCTTACGGTACGGGAATGTTTGCAGGGAGCGTTGGAATTCAATGGCCAGCGCTGCACGGCACTCAAACATTTATGGGTGCATAAGGATATTTTGGATCGTTTTCTAACCGCCCTGAGCGAGGCTGTTGATCGGACTAAATATGGCATGCCCTGGGAAAAAGAGGTGATGATCACCCCTCTGGCAGAGCAAAACAAGTGTGTCCATCTATCCAACTGGATCGAGCAGGCCCAGTCACATGGCGCCAAAGTCATTAATTCCAGGGGAGGTGAGTATGCGGGCAATCTGTTTTATCCCAGTATCATATTTCCGGTAACCAGCAGCATGGATCTGTTTCACGTGGAACAATTCGGTCCAGTCATACCGGTCAGTTATTTTTCTTCTTTGGATGAAATTGCGGCTTATATGGCGCAATGTAAATACGGTCAACAGGCCAGTATTTTTACCCGTTCACCGGCGCTGGCCGCGCCGCTGATTGATGTCCTGGTCACTCAGGTTTCGCGTATCAATCTGAATGCCCAGTGCCGGCGGGGACCTGATGATCTGCCTTTTACCGGTCGCAAGGACTCTGCCGAAGGAACACTCTCGGTCGAAGATGCGCTCCGTTCCTTTTCTATTCGTGCTCTGGTGGTTGCCAATCAAACCGGTCGGGAATTGTTTGAAGCCATTTTGGACAAGGGAAATTCCAAATTCCTGCGCCGCTGATTGGTTTGCATTGTTTCAGATGGCTTCATCGAGCCATTCGAGTGGCAGGGTGATTGGTAGTCCTGTTTTGCTTGTCCTGACCAGAGAAAACACGTAATATTGATGATAGGTATCAGTAAAGTTTTGGTATAGGAGGTTGATCAGATGAGTGCATTGAAAATCAAAGAAAACGTCTACAGTGTCGGAGTCCAAAATCCGGATTTGCGTGTTTTTGATATTGTAATGAGAACTGAATATGGAACGTCGTACAATGCGTACCTGGTGAAAGGCAGCGAGAAGACCTGTCTTGTTGAGACGGTCAAGGATCGTTTTTTTGATGAGTATCTGGGCAATTTACAAGAGATTGTAAAGCTTGAAGAAATTGATTACCTGATTATGAACCATACCGAACCGGATCATTCCGGATCAGTCAAAAAACTGATGGAAAAAATCCCGGGATTGACGATTTTGGCCAGTCCCACCGCGCTTAAGTTTTTAAAGGAAATTACCAACAGCAAGTTGACTTCCCGGGAGGTGAATCATGGTGACGAGCTGGATCTGGGCGGCAAAATCCTGCAGTTTATCAGTGCACCGTTCCTGCACTGGCCGGACAGCATGTATACCTATCTAAAGGAAGACAAAATTTTGTTTTCCTGCGATTCATTCGGATGTCATTATTCCGATCCGGTTATGTTCAATGATTTGATCGACAAAGATTTTACCGATGCTTACAAGTATTATTTTGACATGATCATGGGGCCTTTCAAACCGTTTGTTCTGGAAGCTCTGGAAAAAATCAATGAGCTGGATATTGAGGTGGTTTGTCCCGGCCATGGACCGATCCTGCGTCAAAATCTGGCGCATTATTTTGATCTCTACCGGCAATGGGCAACACCGCCGGCAGCGGATGGGGACGAGCGGCCCAAAATCGTCATGGCTTATGTGTCCGCCTATGGTTATACTGAGACCATCAGCAACAGCGTTGTAGAAGGCCTGGAGATGATCGCGGAATGTAATGTGAAAAAATTCGACCTGGTAGAAGATCCGGTTAGCGCCGTTTTGGAGGCATTGCCCGGGGCAGACGGGCTGTTGATCGGTTCTCCGACCATTAATGGTGATACGTTGCCTCCCATTTGGGAGCTGCTGACCCATTTATCACCCATTGTTCATGCAGATTTGACCGCGGCTGCTTTTGGAGCTTACGGATGGAGCGGTGAAGCTGTGCCTAATATTGAAGCACGTTTGCAGTCGCTGCGTATGAAAGTTCTGCCTGGATTGAGAATCAACTTTAAACCGTCCGAGGCCAATCTGGAAGAAGCCTTTACTTTTGGGATGGATTTCGCTAAAGCAATTTTGGAAAAAAGACAACCCCTGGCGAAAAAGAAATGGCGTTGTCTGGTTTGCGGGCAGGTCTTTGAGGGGCCGGAGCCTCCGGCAGTGTGTCCGGCTTGCGGGGTTGGAGCAGAGAATTTTGTAGAAGAACATATGGAAGATGAGTTCCGCAATGACACCAGCGATACTTTCCTGATTGTGGGGGGAGGCATAGCAGGACTCTCTGCCGCCGGAGCAATCCGCAAGCGCAATGATACCGCGGTCATTACCATTCTTACCGAGGAGCCCGTCAAACCATATTACCGACCGGCTTTATCGGATTATTTAAGTGAAGACCTGGCGGATAATAAATTCTACGTCTACAGCGATGATTGGTATCAGGAAAAGCGGGTGGAAGTAAAAACCTCCTGCAAGGTAACGGCGCTTGATCTCAAGGCTAAAACAGTCACGACCGAAGAGGGAGCCAATATCGCTTACAACAAACTAATCATTGCTACCGGGGCCCGCAGCAATATTCCTCCTATCCCGGGGGCAGAGCAAAAGGGCGTATATGCGCTGCGCAGTTATCAGGATGCCCAGGTGCTTAAAAAAGCGATCCAGGCCGCCAAGAGCGCGGTAGTGATCGGTGGCGGTGTTTTGGGATTGGAAGCAGTTTGGGAGATGATCTCCCAGGGCGTGGATGTTTCCGTGATTGAAAACAATACCCGCATTATGCCGCGTCAGTTGGATGAAGGCGCCTCAGAACGTCTGCAAAAACTGATGACAGAGCGGGGCGTAAAACTTTACCTGGGAATTGGTACCGAAGAAATAAGCGGTGACGGACAGGTCAGCGGGGTCAAGCTGAAAAACGGCCAGTGGCTGCCAGCTGATTTGGTCTTGTTATCGACCGGCGTAAAACCCAATATCGATTTGGCCCAGGCCGCCGGTATCAATGTGGATCGAGGCATTGTGGTCGACCAGGGGATGCGCACCAGCGCCTCGGATGTATTTGCCGCCGGAGACGTGGCCCAGGTGGGTGATCGTCTCATCGGTCTATGGTCGATATCGACTGACATGGGAAATGTTGCCGGTGCCAATGCCGCCGGAGACTGGCTTGATTATAAAGAGCCGATTATATCTACCATGTTG
>CAZACF010000141.1:0-783 GCA_964483565.1 uncultured Syntrophomonas sp. | reverse complement strand
TGGCGGCTTTTGATCATGAAATCTTTTCCATCGGGGATGTCAACCTTCCGCCGGAAAAATGTCGGGTAACGGAAGTGTGGGATCCGATCGAAGATTTCTACAAAAAGACGTATATGCAGGATGGAGTAATGATGGGTGAAATCATTATTGCTCCCCAGGTCAATACGGCTGAAGCTTTCCGTAGTTTGGGCAGAGACGGCAGCGGCAAGAAAAGGGTCACCAAATGGAAATGCCAGATTTGCGGTTACATTCATGAAGGACCGGAACCGCCGGATGAATGCCCGGTTTGCGGAGCGCCTAAAGAGAGATTTGAACCAATCGCTTGATCTATATTTACTTGTGACTTTTCTACCCGGCAGGAATATATTATAACTGCCGGGTAGTTTATCATTGAGGCATTCGTTGGCAACAAGGAGGAAATTCTTATTATTGTAATGATCTTACTGATCGGATTGCTGGCCGGCTGCCTGGGCGCCCTTGTCGGCTTGGGCGGCGGGGTGATTATGCTGCCGGGATTGCAGTTGCTGGCCGGGTTCGATTTGACCAAAGCCATTGGAACTACTTTGTTTGCAGTCATATTCACATCATTATCGGCTGCCCAGGGTCATTATCTGGCCGGCAATGTACGGTTGCGCAGCGCCGGCTATGCAGCTTTGGGCGGTTTGGTTGGTGTATTGTTGGGTTCTTATGTTTTTGCTGAATACCTTAGCACCAGTTTCACCGTTCTGGAGGTATCCCTGGGGATTTTCTTTCTATTTACAGCTTATCGGATGGGAAGGGATA
>CAZACF010000140.1:0-6215 GCA_964483565.1 uncultured Syntrophomonas sp. | reverse complement strand
AAAAAGGGGCTGACCAACCGTCTGACCCCCTATAACTGGACGTATGTGCAGCATCTTCAAGTCAATCATAACGGAAAAACGGTCCAAGTTCACATACCCCGCAAGTGTATGCATTGTGACAATCCGCCTTGTTCCACCTTGTGTCCTTTCGGGGTCAATGATAAAATGCCGGAAGGGCCGGTCGTCATCAATCCCGACGGATGCTTCGGCGGGGCCAAGTGCCGGGACGTTTGCCCCTGGCATATTCCTCAGCGTCAGGCGGGCGTCGGTCTTTACTTGAAGGTTGCGCCGACTTATGCCGGCGGCGGGGTCATGTATAAATGCGACATGTGCTACGATCTTCTCATCAAAGGTCAGCAACCGGCCTGTGTAGATGCCTGTCCCCGGGGAGCGATCAAATTTGGTGACAAGCAAACGCTGAAAGCATATGCCGAAAAATGGGCCCGCGAAAACAACGGTTATGTCTATGGAGATACCGAAAACGGAGGAACTTCGAATTTTTACCTGTCCAAAGTTCCCTTTGAAAGCATTCACAAGGCGATTATGGAACAAGATATGGATGGTAAACCCGGTAAAATCAGCATGCCGGTGAACCTGGACAATCCCCTGGATGAACCGGCCCAAATGATGAGCGGCTTTATGCTGGCTCCGGTTGCGGGCGTGCTGGCGGCGGGCATCAGCGCTTACAATATCATGAAAGGTGGGGCAGAAGATGAAAATGAAAATTAAACGCCACAATCTGGCGATTCGTTTTACCCACTGGTTCACGGTGCTGTCCATCTTGATGCTCTTTTTTACCGGTTTTGGACAGATGCCGATCTATAAAAGATATAATGTAGATCAACTGGCGGGTTTGGGCTGGTCCAGTGATTTTTACATTACTTTGCATGCCCATTATGTAGCTGCCATTATTCTAATATTTATTAGTGTTTACTATGTTACCTATTTGATCGCGACCCGCCGGTGGGACATCATCCCCAGAAAAGGGGACTTGCGGGAGTCGCTGCAGATATTTGCAGCCATGGTGGGCCTGGCCGAGGAACCGCACAATGACAAATATTTGGCTGAACAGCGCCTGGCCTTTGCGGTCACTGCCTTTTCCATTTTGGTTCTGATCGTAACCGGGATGATGAAGGTGTATAAAAATCTACCCGGCGTCGACTTTTCTTCCGGAACGGTATTTTGGCTGGCGCAGATTCATAATTTCTTTACGGTAATTCTGCTGCTGTCGGTGATTATTCACGTATTGGCTTTTTTAATAAAAGCCAACCGTCCGCTGGTGGCGAGTATGTTTACCGGCAAAATTGATCGGGACTATGTGATCCATCGTCATCAGAAATGGTGGGAGAAGATCAAACCAGCTGACGATTCAGCCGAAGATCCGGCCGACGTCTTGGCGGAAGATTCATCTCCCCAACTGCAACCGGAGGAAGAGGAGACGGGTTTGACAATTTCTTAACGGTGCGACTGACTGCGCTGGCCGAGGGGACGCAATTGATCATTTCGTAACGGTCCAGCGGCTGTGTTTGGCATCGTAATAGGTATCTGCTGCAGGGAAATGGACAGAAAGAGGGCCATGGTTTTGACTTTTCGTCATTACATGTAATTTTGTGATTCACGATATAATAGAAAAAAGGAGGACGAGCGCATGAAAATCGGCATGCCGAAAGACGGAGACAAATTGAACCAGCATTTTGGACAAAGCAAGGAGTTCTTGATCGCTACGATTGAGGATGGACAGGTGGTAGATCGTAAAACGATTGGCAGCCAGGCGCTGCAGCATAATCATGGCGGCCTGTCGGCTTTGTTTGTGAATGAAGGGGTAGAACTGGTGATCACCGGCGGAATCGGTCAACCGGCCCTGCAAGCCCTGAAAGAGAAAGGGCTGCAAGTCATCAAAGGCGCCTCAGGCAACTGCGAAAGTGTGTTGACCCAATACTTAAGCGGTGAACTGGTGGATCGCGACGTTAGCTGCAGCCACCATGGTGACCATCACCATCATCACCATCACTAAGAAGCAGTTAGGCCTGGTTCAAAGCCTGTAATCAGCTCCCCGGATAAGATGTTCCGGGGAGCTGATTTTTTTACTGGGAATTTTGTAGTGATTGGTAATTTTAGGTCAAATACAGTGAAGAAACCGCTTTACTTTGTTCAGGATAAGATAATCGTGTGACTTTTTCAGTGGTCTCAAAATATCCGGTTGTTTTTCTCCTCGAGAGGGGGGATTTTTACTGTCTAAAGAGAAATAACAATAGTAGCTTACAGGTTGGTGATCGGCTTGTTAATCTGATGGCCAGGAAAATTTGAATTGAAAGCTGCAGGGTTTACAATAAGGAAGGCGGTATAATATTCCCACGAAAGGATGAATTCTATGAAATGTGTTTTAAATCCCACGGAAATACAGGCCATGCTGCAGAAATTTGTGCCCAATTTTACCGGGATCAATGCCCTGGACGTAGTATTTGAGACGACTGCGGAGTTTGTGCGGGAGATCTTGCCGCCGCCCCTGGAGCCGGCCGATGAGCCGCTGGTAACCATCAGCATGCAGGTGACAGATCAATACAAAGGCATGACCTGCCTGGTGGCCAGTCGTTATCAGGAGCTGGCGGGAAATTATGGACTGGGATATGTAATGAATTCTGACACCGCGGTTATTTTCGGTCGGGAATTGTGGGGGGAACCCAAAAAGGTTGGTAAAACCAGGATCGTCCGCAACGGCCATGAACTAACTGGCACGGTGGAAAGATACGGACAGGAATTAATCAGGTTGGAAGCGGTAGCCGAACGGACCAAAACCCCTCCAGCCACATCCACGCTGCAAACCTTTCATTTTAAATACGCTTTTAAACCCGATGCTACAGGCATCGAGAATGTCCGCCTGGTCAATGTGACTTTCAACAGCACCATTCATTCTTTGGAAATTTGTAAAGTCAATCAGCTTATCCTGACAGAGACCCTCATGGATGTCTATGGAAATATACCCGTGGTTAAAATCGTGGGAGCTTCCTATTCCCAATATGATACCATTGGCACCGGCCGTTATCTGGCCGAGGTGGAGGCAGAGCAATTCCTGCCCTACGCATTTACCAATCATGATGATTATCGACTAACGGTCAGCCGCAAAAAGGAATAGCAGCCCAAGCCAGACAGAGGAGGGGCAAATGTGATTGGAGCGATAGCTGGTGATGTCATCGGCTCACCCTTTGAATTCAATAATACCAAACGTACCGATTTTCAACTGTTCAGTATGTGGTCGCGGTTTACCGATGATACCGTATTAACGGTAGCCGTGGCGGATTGCATTTTGCACGGTAAGGAATACGCGCGTACCATCAAGCAATATGGCTTGAAATATCCTGATGCAGGTTATGGGGGGCGGTTCTGCCAATGGCTGCGCTCTGAATCCCTTGCTCCCTACAACAGTTTTGGCAATGGTTCGGCCATGCGGGTCAGTCCGGTGGGGTTTGCCTTTGATAGTGTCGAAGAAGTTTTGACGGAAGCGGCCAAAAGCGCAGCCGTGACCCATAACCACCCGGAAGGAATCAAAGGTGCCCAAGCGGTGGCGTTGACCATCTTGCTGGCCCGGCATGGGCAGAAGAAATCTTATATTAAGCAGCAAATAGAAGCATTGTTTGGCTATGATTTAAGCCAGAACCTGAGTGATATCAAGAAGACCTACCAGTTCGATGAGACCTGCCAGGGGTCAGTACCTCAGGCCATAATTGCCTTTTTGAAATCACGGGACTATGAGGACGCCATTAGGAAAGCGGTATCGATCGGCGGCGACAGTGATACCATTGCTTGTATGGCGGGAGGGATTGCCCAGGCCTATTACAAATATATCCCGCCCCCTATCATCAAAGGTGTCCGCGCGGTATTGTATCAGGAATTGCTGGATATCATCGACGAATTTTCTGCCCGATACGGCTGTTAAAAAAAGAAGATAACCCCGTCCCTGATAGATCCAGGGGGTATACATACAGGACTAAGGTCAAGATGAGGTAGCTTCGCGAATGTGCAGGATGACTTTTTGAAATTGAATAATAATTGGTATTGAGTTATTATGCAAAACCCTTGGGAGCAGAATTATATGCATGAGAGAGACAGTAAAACTGCATTTGCTCTGAGCAGCAACCCCTGTAATTTATGTCCGCGCCTGTGCAGGATTGACCGCCATAATCAAATTGGATTTTGCCAAAGCGGCAGCCGGATCAAAGCGGCCCGGGCGGCGCTGCATTTCTGGGAGGAGCCTTGTATCAGCGGCAGTCGGGGCAGCGGCACCATCTTTTTCAGCGGCTGTACGTTGCGGTGTTGCTATTGCCAGAACCATCAGATCAGCAGCGCCGGCTTTGGACAAGAGATTTCGGTAGAACGATTGGCCGAGATCTGTATGGAACTGCAGGCACAGGGCGCGCATAACCTCAATCTGGTCACCGCCACGCACTATCTGGATCAAATTTTACCTGCCCTGGACCTTGTCAAAGGCCAACTGCATATTCCTGTGGTATACAACAGCAGCGGCTATGAACGGGTTGAGGTCATCCAGGCACTTAAGGGATACGTGGACGTTTTCCTGCCGGATTGTAAATATTGCAGCAACGAGTTGGCTTGGAAATACTCCCGCGCCCGGGATTACTTTGCAGTTGCAACGACGGCGATAAAAGCAATGATCACGCAGACTGACGGTCTGGTTTTCGATGAAGAAGGCCTGCTGCAGAAGGGGGTTGTGATCCGTCATATGGTCCTGCCCGGCGCCAGACAGGATAGTATAGCCATCTTGCAATGGCTGCGTGACAACCTGCCGCCGGATCAGTTTATGGTAAGCCTGATGAGCCAGTACACCCCGGTTTACAAAAGCTGCGAGCAACCGGAAATCAACCGTCGGGTTACTACTTTTGAATATGAAGCGGTAGTGGCCGAGGCCATCCGTCTGGGACTGACCAGCGGTTTTATGCAGGAGCGCAGCAGCGCCCGGGAAGAATACACCCCGCCTTTTGATTTGGAAGGGATTTAATAATACCGTTGATTCAAGAATTGGAAACAGCAGTGACATATCATTGTTACTGCTGTTTCTTATTGTTCGTGAAAAGAGATGTATTGTGCCTCACAATATGTCTGGTTAATGACAAAAAACTGAACGATGTTTAACAGACGGAAGATTAAGGTTAAATGCTTCATGATAATAATTCGGGTTAATCGTCGAACAGTGGGAGAACTTGACTAAAGGAAATACCGATATATTTAGGGAATTATAAGTAAAAATGCAGAAATAAATTCCATATTTATATAACATAAAAACTTAATAACACTCCTAATTGAATTTGGGGAGGCAAAATAATGGCGTTGGTGCTTATCATCACGGTTGGTGGATCCTGGGAACCACTGGTGAAATCAATACAGAAGAGCAACCCTGATTACACCATCTTCATATGTTCGCAGGACGATAAAACATTCAATACAGTCGGAAGCGAGAAATTGGTTGACGGATCGGGCAAGCCTTGCCGAGTAACAAATGAAGAATACCGTGTGTCTATCGTTGCCCAAACGGGTTTGAGTGCTGAACAATATGAAAAAATATTTGTCAGAGATTTGGATGATTTGGCAGCTTGTTATCAGGCTGCCATGAAGGCGATTAAAACAGCTAAAAAGAAAATTCCCGGAAGTATAACGAGAATAGATTATACTGGCGGGACCAAAACCATGTCGTCAGGGCTAGCAATGGCAGCTATTGATCATGGAGAGGTTGAGATTTATATCGTCAGCGGACCGAGGATAAAACTGACAAAAGTTGATTCCGGAACCGAAATGCTCAGGCAGACTGAATGGACACCAATTATGCTGATGAGGCAACACTTAACGTTGGAAGAACTGTTTAAAAACAAGGATTATATTGCCTGTGCAGAGTTGTGTGAAAACCTTTGCTCTCAACTGCCTGGCAAAATCAAGGCGGTCAGGACATTGGAGGTTATATCAGTGATATGCCGCGGCTTCCAGGCTTGGGAAGAGTTTCGTCATCAAGATGCTTTAAATTTACTGGAACCATATGGAAACATGCTTAACAATGAAATGATATTTTTACGAAGTATCGTGAAAAGTAACAATCAATTTCAGCAACAAAAAACAGCTGCTCTGGGAGAAGGGGCGGGTTGTGCTCCAGGTGTCAAACCCAATCTGGGATTGGTGCATGATATTATGCGTAATGCTGAGAGGCGTAT
>CAZACF010000139.1:2345-6299 GCA_964483565.1 uncultured Syntrophomonas sp. | reverse complement strand
TTTATTAGTCTACTTTGGGCAGTCCGTTAAAGCCTCTCTGCAGGTCGTCATCGGTTGGGATATAATCGTTCATGGTGCCTTCGTTGAACTGGGTGTAGGCCTGCATATCAAAATAACCGGTGCCGGTCAAGCCGAACAGGATGGTTTTAGCTTCACCGGACTCTTTGCATCTCAGGGCCTCCTGCACGGCACCGTATATGGCATGGGCCGATTCTGGCGCAGGCAGAATTTGTTCCAGTTTGGCAAACATGGTCGCGGCTTCAAATACTTTATTTTGTTCGACCGCGATCGCTTCCATGTAACCGTCATGATACAGCTTGGACAGAATGGGCGACATGCCGTGATAACGCAGTCCGCCGGCATGATTGGGAGAAGGGATAAAATCACTGCCCAGGGTGTACATTCTGGCCAGCGGGGTGATTCTTCCCGTATCACAGAAGTCATAGGCATACTTGCCGCGGGTCATGGATGGACAGGAAGCTGGTTCCACGGCAACAAAACGGGCATCTTTCTTGCCGGTCAGTTTATCCTGCATGAAGGCCGCCATCAAGCCGCCCAGGTTGGAACCGCCACCGGCGCAGCCGATGATAACATCCGGATACTCGCCGATCTTCTCCATGGCGATCTTGCTTTCCAGACCAATAATTGATTGATGCAGCAGCACTTGATTTAAAACCGAACCCAGCGCATAGCGGCAGTTGTCATCGCGCATCGACACTTCAATCGCTTCCGAGATGGCGCACCCCAGACTGCCTCCGGTGTTGGGATCTTTAGCCAGGATGGTGCGTCCTACTTCGGTTGTATCAGATGGGCTAGGGATGATTTGTGCGCCGTAGGTTTCCATCACTGCCTTGCGAAACGGTTTTTGCTGGTATGAAACCTTGACCATATATACGGTCAGATCCAGGCCAAAATGGGCACAGGCCATCGACAAGGCGGTTCCCCATTGCCCGGCGCCGGTTTCCGTGGTCAGAGCGGTCAGCCCCTGGGTTTTGGCATAATAAGCCATAGCGGCGGCAGCATTCAGTTTGTGACTGCCGGAGGTATTGTTGCCCTCAAATTTAAAATAGATTTTGGCTGGTGTATCCAGCGCTTTTTCCAGATGATAGGCGCGAATCAACGGTGATGGACGAAACGTCTTGTAATAATCGAGAACTTCCTCCGGAATATCATAATATCTGGTTTGACCGTCCATTTCCTGTTTACAAAGTTCTTCACAAAATACCGAATATAAATCCTGCGGTGATGTTAACGGTTGAAGTGTACCTGGATTTAACATAGGATCGGGCTGTTCTTTCATATCGGCACGGATGTTATACCACTGCTTCGGCATTTCCTCTTCCGTCAGATAGGTTTTGTACGGTACTCTTGACATTGTCTTTACCCCTTTCATTCTTCATTTTCTATTTTTATTTTCGGCCAGCAATTTTGTTATGAGTTTGCCCATAAATAACAAAAAACTCGTATCCCTATCCTAAGGGACACGAGTTCCAAACTCATGCGGTACCACCCAAATTGGCCATACGACCCACTCATTTCACGCACCATCATGCGTGCTCCCTTGGTAACGGGCAGAGAATCCCGTCGGCCACTACTCTGTTCCCATTTAGCAGCCACCCTCGTCAGTCCATTCAGCCTGCCTGTTCACTGCCGCATTCTCAACCCCTGCGACTCTCTGTAAGTTCAGCATCAAGCTTACTTCTCTGACTCATCAGTTTGCAAAAATGTAAGTAACCTAAATTCTATCGGCCCAAATTCGGTTTGTCAATAGTCAAATAAGGGTATATACAATGATAATTTTCCCAGCCTACTCGACAACGCCGTTCCAATGCGCAGGATGATTAAGAAACGGGGGCAGCTTGGTGTGAAGATTCCCTTTAGCCAGGTTGATTTGAACCTGCGTAAGGAATATGCCGCGGCTTAGATCTGCTCCGCTGAGATCGGCATCACGAAAATCTGCGCCGATGAAATCAGTCCCGCCCAGATCAGCTCCCCTCAGATCGGCAGCAATAAGCAACGCACCCCGTAAATTTGCCCCGACGAGATCCGTTTTTCGCAGGTCAGCCGCAACCAGATCGGCGTAAGGCCGAATCTTGGAGCGTCCCGGGCGATCCTTTTTGTCGCGCCGCGCTTCTTTGCGCACCCGTTCACTGATCTGCTGCAGCAATGGATTTACTTCTGCCCTGATCGCCGCCATATCAATTTTTTCCAAATCATCCGGACTGAGCATAGTGAGGCGTTCGATTTCGTCCAACTTGGCGCTTACCTTGTCATGGATAGGCTGGGCTGCCTGCAACGTAAGGGCACCCTTCAAATACCAGAGCATTTCATGCAACTGCCGCATGATCAGGAACACATTAAACATTTGCTGTGCTGACTGCGGGACTTTGCGCCAATCGTTCCCGGCAAAACTGACCTGGGCCACCTTTTGTCCTGCGCCAAAGCAATCAAAAGCAATACAGCCTCTAAGTCCCTGCTCCCTTAGACTGCCGTAGGCACTGCAGCGATGATTGGACAGCAGGTTGATGCAGGGCTGCCCGGCTTCTTTTTCATGGGGAAACCCTTCCGAAGCTGAAAACCAAAGCGCTACGCAGCATAAACCAAAACATTTTTCACAATCAGCCAGGAGATCATAAAATTTATCCGCATCGATTGGCATTGATTGATCCTTTCTCGTTTTCATCTTTGCACTCAGAATTAAATTCATCCGGCTTGATCGATTTGTTTAAGATATAATCCAAATACTATCACGGTCGAAGATATTTTTAAACCAGAAACGTGATTACAGATCCGCCCTCTGGCCGGCGATTATCGTTTTTTCTCCTCTCACTGCCCGACCAGAAATGTTTCACGTGAAACATTTCTGGTTTTTATTTTTCTCCCAATACCATAAAACTAGCTTTCGCCTGTAACAGTCAATAAAAATTCATAAAATCTAATATGAGGCAGCAGGACCTAGATTTGTAACCGGATCATTAATTCACTCACTTAAATCCTATAAAGTTATGATTTTAGTTATGTAACATTTAGGTATCTCAGGAAATATAATGTACTAACTTTATAGGGAGGTGAATCGAATGAGTAATCGGCATTGTGCAAAATTCAGCCCATGGGTATCAGCAGAGCATGTATTTTGGATCTCACCGGAATCACATGCTTCAGATTGCTGCGATCGGCCCCGGAATAATATATTTTTAATTCCCGGAACAGGGTTTAACATCGATTTGAGCAACGTACCAGAAGGCAATGTTTCCATCGAATTGGCAAGACTGGCAATTAGTTGCGCGCTTTTAAGAAGAGCACTGGTGAAAATAGATTTCTCAACCATCATCGAGGTGGAGGATGGAAATGAAGTCGAGCTGTTAATTGCCTTAAGAAGAACATGTAATGGAATTAGCACTGTATTAGAGACATATGAACTTGAATTTGATACGGTAGAATCACTTCCATTCAGCTTCACTTTCACGGATAGCGAAATCCATTGCCACCACGGGTGCTGCATATACACCGTAGAAATCATTAGAATTGACGTTGAAGGCGGCACCACAGTAAATGAAATTGAAACAGAGAGTACTGCAATTAATGCGATCGTCCAAAGATATTAATAGGACTGCTATCCTTAGGTTTCGGTTATTTTCATTTTTTCCAATTCCCGAATGATATGAAATCCAAATCAATATAAAGGATGTTTTTCAGGGGACAATTGGCTGTTAGTCAGTTGTCCCCTCTAAGTGTTTTTTCTGCCTGACCCTGTTGCAGCAGGCGATACAGCTTGCCGCGGCTGGCGAACAGATTTATTACCAGGCAATTATTCAATCCTCTATATTCGGGCATTTCCTATCTGTTATACTTATTGCAGTATGTAATATTTAGCAGCGATGTTTAGAACAAAATATAATGAGGAGGTAGTAATCATGGAACCCGTTAAAACAAGAAATCCCCTTGAAACCATCG